>JARLJN010000008.1 GCA_031291255.1 Gammaproteobacteria bacterium
TATTTTAGGCGGTTTGGGAGTGGTGAAGTTTTTAATTGCGGAATATTTATTAAAATTTATTTCTCCTAGGAAAGCCTAATTCATTCACGTATTCGCTGCGATTAAACCGGGCTTCAACAACTAGCGAGCGATGCCCTATCCTTTAATTTATATTTTAGGCGGTTTGGGAGTGGTGACGTTTTTAATTGCGGAATGTGTTTTGTAGCGTGGACAAAGGCGTACAGCGCCGTGTCCGCGGGGTATGCCTCATTCATTCCCGGATTCGCTGCGCTTAATCCGGGCTACAAAAACTAGCCCCATACATTCTGTTCTTTATTTAACCACAATATACACCAAATAAAACCCATCTAAATCCAAATAACTCATTAAATATACAATATATCATTGCTAAAAAGACCATTTCTCTATATTATGTGCAAATATTCTACTTTAAAGCTTAATAAAGAGTACATCTATGCTCAGTCACCGCCTAGACCAGCCATTAATTAACGCTATTAAGAATCATACGCCAGACGTGCTTGTGACCACCTTGAAATCAGCCCCTCATCACGATAGCGTGAACTCTGTTGATTCGGCTAAATTCACACCCTTACAACGTGTTGCGAGCACAGGCATGACTGAAGCCTTGCTGTGGTTGTTGAATGCTCATGCGGCGGTTGATCTTGCTCAAGAAGTCCCAGCCTATTTTGAGGATAGATTACGCGAATATCATAAAACACCGCTGTATCTAGCCCTAGAACATCATCAAGAATTAAATGCACAAATCTTATTACTCTGTGGAGCGAATAAAGAAACCGCTTACGCTCTCGCAGAACACAATAAAGATCGCAGCATGATGCATGCTTTAGAACGCTTACAGATAAAGCCACAGCTGATAGATCAGATATTACTATGGGCGGTTAATCATTACAGTGTGCATCATGGTTTTGAATTATTACATGTCATCAGCCTTACACTTAAAAAACTTAACGATGATTTAAATTCTCACGACGGTGAAGAAAAAGAAGCTCCTGTTGAACTCTCGTTTTCATTAAGCGCACAACCTTCTCTTTCTTTGCAACAACCCTATGCCGGCTATGCACAACAAATTGAGCGGATATTACAAGGCTTAATCGAGCTTGCGCTTTATAGAAATCAACCCGAACTTGCTTTGCAATTAATAAATATAAACTCAGGAAAAATAACGTCACAAGCTCATATTGCCAGCGCTGGTTATTGGTTAGCAATTAAGAATATAATCTCAGACCCAATACAAGAAAAAATAAAGACTAACGCCGAGTTAACTCTTAAGACCTTACAAGATTTTCAAGCCAGCGGTAAAAAAGATTTTTTATTAACACAGATGGCATATCCCCAGTTAGAGTATGCCAATCTCTATATTGAAACGCCTAATCCTAACCCTATACTTCCTGGTCTTAACGCGCGACAACGTAAAATTTACCGTGCTATTCAATATGCCGATCCGTCTCAAGATGCATTATTAAAAAAATTCGTTAGCGTGATGACTGAAGAGTGTTTGCATGTCTTGAGCTTTTGTATTAAAGAAAAAAATTATGTGGCTTTTGATTTTTTAAAAACGTATCTCAGCAATGAGCTCATTTTCCAACATGCATTAGTGACTCAAGATGCTGACTTACTCTTGGCATACAGTTTTAATACCAATCATTTCATGTATGAGATCGCTGATCTCTATCCTCAGAACGCAAACGCTGCGCTGTCTTTATTGAGAGAGCAATGTGGAATAGAAGAAGTGGATGGTGTGAGCTTTTGTATAATAAGTCATGGTATTTCAGGTTACAAAGAATTACGTAGTGCACCTTTAATTAAAAAACATAAACAGTTTTTAATTCATCACGAAGTCACTGATGAAATGTTTTTACGTTTATATTTTCATGCCATGTTTCATCGCAATGACGTTAATCATTTGCAGCAAGCAGCGCGCATTTTACATGCGAATAATGCAACAGATTTCATAGAACATGCGAAACGTTTTGGGTTTGATTTTACAAATCAATTTCAAATACGTGCAGAAATAAAATCTAAGCTTGATATAAAAGCATTGCATCACTATCCGACTATTTCTAAGAATTTAATGAGTTTCCTGGATCAGCGCTCTCGCGCACGTTTTTCGACACTTTCAAAATCGCATCATCTAGTCTACATAGAAACGCAGCTTGCTCTTTTTCAACAAACATTAAATCATCTGCAAATTGAATTAAAGAAATTACCTTTTTTAAAAAATCGCAACTATCGCGGTTTTACAAATCTAGATAGAAATCTTTTAATTTACTTATTTTTTAGCACCGTTGCCGAAAGTATATGCGATGGATTTTTAGGAAAGTATGTTACACAACAAAAAAATACAATATCAGAAATGCGTGAAACATGGACTGATAAAGGCAGTACTTGTGATTCTTATATCTTATACGAGAGATGCAATTATTTACCCGACAGTGCCAAAATATGTAGTGACTTCTGCATTAGTTTATCCAAGGACGATCGTAATATCTTTATTTTTGCTATGTTTACTTCACTCGTGGGTATATTTCTTTTGTTTATGCTAATGAAAAGTGCTTCTGGTTTAAAAAAATTGGCGCTTGCTTTTTATGATGGATTAGATCGCTTTAATCCCATGGCTCTCACTGAACTGCCCGCAGATTTTCAAAATGAACTGACTGACGTATTTGATCAGATGCAAGAAACCACGACAGAAGCACTAAATTTATCTCTGCAGTCCAGTGTTCAAGAAGCAAGAACAACGCTAACTGTATTTAAAGATCGCGCGATAGCATGCCAACAGCGATATGCTTTTTTTAATGCACCCGCGCAAGGGACTCCCGCAAGACTTCATCTCGAAGAAC
Organism: Gammaproteobacteria bacterium; assembly: GCA_031291255.1. Classification (GTDB taxonomy): domain Bacteria; phylum Pseudomonadota; class Gammaproteobacteria; order DSM-16500; family DSM-16500; genus UBA5158. The sequence goes on from JARLJN010000008.1 coordinate 2,862, forward strand.
ACAAATCAGAATCCTATGAGTATGACGAAGAAGACAATGTAGAAATGTATTCACAATCCCTACTCAGCAATCAAAGAAGGTAACTTGATATGTTAAATCGCGCTATCAAAGAACATAGACCTAATACATTAATTGCTGAGTTAAAGGCAGGCTTTCATACGAGTGAAGTCAATGAGATTGATGCTTTGCAGATGACAGCGCTGCAAAATGCGGCACAAAATGGCATGAGTGAAAGTCTTTTATGGTTAATTGCGAGTGGTGCTCATATAGACCAAGCGGTGAGATTACATCTAGATCAGCAAAATGTCTTGGAACAAGCGCAAAAAACACCGCTTTATTTGGCCTTAGAATATAGCCAGTGGTTTAACGCACAAATTTTATTGTCATGTGGTGCAGATAAAAATAAAGCCATAGCACTTGCTCTTCATTGCGGCGATGACATTATGGTGGAGAGACTGCAATCACTGACTATAGATAAATACATCATGCAATCCGTATTAAGCTGGGCTGTTTTTCACTACCAAGTAAAGCTTGGTTTTAAGCTGTTAAAGCGTATAGAAAAAGTTATTTCAAAAGAATCTATCGCTGCGCCTATTCCACTCCGGCAGTTAGACGGTGAAGAAAAGGAGGAGTCTTATTCACTTGCATCAGAAGCATTAATTCCTCATGTAGTGTCTCGTGAAACTGTTTCTTTAAATGATATGTCTACTGTTCTCGCAGGTTTGATTGAATGCGCTATGCAAAAAAATATTCCTGCATTAGCGGCATTTCTCATACGTATGAATGACGGCAAGATACGTTCAGATAGAAACATTGCAAGCTTGGGATTTTGGGAAGCAAAAAATTCGAATCATGAAATTGCAGCAATCATTAAAAATGATAGTGAACAGATTGTCGCAACATTATATCAACTCAATGATATAGCTGATAATGCATTATTCTTGAAATACTTTAGCGCTGCATCATTAGACCAAGCTAACAGCTATTTAGAATCCGATGACGAACTCACCTATCCTGACCATTTCACCCCACGCCATTGTAAAATATATTTTGCAGCGAATTATCAATTAGTCGATTTAATTGAAAAATTTTCAGGTCATCACTCTAATGATTTGTTAACTGTTTTAGATTATACAGTGTTGACTAAAAATTATGTTGCGTACGCTAGTTTGGCTAAGAGTCTCAAGGTAGACACCTTATTGGCACATGCCTTAGCAACAGATAACACAGAATTACTTTTTTTAGTGATGTTTCATCAGAATTGTTTTGCTTATGAGCTTGCAGAAAAATATCCTGAACTCTCAACTGTTTTTTTAAATACGTTTATTCCAGTTCCTGTTGCGGAACGTGAAGGGTTGATGTATCGCATGATGAGTCATGGATTACACGGTTTAAAAGACACGCGTGATAATAAAACCATCGCATTTCAAAAAAAATTCATGCTAGATAATCAAGTTACACAAGATAACTTTTTTCATATGTATTTTCATGTGGTATACGGTCGTAATGATATCACTCATAGCCAACAAGCTTTTCAACGCTTAAATCAAAATGCTATCTATGATCTTAACTTGAAAGCTAAACGTTTTGGTTTTGATTTTACAGCTAATATATCTTCAATACCTATGCAGGATAACTCGCTATTTACACGAGTATTTTTGACGAATAAATTTGGACCTTCACAATTACTATTTGAAATGTTGGATCAAAAAAGCAAAGCACGTCTTTCGCGTGTTTCAAAATCTTGTTATCGTCTACAATCTACTGCCGAGCTTGACATCTATAATCATTTTTTAAATAGCCTGGCACTCGAAACAAAGGCTTTTCCATTTTGGAATCATCGAAATACATCAGCGCTCAATAGTCGCAAAATAATATTTATGCTCGCTTTTATTATTAGTGCGATTGGACTCAGTGTTTCCTCTTACTTTATTCATCAAATATCTAACGAGAGAGAAAATATTGAGAATGAAATGCGCGATCAAATCGGTTGTTCAACTGTCCTCATCGCTAGCGAGGATGTCTGTACGGATTTATCACGATCTGGTTATAAGGATGAATGTGCTTCTTTTTGCGATGCTTTGGGAACAGCATTTTATACTATGATAGGCTCTGGCATAGGCTGTGCTTTTAGCGCACTTGCAATGCTCATTATGTTATTCGAAAAATCTGCCCTAGAAGGATTCTATGAAGTGATACGAGCTTATTCAAAAGGTAGCTCACGTTTTAAAAATGTTTCCTTAACAGTATTTTCTCCCGCCTTGCAAAGTGAAGCCGTAGCTATTTTGGAAGCTTTATCCATTCCTGTAGAGGAGTTACAACCTAATTTACCTATTGTCGCACCACAGGAATTAACGCTCAGTTCTTCTGTAAATGATATTCAGACAGCCATACAAACACGTAAAGAAGCTATTCAACAAGCCAGAGCGCGTTATGCTTTATTTGCACGTCAACAAGATATTGTGATCGAGATTCAAGAAGAGGATGAGGCAGAAGAAAAACAAGGTCTGCTTCCTAGAGTGGATTAAGCCACCAGGGGCCGTAATCCACCATTCAAAGCAACGCTTGTTTACACTCTAGAATAATGCGTTAAATACGTTAAGACTTTATCTTCTAATTCGCGGTATTTCCAAATAGAACCATGATTACCATTAATCATAATCACAAAAGCAAAAGGTTCTTTATTAGCATTCATTGCATAGCCCGCTAGTGATACGACGCCGGCCATGGTTCCTGTTTTAGCACGCACCCGCCATGCAATGTTTTGCATGCGTCGTTTGAGCGTGCCATCTACGCCTGCAATCGGCAACGCAGAAACAAAATGTATATTGGTAGAAGGATGATGAAATGCAAAATCTAATAATTGCAGCATTTGTCTGGGAGTCGCTTGGTTATAACGTGATAACCCAGAACCATCAATCACATTAAGATGCCAAATATCAACTCCGGCTTGTCTAGATAAAATTTGATTAACCGCCATGCCGCCATTTTCCCATGTGCCAGGTCTATGGGTATACATTTGTCCTATTTTTTTAAATAAAGAACCCGCAATAATGTTGTCTGACATTTTTAACATTTCACTAATCAGTACGCTTAACGGTTTTGAATCATGAGAGGCTAAAATCGGTAAATTTGCAGGGGCTTTTCCACTATTGATGGCGCCCAGAATGTTGATGCTATAACGACTAAATAAATCTCTTAAAAGCGCTCTGTCATAGAGATAAGTGTCATTGATGACAGTGCTTATGCCTGCAGAATAGCGACCTTTGGCCATGCATCCACTGATGGAGACTATGCCGCCTTCCACACTGTCTAGTTTTACATAGCACGTTCTAGAAGCATGCGGACGTGTCATTACGGAATTATGTATGCCGGCAAAATAATATCGAGGACTGGTGACCACTTGCGCTGCATAGCCTGCATTTTTTGCGGGTGAAACTTGAAAGGACAAGCAATTGTGGTTAATGATACTGGCACTAATCGGTGCGGCGTAACAATAGCGTTTATCGCTCCATAGCCAGCCTGGGCCAGTGGTGACTTGATCATAAGCGGATGTGTCTATGTAAACACTACCGACAATCTCATTGATCCCTCTAGCCTTGAGGGCTGCCATCAACTCTCCAAGGTCACTGAAAGTCAGTGTTGGATCTCCGCTGTAGATAAGATAAACATCGCCATACAATTTGCCGTCTCGTATATTATTTTTTCCGACAAATTGGGTAGAAAAATGAAAATTGGGACCTAGATACAATAACCCCGCTTCTGCGGTTAATATTTTTAATATACTGGCTGGGATGAATAAATTTCGTTCATTTCTGGCATAAAGCGTTTCGCCATTTTTCATTGATCTTATGATGATACCTACATTGGCATTAGGCCCAGCTCCGCGAACAGCCTGATTAATAAAGGATGATAAATTTTGAGTGCCAGCGATGGAGTAAGAATTTGATCTAGCCTGAGCCGCAGTAACACAGCATAAGCAAAAGACTATCCATGTAAAAACTAAGGCCAGTTGTTTCATGGCGACTCCATTGAATGATTATACCGCCTGTAGACACCAGGAGATCTCGTCGATGAAGCCCGGATTGAGCGCTGCGAAAATCCGGGATTTCCAGCACCCTTACCCCGGATTTTCGCAGCGCTCAATCCGGGCTACATTCTTTTTAACGAAAACCCCAGTGTTTGAGTATATTTTACGACCAAGCCCTAGTGCTTTGCAAATGACTAAAGTTAATTAGAACTGTAAACACTTGTGATATAATAATCTAGCAAATAGAGGAGAATAATAATGAGTAAAGACCCCATTTTAACAAATTATGTCAGCGAGATTGATCAACTGCTGCAGAACTTCACTAAAGAGCATACTGAATTGTCTGCTTCGCAAAAAAAAGAAAAAGCCAAACATGACCGTATTTATAAATTACGGGACAGCGTAGAGCGTCAAACTGAAAGCACCCAGCTCTGGGAAAAATTTTAAAAACGTAGGAATTTATCATGCAAAATTTTTTAGCTAGATTCATGCCGTTTTTGATATTGGGTTTAATGATAGTCATATTGATTGCGGGCTTAGTTTTATTATCCTATCTTTTGATATTTGGCGCGTTAATTGGTGTGGTATTGTTTTCTGCAGCATGGCTCAAGAATAAACTGTTTCCTTCAAAAGACATAACCACTAATCCACCTAAATCAGGCCGCACTATAGATCATGATGACCTGTGAGTCGCATCACTTTAAAAAGTTAAAATCATGCAAATTAAATCGAATAAATCAGCGTCTATCTTCCCCTTGCTGTGGGTTATGTTGTTTGATCACACCAGTTTAAATATTGCTTTTCCTATTTTAACGCTGCTGTTTTTTGATGTGCAAAGTCATTTGTTTGCCCCTGGTACATCCCATGCTGTGCGCAGCATGTGGTATGGCGTCTGTGCAGCCATTCCTCATGTAGTCAATTTAGTGATGACGCCTCTCTTAAGTGCGCTGTCAGATGAATACGGACGAAAAAAAATTCTGTTAGTTGGAACCTTGGGCGCTTTGTTATTTGCATTAACTGCAGCGCTGGGTGTTGTGTTTGGTTTATTAAGTTTGTTATTGCTAGGGCGTTTTATACAAGGCGCTTTTTCTCGAACAAATCCTATTGCACAAGCGGTTATTGGTGATATTTCAACGCGTGAAAATAAAATTCGGAATATGGGATATTTACAACTCTCTATTTCATTAGGTGCTTTTATAGGTCCTATTATAGGCGGTTATTTTGCAAATCAATTTTATTTTTCTACATTAAATTTTTCTCTTCCTTATTTCATCGCGACTTTATTTGCAGGCATTAGCTGCTTATTAACGCTGTTCTTTTTTGACGAAACACATACCGTTAGAAGCAAGCCCACCTTAAATTATTTTTTTAATTTAGCAGCGCTTAAGAAAGTTTTTTTTCAACCCCAAGTGTTGCGTATCTCTGCCATGTTATTACTCAGTCAAATCAGTTGGAGTATGTATTATCAATTTATTCCTCCGATTTTAAAAACAGCATTAGGATTTAAAGCGCATGCACTGGGAATATTCGTAGGCCTAGAGGCACTGTGGTTAGCATTGGCAACCGGTTTTGGAATTAAGTTTTTACAGAATTTTTTTGATCTAAAAAAAATGTTAATGCTGTCACTTTATCTTGTGTTAGCCGGTTTAGTTTTAAGCGTATTATTTTGTTTGTTACCCGCAAAAGGCTATTCTTTGTTAATTTGGCTTGCGGCAATTCCAACGGCAGTGGGTGATGTGATCGCTTACAGTTGTTTAACAACTTTATATTCTGACGGCGTTCTAAAAGAAGAGCAGGGTAAAGTCATGGGAATCTGCTTTATCGTCGTTGCTCTGATCTGGTCACTCACCGCATTGTTAGGGGGAGTGATTATGAGTTTCAATGTATTAATGCCTTTGATCTTAGCCCCTGTGGGGATTGTTATTTCGATTATTTTGCTGCATTCCAGCCTGGGCAAGCAGTTGTTTTCTATAACCCATTGAAAAAACAAACATTTAATTTTTTCTATTCAATCACTCCTTAATAAAGCGTTAAGTTATTCTGTATATAATATACACAGTAATTTTATTATTGGAGAGAATAAATGTTTGTATTCCCGTCATATACTGAGCTATTAAAAGGCTATTTTAAACGTAAACGTGATGCCATCAAAAAATATTTTGATGATAAGCATTATGAAGCGCTTAGCGCCCAGAAAAAAAATGCAGAAAAAATAAAAGATACGCAAATTGGTGCATATGATATGTGGAATAATACATTTCCTGGCGCAGTAATAGGAACTACGATGGCGATACGCGCTATTGTCACTCAGCCACTTATACCTGGTTTAAAACCCATTATCCCTCCGCAAAAAGATGCTTTCTGGTTAGTTGGAGAGCAGATCATACCTTGGATTAAGGACAAATTAAATTGGCTTTATAATTGTCTGCCTACTTATATCACAAACCCATGCGATAAAATTATGGAAGGTTTTCGCTGGTTATTAAATACAAAAACTGTAGTCACGATTTTAAATTATCTTCCTTTTATAGGATTGGGTGTGAGTGCGCTTTTATCCATAAAAGAGTTTTATTATGAAAAAAATAAAAATGCTGCCAATACTTTAAAGTTAATCGCGAACGTGAGTTCTGCTGTTTTATTAGGGGTGGGTTTAGGGATTATGAAATGGGGATCCATGGTTGCTGCACTTTATGTTGCACCTTATTTAATTATTACTGCTACTGCATTAGTTGTCGCTGTAGGCTTAGTGAAATCCTTTCGTCATATTTATAAGGCATTGAAAGATTCTGAAAATCGAACACAGCATTTAGTGAATGCAGCTAAAGAATTTTTATGTACTTTCATTAATGCAATAGGTTGTGCATTGGTTGTGATAGGAATGCAAGCAGGGCAAAAATTACAGCAATTTAATATTAGTAAGTTTAACTTTGATGTTCTTGTTAAAGCGGGTGAGATTTACAAAAAAACATTTGCTGTCGCTTATGCTGGATTAATCGCTGTAGGTGCTTTAATTTTAATAAATGTCGTTCCCGTTGTTTGGAAGGGTTTAAAAAAATTAGGTAATACAATTAAGGGTTGGTTGGGGTTTGAAAATAAACCTGCAACGAAATCGACTAAATCTGTTTCGCCCGAAGTTAAGCAAGCTTTAAAAGATGATATAGATAAACAAAAAGATAAATTGCAAAAAGAAATGAATCAAACAGGATTTATTGCGGATCGATTAAAAGATCAGCGTAAAAGAAAGCTAAATCTTTTAACTAAAGTAAAAGAAGTGATGGATAATCCTGAGGATCTTGTAGCAGTAGAAAGAAAAGAACTACTTGAAAGCTCTAAAGCCTATCAATCTTTTTGGAAAGTAAAAGGAAAGACGCAAGATTTAGTAGAGCGTGCTATTGAGATATCAAAAGCACCTCAAAATGCAGCGTAGGATATAAAGCGTATGTAGCCCGGATTGAGCGTTGCGAAAATCCGGGATTTGCCGGCATTGGTTTTTGAAATCTTTCCCGGATTTTCGCAGCGCTCAATCCGGGCTACGTTTCATGTAGGTATTATTCTTTCGCTCATGTTATTGCATATGACGTTTGGTGGAAAATTATTTACGTGAATAATTACAGCGTTAAATCAGATAAAAAAGTCGCGGCATTAATGACTTTAATGTTTTCTACGCGCCTATCATTTCTTAAAATTTTTACAATTTGGCTTGCTGGAAAAGCATACTTTTTATGAAAAGCATAAAGGGATTTGCTAATTTCTTTGCTTGTGTTTTTGACTTCAATTATTTCTTCTATATTCCCATCTTTAATTAATGCAAAATCTACCTCTTGTCCTTCTTTGTTTCGTAAGTAATGTAATGTGTAATCTTCAGCATGGTAATCAATTTTGCCATAAACATACTTAAGTAAACTGACAGCGACAAGGTTTTCGAGTTGGGCGCCTTCATCACCTTTTACTAATCCATTGTCAAAGAAATATATTTTTGGTTCTTTTAATAAGCTTCTGGCTATGTTTTTTGAAAATGGAGTGATACGAAAAATAATATATAAGGCTTCAAGAATTTCAATGTATTTTTTTACGGTATTGGGAGAGATGGCAACATCTTCTGAAAGTGATTGATACGAAATGGGAGAGCCGATTTTAGTTCTTAATAATTCAAAAATTGTTTTTAATGCTTTGATATTTTGGACTTGATCAAATTCAAAAACATCAGTTGCTAAGATGCTATTACTGTATTGTAGGCGCCATCGATTGGCTTCCAAATCATTCTCTGCCAGATAGGGTTCTGGAAAACCGCCTCTTGTTAGAAGAGTTTCAATCTCTACTGGTTTTCCTAATTGATGCAGCTCTGCAGGTGATAACGGTAAGAGCCTATGTAGAAAATAGCGTCCGGCAAGTGAGTCACCTATTTTATCAAAAATATCAAGCCTAGCACTGCCTGTTACGAGTATCTGTAATTGTTTTGTTTTGGTATCGTAGAGACCTTTTAAATAATTTTTCCAGGCCGGCATTTTATGAAGCTCATCGAGTATCAGCAAGTCTGTAGATTCTAGCCAAGACTGAGCCTCAATAATTTTTTTATCTTCGAGATTGTCATAATTTAGATAAACGGATTTTTCAAATTCTTTTGCAATTTGTTTTGCCACATACGTTTTACCCACTTGTCTGGGCCCGACAAGAAAAACCATTTTCTTGGATAAGTCATTGATAATATATTGAGTTTGTATTCTTTTCATACTGACTATTCTAAACTGGATTGCGGAAAAGTCAAGACTTTCCCGCAATATCTTGCGGAAAAGTCACCCTAGAGCATGCGTAATATCATTTTTCAAATCATCTAAAGCTTCAATTCCCACAGACAATCGAATCAGATTATCTTTAATGCCTAAACGTTCACGTTGAGGTTTAGGCACAGAAGCATGAGTCATGATAGCGGGATGCTCGATTAAGCTCTCTACACCGCCTAAACTTTCTGCTAAAGCGAAAAGTTCAAAGCGTTCTAATGCTTTAATCGTGCTCGCTAAATCACCTTTTAACTCAACAGAAATCATGCCGCCAAATTGCTGCATTTGTTCTTTTGCTAATGCATGTTGTGGGTGATTGCTGAGGCCAGGATAATAAACGTGAGCGACTTTAGACTGTTTTTCTAACCATAACGCTAATGCGAGTGCATTATTGCAATGACGTTCCATGCGTATGCTTAATGTTTTTAAACCGCGTAATGCTAAGAAGCTGTCAAAAGGGCTGGCGATTGCGCCCACAGAATTTTGTAAGAAGCTTAAGCGTTCAGCTAATTCTGGATTTTCACCGACGACTGCAATGCCGCCTATAATATCGGAATGTCCGTTTAAATATTTTGTTGCTGAATGCACGACTATATCAACGCCATGTTCTAAAGGACGTTGTAAAATAGGCGTTGCAAACGTGTTGTCAGCAACAGAAATCAGTTTGTGTTGTTTTGCAATTTTCGCGATCTCTTTTAGGTCAACTAATTTAAGCATGGGATTCGTGGGTGTTTCTATCCATATCATGCGTGTTTCAGGGCGGATTTCTGCTTTAATTTTTTTAAGATCGGATAAATCAACGAATGAAATTTTCAATCCGGCTGAAATTTTTCTGACTTTTTCCATCAAGCGATAGGTGCCGCCATATAAATCATCCATTGCAATGATATGGTCGCCTGGTTTTAAAAGTTCTAACACGGTTGCAATCGCAGCCATGCCAGATGCAAATGCAAAAGCTGCAGAGCCGGATTCTAAATTCGCGACACATTGTTCGTATGCAAAGCGTGTAGGATTTAAGGTGCGAGAATATTCAAAACCTTTGTGTTTGCCAGGGCTGCTTTGTACGTAAGTAGATGTCGCATAAATCGGCGTCATAATGGCGCCAGTTGAAGGGTCAGGGGATTGACCGGCGTGAATAACGCGAGTTGCCATATCGTATTGGTTTTTTTTCATTTGTTTTCACTCTTTGTTTTTATCCCCTCCCCGCCAGCGCTTTTTGCTGGAGGAGAGGGTTAGGGAGGGGAGGTTAAAATGAGATACCCGCCTTTCCCCAGCCCTCTCCTCCCACCAAAATCGTGGGTGGAGAGGGGGCAGAAGGGAGGTCATTCACATAAACCCATTTTCTCTCATCCAATTATCATCTAAAAATTTCGATAAATAATTGCGAGAGCTGTCAGGCAGGGTGACTAAACATTTTTGCCCTTTCTTCAAACGTCCACAGACTTGTAAAGCAGCCCAAACAGTTGCACCGCAAGATCCACCAATTAATAAACCTTCTTCTCTTATCAAACGTCTGGCCATCAGAAAAGCTTCTTTGTCATGCACTTTCACATATTCATTCACTAAGCTGTTATCCAATACTTTAGGAAAAAAATCATAACCTATGCCTTCCACAAGATAAGGATAGACTTCAGTGCCGCCACCCAATATAGAACCGTAAGGATCCACGCCTATGATTTGAATGTCAGGATTATGTTCTTTTAATCTGCGTGCAACACCTGTGATGGTGCCACCTGTGCCTACGCTCATGACAACCATGGCAAGATCATCACCCATGTCATCTAAAATTTCTTGTGCAGTTGTTTCATAGTGCACTTGTGGATTCATGGGATTGGCGTACTGATCGAGTATGTGTGAATTAGGAATTTGTTTGTTAAGTTTTTTAGCGAGAGAGATATGGCTGTCAGGATGATCCCATGCAACTTCAGTCGGTGTGCGATAAATTTTTGCGCCTAAGGCTTCGAGTATAACTTGTTTTTCTTTACTCATTTTTTCAGGCATGGTGATAATTACGTTATAACCTTTTACTGCGCCTGCTAACGCAAAACCTATGCCCGTATTTCCTGAAGTGGGTTCGATTAGCGTATCACCTGGTTTGATGCGGCCAGATTTTTCTGCATCTTCAACCATGTAGTAACCAATTCTATCTTTGACAGAGCCACCTGGATTTAAAAATTCACATTTACCATAAATCTCACAGGGTAAATCTTTTCCTATACGATTAAATCTGACTATAGGGGTATGACCGATTGCTTCCAGAATGTTATTGATTACCATAATTTTCCTGTAAATAAAGCCGGGGCTTTTTGAACAACGGTTGTTAGAGTCGTGGTGGTTGATTCAATCGTTTCACCTGAGCTGGGTTGTGCATGTTCTACAATTGTAAAATTATAATTATTATATTGTTGTACATAACACTGAGAGGTTGCACGTACGGGACTTAAAACACCTTTTAATGTGACATTCAGTGATTGTCCGGATAGGCTGCGATTTTCAAGGCAACAAAAGTTTTTTATTTCGGCATAAGGTCCGAAAGACAGTTGTGATACTGTGACTCGATAAGATCTAGCATGACTGAAGATCAGCCAAAAATTATCACGTTGAGAAAAATCGAATTGATAGGGAAAGACGCGTTGGCTTTCTTCATCTCGCAGTATGAGCAACCAACTAGGATGACCATAAAGTTTATGGAGTTGTGTGTTAATTTGTATGGATTCACCGCCTTCATTTGTTCCATACGCTGAAGTCAGTGCGCAAAAAAAGCAGAGAGTGATTAAGACAACTTGGCATAATTTTTTTATTGCCATGTGAGATAAACCAAAGGTATTGTATTGTTATCTATTATTCATTGTATCTGTTATGTGCTTATGAAGGCAAAATTATTTCAGAATGCAATCGTCGTTAAACCATCACCTTTGCACGGTTATGGTGTTTTTGCTGAAAAAGATATCAGTAAAGGTGATATTGTTGAAGAATGTTATACCTTAGTGTCTTTAAATCGGGAATCTGATTTTTTAAATTATTATTTTAATGCAGCTGGAAAAAATGGTTTTGCTCTGGGTTATGGCGGCATCTATAATCATTCAGATGACCCTAGCATTTCTTTCGAATACGACGCGGATAATCAAATTATTATCTATAAAGCACGCAGAGCTATTTCGAAGGGTGAAGAATTATTTATTTCATATGGTAAGAGTTGGTTTGATTCTAGAAATCTACAACCTACAAAAACGTCATGGATAAAAAAAATATATCATCGTTATTTTAATATAGGTTTTAGATTGTTAGTTGTTTTTAACGCGTATTTATTTATTTTTTTATTACTAAAATATCTTTCTAAATAGCTGCCATAATGAAAGCCCTAATAACAGGATGAAACAAATCAAAGACCATTCGGCTAAACTTAATTGAAATAAAACCCAGTTCACTTGCGAACATTCAGCGCCGCCTATAAAAACTTTTTTTATCACTTCTGTTAACGGTAATACTTGCATCATGTAATCTAAGCTTGCACCACAGTCACCTCCTGTGGAAGGCGGCAAATGTTGTAACCAAACTTGTCTGCCAGCGAGTACCATACCTAATACTGCAAAAACACAATTGGCAAATGCAAGTAGGCGATGAAAGATATTGTTAAATTTGATAACCGCGCCAATAAAAAATAATGCGCCTAAACCAATTAACATGAAACGTTGTAACATACATAAAGGGCAGGGTGTGAGTCCTTCATAGATTTGCAAATACATCGCGAGAGCGAGTAAGACAGTGATGCCAAAAAAACCGATTAAATAAGTTGAGCGTGGGCTGGGTAGTCTCATTTCATATCCTGTCATAAATTTTATTTTTAACTAAACTGATCTAGCCAATTTTGTAAAATCAATTGTGCCGCTACACTGTCAATCTGAGTTTTTTTTAGAGCTTTATAACCGCCATCTGTAAACACTTTATCTTTTGCTGCAACAGAACTCAGTCTTTCATCTATACCGTGTACGGGCAATTCATATTTTTCTTTTAATGATTCAGCAAATTGTTTTGCTGCTTGCGTTAAGGGTTGCTCACTGCCATCCATGTTATAAGGTATACCTACAACGATAGCATCTGGATGCCAAGCGGCTATAATTTTTTTTATGTCATCCCACTGTGGCATACCATTCACCGCATTAATCATGGTAAGCGGCCGTGCCGTTTGTGTAACGGTTTGTCCTACAGCAACACCGATGCGTTTTGTACCGTAGTCAAAGCCTAATACAATTTCAGGGGGATTTTTCATAGACAGAAATTATAACCGAATCATATGCGGGTGTCTCTAAAGCCATAATCCTCGAAGCGGTTTATTGTAGCCCGGATTAAGACATAGCTTTACCCATAAATATTAGACCTCTTGAAAATAAATAGAACGCCCCCTCTCTTCCCGTGCTTTTTACGGGAGGAGAGGCCGGGGAGAGGAGGGCTTAAATTTCATATATAAATGTTATTGATGCTACAATATTTTTACAGTTTCATTCCCCAAAAAAATGTATTTATAATTTTTGTAAACCGTTGTACAAGGAAGTTTTAACCCTCCTCTCCCCAACCCTCTCCTCCCGTAAAAAGCACGGGAAGAGAGGGGGCGTTCTATTTATTCAAGAGGTTTAATATTTAGCTGCTAATGTGCTGCATCCCAGTTATCACCCACTCCTATAGAAACTAATAAAGGCACTTTTAGATCAGATGCTTCCATCATGTGTTTACGTATCATTTCCATGATTTCAGTCGTTTTATCTTCAGCCACTTCAAAGACTAATTCATCGTGTACTTGCATAATCATTTTTGCCGCTATGTTATGGCTAGATAACCAAGCATCTATGTTTATCATAGCGCGTTTAATAATGTCTGCGGCTGTCCCTTGTAAGGGTGCGTTAATTGCTGCGCGTTCAGCCGCTTTTTGTCGCATGATTTGGCTGGAATTAATTTCAGGTAAATATAATCTGCGACCCCATAATGTTTCTACATAGCCTAGCTCATGTGCTTGTTTGCGCGTATTTTCCATGTATTCACGCACTTTAGGATAACGTGCGAAATATTTTTCTATGTAATCTTGAGCCGCGTGTCTATCTATTCCTAATTGTTTTGCTAATCCAAATGCGGACATACCATAAATCAAACCGAAATTAATTGCTTTCGCACTGCGGCGTTGATCGGCTGTGACTTCATCCAACGGTATGCCTAATACTTCTGATGCAGTGGCTTGGTGAATATCAAGATTACGTGCAAATGCACTTAACAATGCTGGATCGTCAGACATGTGTGACATGATGCGTAATTCAATTTGTGAATAGTCAGCACTGATAATTTTGCAACCCGGACTTGCAATAAACGCTTGGCGTATGCGTCTGCCTTCTGCCATGCGTATAGGGATGTTTTGTAAATTGGGATCTGAAGAAGATAAGCGCCCTGTTGCTGCACCGGTTTGATTGTAGGAAGTATGAATTCTTCCCGTATTCGAATCGATTTGTTCAGGCAATGTTTTTGTGTAAGTTGAAATTAATTTACTGAGCGATCGATATTCAATAATAATTTTTGGTAACGGATAATCAAGCGCTAACTCTTGTAAAACAGCATCTGCTGTTGATGCTTGTCCTGTAGGTGTTTTTTGTAAAACAGGCAAATTTAATTTTGTAAAAAGAATTTCTTGTAATTGTTTAGGTGAATTCATATTAAATTTTGTATCAGCTAAATCATAAGCTTCACTTTCTAATTCCAATAAACGTTTTTCGATTTCTTCTGTTTGTATTTTTAATTTTTCTACATCAATTAAAACACCATTACGTTCTATGCGTGCAAGCACAGGAATTAAAGGTAATTCAATTTCATTTAAAATAAATTTAAGTCCAGCTTCTGCAGCAATTTTTGGATATAAAGTTTCATGTAATTGTAATGTAATATCTGCATCTTCTGCTGCATAAGGCGCTGCTTGTTCAATACTAACTTGATCAAAACAAATTTGTTTAGCACCTTTGCCTGCAACTTCTTCATAAGGAATAGTGCGGCAGCCTAAATATTTTAAGGCTAATGCATCCATGCCATGATTGTTGCTAGAGCTGTCTAACACGTAAGATTCCAGCATGGTATCTGAGCCTATGCCTTGTAATGTAATTCCATAATTGGCTAATACTTCTAAATCATATTTTATATTTTGCCCGATTTTTTTTATGTTGGGATCTTCAAGCAAAGGTTTTAATTGTCGTAATACAAAATCACGTGATAATTGTGTAGGTGCATTTTCGTAGCTGTGTGCAAGTGGAATATAAGCTGCAGATCCTGCAGTAATCGCAAAGCTTACACCTACAATTTCGGCTTGCATGTAATTTAATGATGTTGTTTCTGTATCAAATGCAAAATGTTTTGCGTCTTTTAATTTGTTTAACCATTCAATAAATTTTTCAGATGTGAGTATAGTTTCATAATGTGTTTTTTTATCTTTTATTTCTTGTTCAGGTTTGTTTTCTGCTAACAATGCAGCTAACCAATTTTTAAATTCGTATTCACGAAACAGTGCAATCAGTTGTTCTGTGTCAGGTGTTTTGCGATCTAACTCTTCTATGCTGACACTGAGCGGCACATCTAATTTAATGGTGGCCAATTGTTTAGACATAGGTATTTGTGGAATTGCAGTTCGTAATTTTTCGCCGACCTTTCCTTTGATTTCATCAGCGTGTTTGATAACACCCTCTAACGTACCGTATTCTAATAACCATTTGACTGCAGTTTTAGGACCGCATTGTGGAACACCTGGAATGTTATCGCTGGTGTCGCCCACTAACGCGAGATAATCAATGATACTTTCTGGTGGAATTCCAAATTTTTCTTTTACACTTTCAGGATTCAAATAGGTATCTGTCATGGTGTTGACTAACGTGATGTGTTTATCGACGAGTTGTGCCAGATCTTTATCACCAGTTGAAATAAGTGTGTTGACCCCTTGTTTTGCAGCAGATTTTGCAAGTGTGCCTATCACATCGTCTGCTTCCACACCGTCTATCATGAGTATGGGTAATCCCATTGCAGCTATGATTGCGTGTATAGGTTCAATTTGTTTGACTAAATCTTCAGGCATAGCTGAGCGGTTTGCTTTGTATTGATCGTAAATGTCATCACGAAACGTTTTACCTTTTGCGTCAAACACAACGGCAATGTGTTCTGGCTGATGATCGCTGAGTAATTTTTTTAACATATTGATGACGCCATAAATCGCGCCTGTGGGTAATTTTTTTGAATTAGTGAGCGACGGCATAGCGTGAAATGCGCGGTACAAATAGGATGAACCGTCGACGAGAATTAAAGGTTTTTTTGTGGCTGACATGGCTTAAGCTTCCTGCGGCGAAAGACATGCAGGATAATATTATGCAGGGGTTAGGGCAAGCTTTCTTGCGGGGTCAGGCCTGCATTGTGCGTTAAATTGCGGGTCAGGCCTGTATTGAGATGCATTGTTAGTTAGTAATATATTTTTTTTAAAAATAGTATTAAAATTTAGATCCAATCAATTTGTCCAATTTTTTCTCTCATCTTCAAACTGTCTATTTCTTCTTTTCAAATTCTAATTTTTATTTAATTGCCTTGGAGTGTTTATGCCACGAAAACCTAGAATTCATTATTCGGGTGCTTTTTATCACGTTATGTTACGAGGGAATGGCGGTGAAGATATTTTTTTTGATAATGACGACCGAACAAAATTTCTTTCGCTAATCAATGAAGGTGTTAATCGATTTAATTTTCGGGTTCATGGTTTTTGTTTAATGACAAATCATGTCCATCTTGCACTCCAAGTTGGCGAAATACCTTTATCTAACATTATTCAAAACATTAGTTTTCGTTATACCAGAATAATGAATAAAAAAAGAAATAAAATTGGTCACTTATTTCAAGGGCGATATAAAGCCCTTATTGTGGATGCAGATAACTATTTGTTGAAACTGATCCAATATATTCATCTCAATCCTGTTCGAGCTAACATGGTTATTAATCCAGGGGATTATAGGTGGAGTAGTCATAATGCATATTTAAAGTTGTCCTATTTCTCATGGTTAACTACAAGCTATGTTTTACGATATTTTTCAACTGACGAAAGGGATTCGCTTATTGGCTATAAAAAATTTATCTTAGAACCATTTGATCAAAATGCAGCAATAAATTTTAATATAGCGAATAAAAAAAGTTTTCCAGCTATATGTGACGATGTCTTTATGAAAAAATTGGAATCTCTCCAAAATAATATCGAAGAATCTTTTGATCTTACTCTCGATCAGCTTATTGATTCAGTGTGTTTATTTTACAAAATTGAAGAAGCATGTTTGTATGTAAAATCTAGAAATCGCTTTAATTCAAAAATACGCGCTGTTATTGCTTGGCTTGCTTTAGAATTTAAAATAGGTTCTGCTGCTATGGTGGCGAATTATTTTAAGTGTGAGCACACTACAGTCACCCGTGCTATAAAAAGAATCCTGTTAACGGGTGGGAGCCATGAGTTGAATATAATTAAGAATAAAATTATTAATGAATTTTGTGGCTAACCCATTTTTATAAAAAATCTAAAGAATGTATGGGTTCATGTTTTTAGTGATTAACGCACATTGCAGGCCTGACCCTCATCGCTTCTCATCGCTTTCAGTTTTTTTAAACAGACATATTATTTATCACGCGTTATAATTGATCTACAAAGCGTAAAAAATTATTTGAGGTGTTATTAATATGCTAAATTTACATGAAAAATTCATTGTGGATGAAAAAGGGAAGAGGACAGCAGCTGTTTTACCTTATGCTGAATGGAAAAAAGTCGCTGCTATTCTCGAAGAGTATGAGGATATTTGCGCATATGACAAAGCAAAATCGCTATCATCTAAGCCTGTCTCTTTTACAACGGCTGTAAAAAAGCTTAAAGCTCGTCGTTCATGAAATATCAAATTGAAATTGAGCGTAGTGCTTTAAAAACATTGCAAATAATTCCATCAAAAGATAGAAATAAACTGATTGATGCTATTGAAAAACTCGCAAGAAATTAATGGGTCGTGATGGTTGGCGTATACGCGTTGGCAATTACCGCGTCATATATGAAATAAAAGATCAGATTTGTTATATTTTGGTATTGGATGTTGGGCATCGAAAAGAAATTTATAAACAATAATTCATGTACTTGGTTACACTGTTTTAGTACTTAACGCACATTGCAGGCCTGACCCGCTTTGAACCACTTAACTAGCTACTGTCTTTTTATAGTCACAGTGCTAGCGTTATAATTACCGTTTTCTAGATAAACATAAATACCTAGCACACTAGTGGTTGAATTCCAAAGTACGCTTATGGTCTTTGATTTACCCCACAGCATGTCATAATAATCATCCCTTGTCATACCAGAAGTAGCGAGAGTGGCAGCAAATTGTAAAGACACCGGATCAAGGGCATCCATACGTACAGACATAGAACACTCTGTCCATCCGCCGCCACAGCTGTTGTTAGGATTTATACTAAATGTCCAGCTTACAAAATATGTTCCCGGACACAAACTTCCGCCATGGTTTGAGTCAGCGATTGTTGTAATATATCCATTGACGGGGGATCCATAACTGGTCGCTGGAATATTGTTGACAGCAGAAGTGACGCTCGAGCTCGGGCAACCCGTATTCTGAGGGTGTAGCGGATAAGTACTTGCAGTACTATCCGTTGGAAAAGCAAAACATGCATCAAAGAACACTATGCCGTTCAGCAAGATAAAAACTTTTAATAACAAGCTGATTTTACGCCTAAAATAAGATGTGCCCCGCATATCTTCTTCCCCCCTTACTACTATACTTTGATTATAGTTCATTATATGCAAAAGGTAAGTGCATCAAAAATAAACCGTTACGCATGTGACATTAATGTGATGGTGAAAGATGAGCCGCTCTGACCTACCCACCAGTTACTTGAGTTATTGGTGTCTGTCCAAACACGAGGTAACCAAATTGTAGCTCCAGCATTAAGATAAGCGCCACCATAAAGATAAAATACATACCAAAAAGGTGAACCTGGACCATAACCACCCGTAGCAAAATTGCTTAATTGAAGAGGCGTATCACCGGTATAAGAAATGCGTATATCATGAAAAGTGCCTGAGGCATCAGGTGATGAAGCCCACGAATCCACCCATAGATTGAGAGGAAGGGTTGGAGGCCAGGGGGCTTGATTGGCAGTTAGAGCCCAAGTTATTCGTGCCCAAAATTCATAATATCCTGAATATGGTACAGTATAGCTACTAGTACTCCCATCCGATGCAAGCATTTGCAGGGGACTGTTTACACTTGCACCTGCAGATCCATTTACATTTAAGGCCGTAAATTGATCAGATCGAGACCAAGAAGGAATAGAGAGCACTTTAGAAATGTTTGGTAGATAGTCTAGCGTGCTTTGCGTACCCGTACTGGCTGTTAATCCCGTGCTATCTGTTGCAAAGCTCGGTATTGAAAAAATCCCAAGCATCAGGCAAGGTAATGCTTTGATCACCGCATTTTTCGTTATTTTTTTGAATAAAACCTGAATCTTATCAATGCGACATCTCATTGCGCTCTGCTCCGTGTACTTATCTCTTTAAGTATAGGAGTGTATGGGTAAAAGTGCAAATGGATGGTTGTAGCCATGGCCTTGCCCACGTCTCTCAACGTCTTGTCTTCGCGAGACCTCGTAGCGTTTGGTCGTGGCGATCCAGGGTGGCATCAGAGTGCGCCACTATCCGATGTGTGATTTTATTTAACAAATAAATTCCAAATAATTGTTACGATTAATAAGACTGTAATGCGAATCTGGATAAGCATTTTGCCAATCTTTAGGGATTTTTTTATTTTCTTTCCCCCATTTGAATTCATAGGCATATAAAGTTCCCTCTCTCTCTTCTATATAATCAATTTCTTTTTGGTCCCACGTGCGCCAAAAATAATTGTTCGCATAGATAGGAATATAGGATTGTTTTTTGAGCCGCTCAATACAGAGGAAATTTTCCCAGAGATTGCCCATATCATTACGCAGACTGATGGGGTTAAAATTTGCAATGAGTGCATTACGTATGCCAGTATCATAAAAATAATATTTACTTTTTTTTGTGATTTCTTTGCGTAGATTGCGACTAAAGCCTCTGAGGTTAAAAATAACAAAACCTTTTTCAAGTAAGTCAAGATAACGCGAAACAGTTTTGGTATCGATTCCTAATTGTTTAGCTAGCTCTGAATGAGAAACTTCACTGCCAATTTGAAAAGCCAGTAGCCGTAATAAGTCTAATAAAGTTTTTGAATTTTTAACTTTGTCTAATTCTAAAATATCTTTTAATAAATATGAATGAGTGATCTCAGTAATATAATCTCGCTTTGCTTGAGTTGTTGTTGCTTTTATTACTTCGGGATAACTTCCATAAATTAAATATTCTTCTAAGTTTTCTTTTAGTTCGAAATGATTTTTGGTCTGTGAAATTTCTAATTGAGCAAGTGGAAAAAGGGTTAAAGTTTTTTTTCGGCCTGTTAATGGCTCGCCAATTTGACCCGCTAATTCAAATGATGAAGAGCCCGTGACAATGATTCGGATATTTGGCTCTTGGTCGGCCATGATTTTTAATGCCAATCCAATATTTGGAATTCGTTGTGCTTCATCAATGACTATTAGCTCATATCCAGTCGTAAATTCTTTGATTGTTTTAAAGTCAGCCGTACCTAATGTGGTTTGCAATAATAAGTTGTCGCCTGATTCTAGTTTATATCGATATGGGCATTCAGCCAGATAATGTTTTAGCAGGGTGGTTTTTCCAACTTGCCTGGCACCATAAATGATAAGTACTTTATTGGGTTCACAATAAGGCTCTAAATTTTTGTAATATCTTGGAATATAACGAGTATCAGTCATTTCAAGCCCTAAAATAGTGATATTTTATGGATATTATATCCTTCAAATAGGCTAATTTCAAGGAGTATAGCTTATCAGTTGTTCTGATTCGCTTGATTCATAAAAATGGCTGGAGAAGATTATCGCAATTGGCGAGCACGCGGAACCACATTAACAACTATTGATTGCATTATTGGAGCAACTGCTAAGATGAATAAGCATAAACTGGCAACGCGTAATGTGCATCATTACCCGGATACTGACATCCTATTTGGTGGAGACCAATGATTTTTATATTACGATTGCCTGTAATTAAATGACCTAATAATGCATATCTGAAAGCATTTTAATCTATAAAAAATCCCCCTCACCTAAAGATTCTCATTTACAGCAGAATGCTCTATTCTATTCAGTCGAGTTAAGTCTAAGACCGCAAATCAGTAGGAGCTTTACCAGTGAGTGCAACGCTATGGGAAAAATGTTTAGATTGTCTTCAGGATGAATTTCCATCCCAGCAGTTCAATACCTGGATTAGGCCGTTACAAGCTGAGTATGCTGAAAATAAACTCGTTTTATTAGCCCCCAACCGTTTCGTGTTGGATTGGATTTTAGAGCGATTTCTGGGCCGCATTAACGAATTAGTCAGACAGTTTAGTGACCCTGACCCTGCACCTACGGTAAGCCTGGAAATAGGCAGCTCCCGGGCTGAGACAACCCGCGTAGAAGCGCCTTATAGGCCCCAGCAGCAGGCGAATGCACCAACCCCTGCTCGTAGCAGACCTGTACCAGCAAACGAGCTTCCTAACCATCGCAGCAACGTTAATCCTAATTACACCTTTGACAACTTTGTGGAAGGTAAATCTAACCAATTGGCAAAAGCAGCCTCGTTACAGGTGGCCGAAAACCCGGCCGTGGCTTATAACCCACTGTACTTGTATGGCGGCGTAGGATTGGGTAAAACCCACCTTTTACATGCAATTGGCAACCAGATCATGGTAAATAACCCCCAAGCCAAGGTTTTGTATTTGCATTCTGAACGTTTTGTAGCGGACATGGTTAAAGCATTACAAACAAACGCGATGAACGAATTTAAGCGCTATTACCGTACTGTTGACGCACTTTTAATAGACGATATCCAATTTTTCGCTGGTAAGGATAGATCGCAAGAAGAGTTTTTCCATACATTTAATGCCCTGTTAGAAAGTCAGCAGCAAGTGATATTAACTTGTGACCGCTATCCTAAAGAAATTAATGGCGTAGAAGAACGTTTAAAATCCCGTTTTGGCTGGGGTTTAACAGTTTCTGTAGAACCGCCAGAATTAGAAACTCGCGTGGCGATTTTGATGAGTAAAGCTGAGCAATCACACATCAATTTACCGTATGAAGTCGCTTTTTT
This sequence comes from Gammaproteobacteria bacterium, assembly GCA_031291255.1. Classification (GTDB taxonomy): domain Bacteria; phylum Pseudomonadota; class Gammaproteobacteria; order DSM-16500; family DSM-16500; genus UBA5158. The sequence goes on from JARLJN010000008.1 coordinate 24,943, forward strand.
TGTCGCGAAACGCATACGATCTAACGTGCGTGAATTAGAAGGTGCATTGAAGCGTATTATTGCAAATGCGCACTTTACGGGTAAAGCGATTACATTAGATTTTGTAAAAGATGCTTTGAGAGATTTGCTGGCTCTGCAAGATAAGTTAATTACGATAGAAAATATTCAAAAAACCGTAGCTGAATATTACAAAGTTAAAATGGCAGATTTACTGTCTAAACGCCGCAGCCGCTCAGTAGCACGTCCTCGCCAAATGGCCATGGCCTTAGCGAAAGAGCTAACCAATCACAGCTTGCCTGAAATAGGCGATGCATTCGGCGGCAGAGATCATACGACGGTTTTACATGCTTGCCGTAAAATTGTAGAGTTAAAACAAGCAACGCAGGATGTAGAAGAAGATTATACGAATTTGTTGAGGATTTTGACGACGTAAAGCTTGCCTAAGGCATACGATAAAAATCGTAGGGTGGGTTAGGTGCGCTTTTTGCACCGTAACCCACCAAACACAATGGCTCGCTGTATTTTATTTGGTGGGTTACGGCAAAAAACGCCTAACCCACCCTACGTAAAGCCTATTTTCTTTAATTTGATCGAGACTTATAACATGAAATTAACCGTGCAGCGTGCCGCTCTTGTAAAACCCTTACAAATGCTGAGTGGCGTTGTTGAAAAACGTCAGACTTTACCCATACTTTCTAATATTCTGTTAACGGCAACAGAATCCAGTTTGTCACTTACTGCCACGGATTTAGAAATTGAATTAATAGGCGTGATTTCGTTAGATCAAGTAGAGCAAACCGGTGCTACCACTGTTTCTGCTCGTAAATTATTGGATATTTGCAGAGCGTTACCTGAAGATTCCATACTACAAATCGCATTAGAAGGTGAACAGCTGATCATACGTTCTGGCAGCAGCCGCTTTGTTTTAACCACTCTCCTCGCTCAGGATTTTCCGAATGTAGATAACGGGCCTTTTGCAACTGAGTTTGAAATGAGTCAGGCTAAATTACGTAAACTGATTAATAAAACCCATTTTGCAATGGGGCAACAAGATGTACGCCATTATTTAAATGGGGCACTATTTGACATTAACCATGGTGTTGTAAGGTGCATAGCGACCGATGGTCATCGCTTAGCTTTTAGTTCAGTAAGTGAAGACAATACAAAAAACATGCAAGCTAAGGTTATTTTACCTCGTAAAAGTATTTTAGAATTGATTCGTTTATTGGATCCAAATAGCGAAGAAGTCATTACTCTTTGCATAGGTGAAAGCCATTTTAGAGTGATAACCCCTAGCTTTACTTTTACGTCTAAGTTAATTAACGCTCAATACCCAGATTATGACAAATTGATTCCTCGTGCTGGCGAAAATACTGCCACAGCATCACGTGAAGCTTTAAAACAAGCCTTAGTTCGCGCGTCTATTCTTTCAAATGAAAAATTTAGAGGTATACGTTTGCACCTTGATGCAGGCCAATTGCGCATTGTTGCAAACAATCCAGAGCAGGAAGAAGCTGAGGAAACAATAGCATTAGACTATCAAGGAAATGGTTTAGAAATTGGCTTTAATGCCGCTTATTTGCTTGATGTGGTGTCATCGATTGCGTCTGAAAACATACGTTGGTCGTTCAACGATCCTAATAGCGGTGTTTTAATAGAGCCTTCAGATGTAAGTGATTCGCTCTATGTCGTTATGCCTATGCGTTTATAAGCTGCATGACGCTGGCTCATTTTGATGTTGTCGATTTTAGAAATATTCTTTCCATTGAATTTGACCCACTGTCTGTGGGTTTTAATTTCATTTATGGATTAAATGGCAGTGGAAAAACCAGCCTTTTAGAATCTATATACTATCTTAGCCGTGGCAGGTCTTTTCGCAGCTCTGCCATTAGTCGCATTATTCGCAGAGAAACCAACAAATTTCGTGTAGTTGCTCAAATTAGGACAAACGAAGGGCAGCTCTATCCTGTGGGTATAGAGAGGCAATTGCAGGGCGATCTTAAAATACGCATAGCAGGAAAAGATGTGCATTCTGCTGCAGAGCTTGCTCATTTAATCCCCGTTCAGCTGATTAACTCCCATTGTTATAATTTATTGGATGCAGGACCTTCTTTTCGCCGAAAATTTTTAGATTGGGGCGTATTTTATCTTAATAATGCTTTTTTGCGTGTTTGGCGCGATTATGGATTGGCTTTAAAGCAACGAAATGCGGCATTACGCAAGTTTAGACCTCAAAAAGAGCTAGATAGTTGGTCAAAAGAACTAGCAAATCATGCTGCGCGGCTCAATGAGTTTCGTCAAGATTACATTCAACTACTTTTACCTTTGCTTAATGACACATTACCTCAGTTATTGAATGTATCGGGGTTAGAAATGACCTATTTGCCAGGCTGGGATGATGCTCAAGATTATTACGAATTACTGAGTGCGAGTTATGGAAAAGATAGCCAGCTTGGGCACACTCAATTTGGGCCTCATAGAGCTGATTTAAAGATAACAATCAATAACATCTCTGCTAAAGATATTTTATCAAGAGGCCAGCAAAAGCTCTTCGTTTGTGCTATGATGCTCGCTCAAGGGGCACTCTTACAAAAGGGTGTGAACAAGAAGCCAATCTATCTAATTGATGACTTGCCAGCAGAGCTTGATAAGGTAAGTCGATCTAACTTGATTGCCCTACTTTCTAAACAAGAAACACAAATTTTTGTTACTGCTGTTGAGAAAAGCGCTCTTAGCGATAGTTTATCGACGGTACCGGTTAAAATGTTTCACGTGGAACATGGAAATTTAACGGAAGTGACGTAAGCATTAATGTGGAGTGATAAAGTGTGAATACTGAAGCGACTAGCTATGATTCATCAAATATTAAAGTACTTAAAGGGTTAGATGCCGTCCGTAAGCGTCCAGGTATGTATATAGGGGACACGGATGATGGAACTGGGCTGCACCATATGGTGTTTGAGCTCGTTGATAATTCGATTGATGAAGCGTTAGCAGGCTATTGTGACACTGTAAACGTTACCATTCATGCAGATGAAACTGTATCTGTTAAAGATAATGGACGTGGTATACCAGTAGATATACACCCTGAAGAAGGCCGCGCAGCGGCTGAAGTCATTATGACGGTTTTACACTCAGGTGGAAAATTTGATAGTGATTCTTATAAAATCTCGGGCGGATTGCATGGTGTAGGCGTTTCTGTTGTGAATGCGTTATCCGAAGATTTATTTCTCACCATTTGCCTGAACGGCAAGAAATACCAACAACATTACAAGCATGGTGAGCCTCAGGCTCCTATAGCTGTCACGGGTGAAACCACAGAGCGTGGCACTGAAGTACGCTTTAAACCTAGTCCTGAGACTTTTACGCACATACTTTTTCATTATGATATTTTAGCGAAGCGTTTAAGAGAATTATCGTTTTTAAATCCAGGTATTTCTATTCATTTGACGGATGAACGCAATGGAAAAGCTGAGACTTTTCAATATCATGGCGGAATTAGAGTCTTTGTTGAAGAATTAAATAAAAATAAAACAGCCGTCAATGCTAAGGTTTTTTACTTTTGTGTAGAGAAAGACAGAATCACTGTTGAAGTCGCTTTGCAGTGGAATGATACGTTCATAGAAAAAATCTTTTGTTACACCAATAATATTCCACAAAAAGATGGTGGTACCCATTTAGCGGGCTTTAGAGGCGCGCTGACGCGGGTACTAAACAACTATATAGAAAAAGAAGGCCATTCAAAGCGCGCTAAAATTACCACTACAGGTGATGATTTCCGTGAAGGTTTGACCGCTATTTTATCCGTTAAAATGCCGGACCCTAAATTTTCTTCCCAAACAAAAGATAAATTAGTGTCATCAGAAATTCGCGCTATTGTTGAATCGACAATGAGTGAAAAATTCCAAGAATATTTATTAGAATGTCCTCAAGATGCGAAGGCCATTGTTGCAAAAGTAATAGATGCTGCCCGTGCACGTGAAGCGGCAAGAAAAGCGAGAGAAATGACACGCAGAAAAAGCGCATTAGATATCGCTGGATTGCCCGGTAAATTAGCAGATTGCCAAGAAGAAGATCCTTCTAAATCAGAATTATTTTTAGTTGAAGGTGATTCTGCAGGTGGGTCTGCAAAACAAGCACGTGATCGCAAAGGACAGGCAATTTTACCGTTAAAAGGTAAGATTCTAAACGTGGAAAAAGCTCGTTTTGATAAAATGCTTTCTTCTGCGGAAGTCGCGACGTTGATTACCGCACTGGGATGTGGCATTGGGCGAGAAGAATATAACCCCGATAAGCTTCGTTATTTTAGCATTATCATCATGACTGACGCGGACGTAGACGGTTCTCATATTAGAACGTTATTGCTGACATTCTTTTTTAGACAAATGCCTGAACTGATTGAGCGTGGACATATATTTATTGCGCAACCACCTTTGTATAAAATTAAAAAAGGTAAGCAAGAGCATTACATTAAAGATGATGAAGCGTTAGAAGCGTCATTAGCACAGTCAGCTTTAGATAATGCTTCACTCTTTGTTGGTGGAGATGCTCCCCCTATTTCTGGTGTTGCTTTAGAAAAATTAGTTCTTGAATATCGTTCCATTCAGATGATTATTCAACGTTTATCACGTCGTTATCCGCATGCAATATTGAATGCGTTGATTCATATGCCAGTTGTTAATGAGGCATTGTTCGGTCAAAAAGAATATACAGCGGAATTAATTGAACAATTAAAAACTGAATTAGCTAAGCAACCTTTAGTTTCTACGAGTTACACTATCGAATTAATTGAGAATACGGAAAAAAATAGTTGGGTGCCTTGCGTAACCGTTATTCATCACGGTGTTCCGCGCAACTACATGATTAACAAGGAGTTATTCTTGTCTGCCGAATATCGCAAGCTGTTAGCCTTAGGTGCAAAACTGAATGGTTTATTACAAGCCGGAGCCTATGTTAAACGCGGTGATAAACAGGTGAACTTAACGACATTTGCTGAAGCGGTAGAGTGGTTAATGGCTGAAGCTAAGAAAGGTCAATCTATCCAACGCTATAAAGGGTTAGGCGAAATGAACCCTGAGCAATTGTGGGAAACGACTATGGATCCTGCAACGCGACGCTTGTTGCAAGTGACAATTGAAGATGCTGTTTCTGCGGATAAGATTTTTACAACGTTAATGGGTGATGCAGTTGAGCCTAGACGCGAGTTTATCGAAACGAATGCATTAGATGTAGTAAATCTGGATATATAAGGTCTTTTCCATTTCCCGGACACGCTGCGCTTTGTCCGGGCTACAATCCTTCTTGAATGTAGCGTGGACAAAGGCGTATATAGCCTTAACAATTTTCCTTCTCCACTTGTGGAGAAGGTGCCCGGAGGGCGGATGAGGTTGCGCCGTGTCCGCGGCACTATAACCAAATTGTTTATACTAGGGTATTGCTATCTTTTTAAACTTAGTCCATTCTAAAAGAACTTCCTGAATTTTTTAGTGCTGTGCTTGCTCAATCTGCAGACTTGAGAGGCGAAAAATGGCTGACATACGTTCCCCTTCTAACTCATCTAAAGATTCTGATGATAAATCTGCAATCTTAGATCAATTCGCAACAGCAACTAATACCAAAGTGTTAAATAGTCAAAATGATTTAGACATGAAAGATAAAGCTATGGATGAAATGCTCAATTGGTGTCATGAGCAAAAAACCATAGTTGTTTTAAAAAGCGGTAACATTTTATCATCTGAACCTTCTTCTCGAGCTGTCCAAAATTGTAAGTCGCTATTGTTGAGCAAAGGCATACACCCTGGCCAAGTTTATGCAGCTAAGCAATCATTGATTAGTCTGTTATTAGCGAGCAGTGAAGATGACGAAGCTTCCAGAAAACAAAAAAAAGCAGAAGCGTCAGTCGATATTAGTGATCAACAAAAGCATTTGCGTGATTTGGTTATGGAAGCCGTAGCACAAAACGTGAGTGATATTCATATTCAAGTTAGACAAACGTATTCAAAAATTCGCATGCGCCAACATGGTGAGTTACATGTGTATGCGGAATGGTCTGAAAAGTTAGGTAGAGAAATTGCTTCTGTTGCTTTTAACAAGGAAACAGATCACGCAACTTCACATTTTAATCCTATGGTTCCTCAAGATGCCTCCATGCCATTAAAAATCCATGGCAAAGATATACGTTTGCGTTTAGCCAGCGTGCCAGCACATGGCGGCTTTGATATGGTTATGCGTATTTTAGCGACGGGTGAAGAGCGTACAAAAACATTAGAAGATCTAGGTTATACAACAGAGCAAGTTGACCTTATTAAAATGGCTTTGAAGCTTCCATTCGGCGCTATCATTGTTGCAGGCCCTACGGGTTCTGGTAAAACAACAACACTTGCCGCTTGTATGGAAATGGTAGAAAACACCGCAAAATTGTATTCCATTGAAGATCCTGTCGAAAAAGTCGTAGAAGAAGCGACACAGGTTCCTGTTAACTCAGAAAAAGCAGATCGTAGTTTTGCAAGCATGGGTCGTGCTGCTTTACGTATGGATCCTGACGTTATTATTTTAGGTGAAATGCGAGATGAAGATACTGCGAATGTAATGGTACGTGCATCTATCACCGGTCACTTAGTGTTAACCACTCTGCATACAAACCGTGCTACTGCAATCATTACACGATTAGTCGATATGGGTATATCACCCGTTCTGCTCAGTGACAGCAGTGTGCTCCGTTGTTTAGTCTGTCAACGCTTAGTACCAAAAGTCTGTTTGGGTTGTGCCATTCCGTTGAGATCATCTGTTAAACATGAACCATTTATTGCAGGATGGGAAGCTGTACTGGGTGCAGACATTATTAATGCTGCGCATGCGCGAGGTCCTGGATGTGACAAGTGTAATCGGACTGGTGTAGGAGGAAGATCAGTAGTTGCAGAAGTGATATGGGTAGATGAGGAAGGACGACAGTTTATTCAAAAATGTGATACAACGAGTTGGGAAAGATATTTAAAAGAAAACGGATGGATGGACTTTAGTGCACGCGCAGTGCAATTAATCAAAGCAGGTGTTATCGATCCTTTTGATGCAGAAAAAGTTGTAGGTCCAATTAATACGGCAACAACGTCTAAAATATTTAAATATTGATGCACACTGTACATACATATTATTAAGCTTTGTAAGAGAGAAAATATGGAAATACCTTCAATGGATTTGGATTTTAGAACTCTATCCCGAAGACTAAAACGTTTTCAATTTGGAGCTAAAAATCAACTCGGTTTTTTAGAAGATTTTTCTCTGCTTGTAAGTGATGGTATTCCACCAAATCGTGCAATTGAAATGATGACGCAAGTTTCTACTGGGTTAACTAAAGACGTAGCCGAATCTATTTCTCATAGTATAGCCGAAGGTCAGCCGCTAGCTGATGGTATGCGTGAATGGTTTGCACCTAATGTTATTGAGATTATACGTGTGGGTGAAGAAGGCGGTGCGTTAGCGCAAACATTAAAATCAGCAATTAATACGATGACTCAGAGCAGCGGAACCATGGGCGCATTTATTGGTGCGGTGAGTTATCCATTAATGGTAATTATCATGGCCTGCGCTATTATTATTTATTTAAATACGTCTGTATTTACTGAATTTAAAGCGATTAAACCCATAGAAGAATGGCCTGAAGCTGGCCGCACATTAATTTTTGTGGCTGACATAATACAGCGTTGGTGGTGGTTAGTCATCGCTATCGTTGTTGCAGTCGTTATTATTTTAAGACGTGCAATGTCGAATTATGTAGGTGAGTTTAGACCTATGCTTGATAATATTCCTCCTTTTTCAATATACAAAAAACTCATGGCTGCACGCATGTTAGAAACATTAGGATTACTCGTCTCAAATGGTGTTGTATTTAAAAATGCGATTAAGGTAATGCAATATCAAGCTAACCCTTATATGATTTCACACTTAGTTATGATGGAACATTTGTTGAGTAAAGGTAAAGGGAATGTTGCTGATGTATTATCAACAGGGTTAGTTGAAGAATCCGATGTTTTACGTTTGCGTATTATGGCAGAAGTAAAAGGGTTTGAGCATGGTCTTGTTCGTATGGGCTTGCTTGGCTCAGAAAAAACAACAAAAACACTTAAATTTATAGGTAAAGTAGTTGGTGGTCTTTTGTTAGCTGTGGGTGGTATGTTAATTATTATTATCATCAGAGGCATATTCTTAACAGGGATGGCTATGGGCTCATAGTCCACGTAGCAAGACAGGGATGTTGCGGTGAAGTTTTTGAGAATTCAAAAAGGTGCGACTTTATTAGAAGTGATGTTAGCACTTGCTATAGCATCTGCTATTTTAGTTTCAAGCATTAAAATGTATCAGAGATTTAAACTACAGTCGGACTTAACTAAAGTGCAATCTAATGTAGATTTATTATTTGCGGCTATGGGTAATTATTATAGAGCTCAATGCCCTATAGGTGGAACATTAGACCCTGCAACTGCCGGCACAACAAATTCATTTCCTGTTACGAACGGTACTGCTGCAGTGGTGACTACCGCCATGCAAGCCTATGGCCTAGCGGTAACACTGGGCAAAAATTCTTTGTTAGATGATGTGGGTAATACCTATGTCTTGCAATTTAATCCCAGCTTGTCGACTACGTCTCCACAGGTGAATGCGTGTGTAGTCATGGTGCCGGGGACGGCTTGCATACCAACGAGTTCTACTTTGCCTTCCTCTGCAAAATCTTTGATTTGGACAGCGCAAGTTGCTGTCAAATTAAAAGATTCAACCAAAGGGCCTGTTTATCAAAGTAGTTTGGGTGCAGATTGTTTGTCTGCGGGTCACCCTTCAACCAACCCTACAACTATTGATCCTTGCTCTAATCCTGACACCCATAACACCTACTTAGTTTGGGAACGGTTACCTTCTTATACTGCTCCCAATACGACATCGATTTTATGGCTGTCTATGCCGCAGTTAAAACAATTTAATTTGCAATACACGCATGATCAAATGTATGAATTAAGTGACACGGGTGCAGTGAGATCAACCTATTATTTATGCGGTGGATGATAAATACATGAAAAATAATCAACATAAATTAAATGGTTTTACTTTATTAGAAATGTTGTTAGTCCTAGTGATCATGAGTGCCGTATTGATGATGATAGTGAACTATGGCACGCAGAGAATGGCCCAATTTAAGCGGGATAAAACTGCTTTGCAAATGCAACAAATTATAAACGCAGCAATGAATTACTATATTAATAATGGGAAGTGGCCTGTAGATTGGGAATATAACGATGAATTTCTTTTTCAAACACCTCTGATGGGAACCTATTTACCTAATGCTCTTTTTCCAAATATGGGGGCGGATCTATACCCTACAGCAACTGCTAATTTTACAGGTACAAATAGATTTATTGTGCATTATGATACGACTGGATACACGGTCCAAGCGCCAGTGCCAACAGTAATAGAAGCGCAGCTTATAGCCGGTATGTTGCCTGGTGGTTTTGTGAGAACTGATTCAAACGGAACATTTGCTGCCGCTACGGTAAGTATACCCGGCCAAAATTTAAATAACGCTCGTTCAATAAATTATGCAGGTGTTTATTCTAGCGGTGGTTGCGTGCCAGCGCCTGTCTGCCCTGGAAACATGAAGCCTTCTATTATTGTCGCACCTGTAGGGGTAAGCGGTGTATATGATACGCCAAGTTGCAGTAGCGCTTCTGATCCTACTAGTTGCAGTAATGTGAATATAACGCCTCTTAGCAGTTTTACAGCGTTTGCGAGAGGAGGACAAGGTGCTAACGGTGCACCCGTTCCTGATAATACAAACCTTTTAGATTGTGCAATCTATAACCCTACACCACAGGGTTGTAATAATCCGTGGGGCAATGGAACTGCGTATACTGCATTGTCAGCCACTGATGACTCTGCAACAAAATATTGGCGAGTTTGTTTAGCCGTAATAACCGAAAAAGGAAGAATAGTTCCTTCCGCGGCTAATCAAGGAAGGCTTATGGGGTCAGTGATGGCTATAACACGATGTGTTCCTAATAACGAAGCTCCTGTAGGCAGTGCTATAAACGTGTGGGGGGTGAATAGTAATAATGTCCCATAATAGAAATTAACAACATAACTCTTACACATTTAAAATAAATCGCTTATACTTAAATCAGAAAAATTTATGGATAAGTTACTGTTAAGCATAAGGTTAATGGAGTAATGCAATGAACTGCCTCTTCGCTAGACTAAGTGCGTTATTGATCCTAGTTCCTGCTATAGCAATGGCGGGTTGGCAAGTTGCTAAACCTAACGCTGTGATTCCTTCAGAACCCTTTTTCCAAGCAGGTGTTCAGCAGAGCTCTAGTTTTTCCCCTTCTTATGGTAATGCGCATTTCTCAGATCAGTTTGCTAATTTAGGCCGCCCTGCTGCTATTTATGCTATTAGCGTGAGTGGTTCTTTAAAAGAAAACCTCGAACGCATTATGGATAGATATCATTGGAAAGTTATTTGGAAAGTCGCTTACGATTATAATTTTGATGGGCGCATTACAGGTTCTAGTTTACCCAATGTAATCGAAAAATTAATGACCCCTTTTCCTTTACAAGCCACGTTGTATATGTCTAATCGTACTATGATAGTCACTTCGAGGAAGCTGTGATGGTTTATTTGAGACGTCTTTTATTAGCTTTGTTTTCTATGGCTATCGTTATTACCGGGTGTACACCACCTCTTTATAATCAAACTATGGGAAATATGGCTGACGTCATAGAGCATCAACGTGCAGTGATACATAAAGCAGAATCGACTATGAAGCCGCCGGTTCCATTAGTCGTGAACCAAGGGCTCTATGTTGATAAAACGCCGATTAGTCTTGCCAAGGCACCATGCTGGATAAACAGTCATGTTATTATTCGTGGTGATAAATTACCTTTATCTTATTACACACGTACCATTGTAGGTGGCACTCAAAAAGTTATTTTGTCTCATTATCAAATAGGATTAGATCAGACTATTCCTGTTTCTATCAATTATTCAGGAACAGTAAAAGGCGCGTTGGATTTGCTTGCCGCTAAGAGTGGATATGTTTATACAATTAATGGCAATCATATTTATTGGCAAGCCTTTGTAACTCGCACATTTGATATCGCGTTTATGCCTGGCGCGACAGATTATACGTTAGGTGACACCGCAGGTGGAACAAGCTCGGGCGGCGGTGGGGCCAGTAGCAGTGGTGGTGGCGGCAGCAGCGCTACTGGTGCTGGTGGATTTGGCGGTTTAGGTTCTTCTAGTACGTTAAAAGGTACATTATCTGTTTGGAAAGATATAGGTTCCTCCATCAGATCGTTGCTCTCTGCGCAAGGAACAGTCATTGTTTCTGAATCAACTACCACTGTCACAGTTCGTGATAGGCCGAGCAACGTGGCGTTGATTGCAAGATATATTCAGACCTTGAATAAGTCTTTATCTAGGCAAGTCTTAGTGAAGATACAAGTCTTTGAGGTGAATTTATCGAGTGACTTTAACTATGGATTAGATTGGCAAGTCATTAAACGTGGGTTCATGGGTACTAACTTCGTGTTAAACGGAAATTATGGTACACCTGTGAGCATTACGCCTCTTGCCACAACATCTGCATTAGCTAATTTCCCTTTTGCAGGAGCACAAGGCGGATTACCACAAGGCGGTATAGTTCAAGCGGATCAGACTAAACAGTTGGGTGTAAACGTGCTGATTAGCGCCTTAGAGCAACAAGGCAAAGTCTCTGTTGTCTCTGAACCTAGAGTGGTTGCCTTGAATAACCAAGTCTCTGTGATTAGTTTGGTGAACAAAGAAGGTTATGCCGCTAGCGTTTCTTCCACTGCATTAGCAGGTGGTTCAGGTGGTGGAAATGGTTCATCCGTCACATCCTCTATTACTCCAGGCACACTAGTGACAGGGTTGATATTGTATGTGCTTCCTAAGATCATGGGAGATAAAGTGTATCTACAAGTGAATGCTGATTTATCTACGAAAATCAGTATCACTACATTTACCTCGGGTGCGAATGGTACTAGCCCTGCAAGTATACAGATACCGCAAATTGCAGAAAAACAAATTAACCAACGCAGTGTGATTAGTTCTGGTGATACGTTGATTTTATCTGGATTTAGACAAGTTGTTAATCAAACGGGTTCTATGCAGGTCGCTGGATCTCAAGCTTTAGGCGGAAGAGGAGCAAAACAAACAAACATAGAAACGGTAGTATTGATCACACCTATTATATTGGGCGGAACAGTCTAAATGCCTTATATCACTCGAGAAGATGGCGTACGATTTATTATTCCGTCTTATCGGGATACGCTGATTGCGAAGAAAACAAGTCTGCTTAAACGAGAGATTATGCTTCTTAGCAGTAGCTATGGTGAATATATTACGCTTCAAAAAAGAAATGCGACTCAATATGAAGTCGCATTTTCTCCAGACACGGGTTATCTCTTAGGCGAATGTGTTTGGCAGAATTTCAATCGTCCTGCAGATTTAATTTATTGCGAAGCTATTCCGAATACAGTAGAAGCTATACTTGTTATTGTGAAGTCGGGTTCAGTCTATTTAGATGGCAGTTTTCCTTTAGATGCTATCCCAGAAGAACTAGTCGTTTTTCTTTCACAACAAAATAATTTTAATATTTATGTGAACGGTGATGTTCCTATCAGTCAAACGCCTGAAGAAGGTAAATTTTCGTTTGAAGCAAACTCAGTTGCATCTTTTACAGTTTTAGATGAACCCGTTTTTCCTAAGTTACCTGTTGTAAAAAGTTTTCAACTACAGCTAGTTGATACAGTATTAAAAGCGCAAGGTATAGGCACCTTACCCATTAAGCAATTAGCAATAATTATCTTAGTATTAGGGTTGCTATGGGTGGCATGGGATTATTTTACTACGCCAGCTGAAGTCACGCAGCAGGTGCAAATTCCATTTGTGCAAGCTGAAGATAATATGCAAATGTATAGATCTACATTAGCAAGCCCAGCGCCTTATCAACAGCTACAAATGATAACGAGAAAGCTTAGTCTGGTTTACGATATTCCAGGATGGACGCCGACATCAGTTGACTATGTATTAAATTCTGATAATGCTGGCAGCATACACATTGCTGTGGCTTCATCAGGTGTGAAAATGCAAACACTTTTTCTTTGGGCTAAGAAAATAGATGCCAAAGTAGAAATTACAGGTGGCGGCATATTTTTAAATTTCCAAGTATTATTTTATAAACGAGAAGCTCCTACAGGTGTTATGCCATTAGAACGAGTAGTAGGAAATTTAATTGATAATTTAGATACAGTAATGAAAGGAAATAACTTACAGCTAGGTAAAGTCGAAGACAAAAGATCATATTCAGAAGCACAGCTAACCTTAACAATACATAGCCTTTCTCCTGATGTGTTTGATATGGTTAGTCAACAATTAAGAGGCTTACCTTTAACTTTATCGAAAGCATCTTTTCAAATAGAGCAGGGAAATATCTCCGGGACAATTAATCTTAAAGCGCTAGGGAATTAATCTATGGCAGATAATAAAAGTTCAATGCTTGAAGGTGGAAATAAACAAAAAATTATTATCGTTGCTGTCTTAGTGATAGTTTTTATTATCATATGGCAAGCTTCGAGTTTATTTAGCGGTGGATCAACTCCAGCCCCCGCAGCACCAGCCCCAGTTGCACCAACCCCAATGAGCCCTGGTGCTCCAACTCCTCTTACCCCAACAACTCCTCGTCCAGCCATGGGTAATGCGGGTCCTGGAGCCGCTATGCCAGCCTCAATTTCATCGCCTACTCAAGGAAGTGCTGCAACACAAGCGCAAATCGCACCCAGTCAAGCTGTACAAATTGATCCAGAGCAGTTGCAAAAACAACGTGAAAATGAAAAGAAATACATACAAGCAGTAAACGACTTACAAATGTTAAAAATTCAGAAAGAAATAGCGGATACAAATTTAGCTATCACCAATTCTAAGCTTGATACTATCACTTCAGAAAAAAAGCTGTCTGATTTGCTTGTAGGGCCCGTTCACCCACCCGTCGCTGAAGGAATGTACGTTAATAATTTAGTTGCACCTGCGATTCGAGGCCAATCTAAATCTAGCGCAGCTGATGCAGGTATGGATGTAAGCTACGTTGTTTTATCTGTTTCAAAAAAAGATAATCAATGGGGTGCAGTCATTGCAAATATAGTTGAAAAAGTATCTGAGAATGTAGTTAAAAAACAAGAAACGTTATTTAGCGTAACAGTTGGCGAAAATTTACCTCCAGATGGCTCTTTAGTTGTTTCTATCGATAAAAATGGGGTCGTACTGCAAAAAGACGGCGTAAGAAGAAGACTTCAAATTAGATCAACACTTTAAAAAGCCTTCAAATACATAGTTAGCTGGGCCTGTCATGAACACAGGCTCGTTTACACCGCCCCACTCGATTTCTAATGTTCCTAACAAAAGTTCAACTTTCACTTTGTTATCAAGGCTCTTATTCATGATGCCTGAAACTACGGCTGCACACGCGTTGCTGCCGCAGGCGTATGTTTCCCCTACGCCGCGTTCAAATGTGCGCAAGCGTATCGTATTTCTATTTATAATTTCTATAAAACCTATGTTAACACCATTCGGAAAAGCTGAGTGTTTAGCAATTTCAGCAGCAACATTTTCCTGCGCTAAGAGCGTGCTTGAGGGCATTTCTAATATGGCGTGAGGGTTTCCCATCGATAATACATTTATTTTTACATCGTTATATTTTAGATTGAGTAGATAGTACGGACGCTGAGACTCAGTGATAAAAGGTATTTTACTAGGTTCAAATATAGGTAGACCCATAGAAATAGAAACAACAGAATTTGATTTAATTTCAACAGGAAATAGCCCTGCTTTAGTTTGTAAAGTAAATGTAAGATTGTTTGTAAGACCTAAATCATAAACTAATTTCGCCACACATCTGAGACCATTACCGCACTGCTCAGCTTCACTGCCATCTACATTAAAAATACGACAAAAGAAATCGGCTTCTTGACCTTTTTCAATAGAAATAAGTTGATCGAAACCTATGCCTAAATGACGATTAGCTAATTGTTTTATAGCTAAAGTGCTTATATTGCAGACTTGAAAAATAGATTCAATCATGACGAAATCATTTCCTAACGCCTGCATTTTGTGAAAAATTATTTTCTTACTCATGTGTTTCACCAGTCGTTGATTGCGTAGTTGGATCAGGCAAATAGAGCGGCCCGTTTTGCCCGCAGCCAGATAACAAGATAACGAATGCTATGATAAATGTTAAGTTAAAAAAGAGTTTCAATTGATTCACCCATGAGATTTATAAAAATTGATTAAACCCTGCGTAGAGGAATCAAGCGTTGTTGATGTATCATTTTGTAGATGAGAGAGTATAACGGGTAGTAATTCTTTTCCGAGCTCTACACCCCATTGGTCAAAAGAATTAATATTCCATAAAACACTTTGCACAAAGATTTTATGTTCATAAAGTGCAATTAAAGCGCCTAAGTTATAGGGTGTCATGGATTGTAAAAATAAAGTATTGCTAGGTCTATTGCCTGGAATAACTTTATGTAAAGCAAGTTTTTTCGCATCTGCTTCAGACGAACCTGACGTAATGAGTTCATTCACGATTTTAGTAAAAGACTTGCCCTGCATGAGGGCTTGCGCTTGGCTGAGACCACTGCCGACTAAAATATTTTGATGAGCAGAATGCTGATCAGCCACTAAAATAAAATCAGCGGGTATAAAAGTATAGCCTTGATGTAAAGATTGAAAAAAAGCATGTTGTCCATTACATCCTTGCTCACCCCAAACGGCAGGGCCTGTGGCATAGTCTACAGTTTCACCTGTTAGAGAAATCGATTTTCCATTACTTTCCATATCTGCTTGTTGTACATAAAGTGGAAAATAATTTAATGTATGAGCATAAGGTAAAATAACATGCTTAGTGACATCAAAAAAATTAACATACCAAATGCCAATTAATGCCATTAATACAGGAATATTTTTTGAAAATTCGGCTTGTTGAAAATGCACGTCTATTGCATTAGCACCTTTTAAAAAATCTAAAAAATTATCTTTACCTATGTATAAAATTAAAGGAAGAGCGACTGCAGACCAAATAGAATAACGTCCACCTACCCATTCCCATAGTGGAAAAATTTGTGCTTCAGGTATACCAAATGCTAATGCTTTTTTAGGTGCTGCGGTGACTGCAACAAAATGTGTAGCAAATGATGCATTGCCCAATTGGTTTTGTAACCATTCTTTTATGGTATTAGCATTAGTCAGCGTTTCTATGGTTGAAAAAGATTTAGAAGAAATAATAAATAATGTTGTTTCAGCGTTAATTTTTTCTAACACGTCATGAAGATGCACTAAATCTATATTTGAAACAAAATGGCAGCGTAAATCTGTTAGCGAAAAATCTTTTAAAGCATGCGTTGTTAATAGCGGGCCTAAGTGTGAACCGCCTATCCCTATATTCACTATATCTGTAATGGGTTTGCCAGTTGCCCCCAGCCATACCTTTGTTCTCACCTTATCGCTGAATTCAAACATCTTATTCAAAGACGAATGTATGTCAGTCATAATGTTTTTATTGTTGACGGTTAAAGTGGATGCTGGATTGCGTAAGGCTGTATGAAGTGCAGGTCTGTTTTCTGTGATGTTGATTGCATCCCCGCGAAATAGTGCTTCAATTTTAGAGTTTAAGTTATTTTTTTTAGCGAAGTCACATAATAAGGCTATAGTCTCTGAGGTGATTAAATTTTTAGAGTAATCAAATAAAATATTTTCAAGTTGCTGAGAGAATTGTGAAAAACGCGATGGATTTTCATCGAATAAATCTTGCATGCGCAGTTTTGCAATTTGTTTTTGATGCGCTTGTAAATCATGCCATTGTTTTGAATTTGTAATAGTTGTCATAGTTAGATGCACACTAATAGATGAGAGGCATAGAATAGCGTAAATTGATTGTTAGGTAAAATAATCAATGCGTCCTCTATGTTGATGTATAATTACATTTTATTGATTGCAGTTTAGGCACTAAAAAAGGTAATATTATGACCCGGGCTATTTCTTCTTTAATAAAAATCTGCTAACAAAGGTAAACATCATGGATGAATTGTTCTGTCATCTTGAAGCGCAAATAAAAGCACTTATTTTACAGTGTGAATCGTTAAAACAAATTAATAGCAAGCTTAGACAAAGCAAATCTCTTTTAATCAGAGAAAAAGAACAGTTATTATCTAAGCATAAAATTGCTATATCACACATAGAAAATATGGTGTCACGACTTAAAACTATAGAGAAGCCACTATGACTATCCAAGTAATAGGAACCACTGTAGAAGTATTAGGAAAAGCTTATCAAGTTAGATGTCCAGAAAATGAAGTTCTCGCTTTACAACAAGCCGCACTTTATCTTGAAGAAAAAATGAGTGAAATACGCAAAGTAAATCACATACTCAGCATAGATAGAATTGCTGTTATTGCTGCTTTAAACATGACACATCAGTTATTAACTGTTGAGCATGAAAAAAATAGGTATGCACAGATGGTCAATGAAAGATTACAAGCCTTAGAAAAAAATATAGATGCAAGTTCTAATGAATCTGATTCATCGTCGAATTCATGACAGATAAGCTGTCCATCAGAAAAAAAATGTCTGATCAGAGGCGTGTTTATTCTGCAGCTGAACGTAATAATGCAGCTATTGCAGCAGCTGCATTATTTAAAAAAAGCCCCTTATTTTTGAATAGCTCAAACATAGCTTGTTATTATTCTCTATCTAAAGAATTTCCCACCCATGAAATAATAAATGAAATATGGGTAGAAAATAAAAATTGTTATTTGCCTGTTGTGCAGACAAAAGAAAAAACTTTATCATTTGCTTCATACAATAAAAATGAAGAATTGATTTTAAATTCTCACCATATACTTGAGCCCTTATCGACTGCTGTATTTTGTTCATTAGAGAAATTAGATATAGTGATACTTCCATTGCTTGCATTTGATCATCAAGGTAATCGATTGGGTACTGGCGGTGGATATTATGATAGAACATTTTCTTTCAGGAAAAATTCGGCAATAAAAAAACCTTTATTAATCGGATTGGGATATGCAAGTCAAGAAGTTGCATCTCTTCCTGAAGATGAATGGGATATAAAATTAGATGGTATTTTAACAGAAGAAAAATTAATTTTTTTTCGTAGCCCGGATTGAGCGTTGCGAAAATCAGGGGATAGAATTCCCGGATTTTCGTTTCACTCAATCCGGGCTACTAATTTAAAAAACACGCGACAACTGAAATCCTAACCATACCGCAAGAAACCCTAATGATAATTGCAAGAGTATGTTCAGGCCGGCGACACCCAGTTGATCATCACGAAATAATGCGAATGTTTCATACCCGAATGAAGAGTAAGTTGTGAAACCGCCTAATACACCTACAAACATAAATACACGTAACTCTGGGCTGAATACATTTTGATTTTCAGCGATACCATTAAGTAACCCTATAATAAAACATCCTGTTACGTTTACTAATAATGTTCCATAAGGAAAAATGGGATAATTAAGCCATCTATAGGTTAAGGCAGTTAAAAGAAAGCGAAAAACGGATCCTATGAATCCACCTAATCCGGCAAGTAATAAGTTATGCATTTATATCGCTCGTAAGTAGTCGTTATATTTTTTCTGTAATATGGATTAACCCCGTGAGTTCTCTCAAGGCTATAAAGAACATCACATAATCTGTGCTGGTGCTAGTATGTAACACTTCTAACATTTTGTCCCAACGTTG
The DNA here is from genome assembly GCA_031291255.1 of Gammaproteobacteria bacterium. Lineage (GTDB taxonomy): Bacteria > Pseudomonadota > Gammaproteobacteria > DSM-16500 > DSM-16500 > UBA5158. Next base: position 43,763 of record JARLJN010000008.1, read on the forward strand.
ATTAGCATCTGGGTGATGTGTTATCCATTCATCGATAGCAAGTCTTGGTTTATCTATATGATAGCCATGCTTCATAGTAGAAACAGTAAGCTGTTTTTGTAAAATATCAAGCTCATCTCGTAAGGTCACTCGAGCTAAGCTATCCCAAAATCCTTCGCGTGTATCACCTGCAATTTGATCGCGAAACCATAATAAATTAAAAAATTCACCCACTACAAAATAAAGTTTTGCAGTTTGGATTAAATCAAAATGATTGTGAGTTGCCACTTCAGTAATATTTAAAGCTGTGTACATAGCTCTAGCTGCTGCAATGCGTTTTGCAATTTGAGGTGAAATACCCGCTTGAACAAAGTTATCTGTTAACGATTCCAAATATGTTTTTGTTACGCCGCCCATTAAAGTAGGAATGATGTCACCCAGTGTATTAATACATTCGGTGTAATGTTCTATCATCTTAGGCAATGCGCTAGTGTCTTTAAGCGCTTTGTGGCGTAAGAACCAACGTGTAGACAAATAAATGAGTCTTCGTATATGGCTTAACATTTCATATTGCATAGCCATAGGAATTTTATAATCAAGAGAGATGATGAGTTGTTGCAATTCTGTAGAGCCAAACACACGTGATGCAGCTGTATACGCTAAGATGATATCTTCAATGCTGGCTCCCGTTTCTGTTTGTAAGTCGTAAACAAATAATATTCCCATTTCATTAACAATTTGGTTACTAAGTTGAGTCGCTATAATTTCACTACTCAAACTATGTTTATACATTTCATTCAGATATTTTTTACGTAAAATTTCTGGAAAAGCAGTTACAACTATTTGGCTTAAGTAGGAATGTTTAGGAATATCGGATTTTAAAATTTCTGCTTTAAGATGGATTTTTGTGTAAGCTAATAAAACCGCAAGCTCAGGTCGTGTTAATCCTAATCCTGAAGTTTTTCTTTCAATTAATTTTTTTTCATCCGGTAAAAATTCTACTATGCGATCTAGACTGCCTGTATGTTCTAATTCTTTAATGTAACCTATATGATGATTGATAATTCGGGTACTGTAAAAATTAATGAAGCTTAGAATGAAAGCTTGATTATAATTATCATTCAACACTAGATCAGCAACTTGTTGTGTCATTGAAGCTAATAAAACATTGCGTTGTTCTTCAGTGATATTGCCTTTAGCCACTTCTTGGTTTAGCAAGATTTTTATATTCACTTCATGGTCTGAGCAATCCACACCTGCAGAGTTATCAATAAAATCTGTGCTGATCAAACCATTTTTTTGTAAAGCATATTCTATGCGTCCTAATTGTGTGAAGCCTAAATTTCCTCCTTCACCGACTGCACGACAACGTAATTCTCCACCGTTAATGCGGCAATATTCATTTGTTTTATCACCTACTTCGGCTTGTGATTCTGTGGATGCTTTTACGTAAGTGCCTATACCACCGTTAAATAATAAATCGACGGGTGCTTTTAATATTGCACGAATTAATTCATTAGGCGCGAGGGCTGATTCAGTGATATCTAATACTTTTTGAATTTCAGGAGACAGCGTTATTGATTTACTGGAACGACTAAAAACACCGCCACCTTTTGAAATGAGTTCAGCACTGTAATTTTGCCAAGAGGAGGTTGGCAAATTAAATAAGCGCACTCGTTCAGCATGAGATAATTTTGCATCGGGACTAGGGTCAATAAAAATATCTCTGTGATCAAAAGCCGCAACGAGTTTCATTTTATCAGAATAAATTGCACCATTACCAAATACATCACCACTCATGTCACCTATACCGACTGCGGTAAACTCTGTTTCGGCGATGTTAATATTTAATTCACGAAATAGACGTTTAATAGATTCCCACGCACCGCGTGCTGTGATACCCATTTTTTTATGGTCATAGCCTACAGAACCACCGGATGCAAACGCATCACCTAACCAAAAATTATATTCTTTAGAAATACTATTTGCTGTATCTGAAAAACTTGCTGTACCTTTATCTGCTGCAACGACTAAATAAGTATCTTCTTCATCGTAACATTTAACATTTTCTGGGCGTACTACTTTGCCTTTAACAAGATTATCGGTGATATCTAGCAAGCCTCGCAAAAAGAATTTATAACAAGTCACACCTTCAAGTTGTAACGCTTCACGTGCCGCATTTGCAGGAACTGCTTTTAGTACGAAGCCACCTTTTGCACCAGAAGGTACTATGACTGCATTTTTGACTTTTTGCGCTTTCATTAAGCCTAATACTTCAGTACGAAAATCTTCAAGTCTGTCTGACCATCGTATACCACCGCGTGCAACTTTTGCATTTCGTAAATGTATGCCTTCAAATCGCGGAGAATAAATAAATATTTCAAACAGTGGCAGTGGTAATGGTAAGTCAGGAATTTCTCTCGAACTAAATTTAAATGCTAAATATTCTTTAGGAGCGCCATTAGCTTGTGTTTGAAAATAATTCGTTCGTAGTGTGGCTTTAATTAATTGTAAGATACGTCTGAGTATTCTATCTTCATCTAAACTGCGTACAGATTCTAAAGAACGCAATATTTCAGCTTCAAGTTCTTCCGCATGAGCTTCTTTATTTTTTGTTGGATTGTGTTTTGCTTCAAAAAATTCAACTAACTTTTTTGTGATGTTGGTATTATTGATAAGCGCTTTTTCAATATAGGGTTGAGTGAAAATAAATCCTGCTTGCCGTAAATATTTTGCATAAGCACGCAAGATAACAATTTCACGTGATGACAGCTGCGCGCCTAGAATGAGTTTGTTGAACCCATCATTTTCTATAAAACCTAAGCGTGTATTAATAAAGGATTCTTGAAATAAATCTTTTACTTTCTCAATATCACCTAATGATGATTTTGCATATGTGACAGTGAAATCACTAATCCAAATATCAGGACCTTTGATAGAAAGTTCATAAGGTCTTTCATTAAAGGTACGTAAATCCATATTTTCAAGCATGGGTAAGACATCAGAGAGTGGAATGAATTTATGGAATTGAAATAATCTAAGATGTAAATTACTGTCCTCTGAAACATAAAAATTAATATCAATGGCATTTTGCAGTGTAAGCTTTTCCATTTGTAAAATATCTTTTACTGCAATATAAGGTGAGCAATCTTCTTGGTAATGAGTAGGAAAGGCGGTTCCATATTTTAAAAATAATCTTTCAGCTTCTGCAGCTCCGACTGTTTCAATTAATTTTTCTTTTAATGTTTCATTCCAGGCTAGAGTCATGATCATATCCTTTTGAGTTACTCTTACCCTATTTTATCACCCCCTGATGTAAAATTGTTATTTTGTAAGGCTTAGTTAGGTTGTTTGGACGTGGATTCTTATCCACAATTTCTGTGGATAACTTTGTGGCTAACTATCTTGAAAGCTGGGTGCAAGTCTTTATAAAAGTGATATCTTTGTGGCAAAAATTCAATATATAAGCAATAAATTTCAATTTAATCAGATAGTTGCGTTTAAATCCGCAAGGTTGACAGGATATTTTTGAATCTTAGTTTAATTTGCTAGCCTATTTTTGAACTGTGCAAAACTTTTTTTGGGAAATAAAAAAAGCACGCATTTTGTCTGTATACATTTAAATCATGTCTATGTATTATGATACCTAAATGGATGTGAGTTTAAGCGAGAACCAAATGTTTGCTCGATTTTTTAGTTTTTCTCAAAGTACCGCGATTTCTAAACCACCTTATGGTGAGACCATAGAAGACCTTTCACAGTTTATAAAAATAAAATTACCTCACAATGTGGATCAACCATCAAAAATTTTGGCATTGGATGTAGATGAATCGTTATTAGCATTCAAGAAAAGTATCCAATCAAAATCAACTTGTTTTATTAATAAGCATGAAATAAAACATATTCTACATCAAGCAAAGAAAAAAAATATTATGCTGGTGTTGGTTACCGCTAGGTATTTTGTTAAGGAAGAACCCTGTCACGTTTCGCTTGCGAGCGTGCTAGCTCAGTTAGGTATAAATCATTTTAGTTATGTTTTCTTCACGAACGGTAAAGAGAAAGAGCCTGTATTAAGTCATTTGCATGCTCAATATTTTAAAAATCATAACAAAGATAAAATTTGTTTAGTGGATGACAGAATTGGCTATTTAGCACCCTGTGCTGATGTTGGTTTTGATACCATATTGGTAGATGCAGAAAAAGAATATTTGCGAGCAATGAAAGATTTTTTACGCAACAAGCGTGCACTAAACGTGCCTGTGTATGACTATGTTAAACCTAGTCCGGAAGATTATGTGACTCGTGTGTTAGGGCTATAATAATTTTTTATTTTTATGTAGCGCGTGACAAAGGCGTTTTGCGCCGTGTCCGCGAGGTCAGTTACATCTGCATTATCAATGCTTGTTTTGAAGCAGCTCCAGCTACTTCATAAGCGAATTTTGGAACAAGAAAACCCGATAATCTTTGATTCATTTCACTCTGTAATTTCTGAACCTGAGTAAGTGGCAAATCAAAATGCGCCGCACCTTCAACTTTGTCTAGCAAGTGTAAATAATAAGGTTGTATACCCGCATCAAATAAACTTTCACTCAAATTAACTAAAGCATCTGCGTTGTCATTCACGCCTTTTAATAAAACAGCTTGGTTTAATAAAACAACCCCTGCTTTTGTTAAACGTTGCATCGCTTCTTTTACATCTGAATTAATTTCTTGTGCGTGATTGCAATGCGTAACAAGTATAGGTTTTTGTTTGAGTTGAGATATCCATGTAATAAATTCAGAACTGATTCGTTCAGGTAATGCGATAGGCATACGGCTGTGTATGCGCAAGCGTTTAACGTGTGGAATAGCATTCAATTTTTCGCTGAAGACAGCCAGTGTTTTATCGTTAGCAATTAAAGGATCACCACCGCTTAAAATAACTTCATGTATGCTAGAGTCATTTGCAATATAGGCCAAGGCTTTGTCCCATCCTTGTGTGCCAGGGTTGTTTTCTGCATAGGGAAAATGTCTGCGAAAACAGTATCGGCAATTAATCCCGCATGAGCCTACAAAGGTGAATAATACTCTGCCCTGATATTTGTGCAGCAAGCCAGGGATAGGATTGACGCTGGCTTCTTCTAAAGGGTCGCGTGTATAACCAGATACAACCGCATGCTCTGCATCTAAGGGCAAGATCTGGCGCAGCAAAGGGTCTAGCGCGTCACCTTTTTTTATGCGTGCCAAGAAGCTTCTTGGGACTTTTAAAGGAAAAAGTTTTGCCGCTGATTTTGCAGCCGGCAAGAGATTTGGGTCTAATTCTAAGAGATACCACAATTCTTCAGGGCTAGTCACGGCTTCTTGAAGGGCTTTTTCCCAGCCTTTTTCACTATTCATACATTTCATCTTTGTGATATTTAAATAAACGATTATTATATGCCAACTAATGACACTGGAGATTAAGATGGCAGTTTATACCACAAATGAGATCAGAGGTGGAATGAAAGTGATGATAGATAACGATCCTTGCGTCATTCTAGACAATGAAATGGTGAAGCCTGGTAAAGGCCAAGCCTTTAATCGTATTAAATTCCGTAACTTAAAGAATGGCCGCGTTGTAGAGCGTACCTGGAAGTCGGGAGATACGATTCCGTCAGCTGATGTTGTGGACGTAGAAGCACAATATTTATATAACGATGGCAGCGGCTGGCACTTTATGACAAATGAAACCTTTGAGCAATTTGTGCTGGATGAGGGCCATTTGGGCGAAGCCAAACAATGGTTAAAAGAACAAGGCGAATGCGTTTTAACCTTGTTTAACAGCATGCCCCTCGCGGTTGCTGTTGCAAATTTTGTGAGTTTAAAAATTGCTGAAACCGATCCTGGTGTGCGCGGAGATACGTCAGGCGGCGGCGGTAAACCTGCAAAATTAGAAACAGGCGCAGTCGTGCGTGTTCCTTTGTTTGTACAAGAAGGAGAATTGATTAAAGTGGATACTCGCACCGGTGAGTATGTGTCTCGTGTTAAAGAATAATGTATCACCCTCCTCGTCTGAGGAGGGTTTAGCTTGGCAGCCCAGCGCTACATCTACTACTCTGCATAAACGTGCTCACATTATTTCAACCGTAAGAAAATTTTTTGCTGAACGCAATGTGTTGGAAGTCGATACGCCTCTCATGTGTCAGCATTCAGTGACTGATCCGCATGTCACTGGCATTCCTGCAATATTTCAATCTTTAGGTGAAACATCCGAAAAAATAATGTATCTGCAAACATCACCTGAATATGCAATGAAGCGTTTGCTCGCATCAGGCATAGGTTCTATTTATCAAATTACCAAAGCGTTTCGTCAAGGTGAAGTAGGTAAGATTCATAATCCAGAATTTACCATGTTGGAGTGGTATCGCATAGGCTACGATCATCATGCGTTAATGAATGAAATGGATGAGCTGTTAATGCTTGTTTTAAGTACTTTGCCTGCTGAGCGTATCAGTTATACAGATTTATTTTTACAACAACTCAATGTGAATGTTCACACGGCTACACTGCAAGAATTAAAAAATTGTGCGGCAACAAAAAATATTTTTTTACAAGCTGAAATAAATGAAAAAGATGTTTGGTTAGATATTTTGTGGACGCATTATATAGAACCTAAAGTGGGTCAAGAGAGACCTTTATTTTTATATGATTTTCCTGCATCACAAGCCTCACTCGCAAAAGTTCGTCATGAAACGCCTGCTCACGCTTCACGATTTGAAGTGTATTTTAAAGGTGTAGAATTAGCGAATGGTTTTCATGAACTGCAAGATGCTGAAGAACAGAAGAAACGTTTTGAAAAAGATTCCGCGTATCGCAAACAAAATCATCTTCCTGAAAAAACGATAGACCAGTATTTTTTAGCCGCGTTAAATCATGGATTACCTGACTGTGCTGGTGTTGCATTGGGTATAGATAGATTAATTATGTTGGCTTTGGGTTTTGAGAGAGTTGCAGATGTGTTGAGTTTTGATTTTTCTAGAGTTTGAATTTAAGCAATACACTAGCCCAGTAATATAGTCTAAAAACCCTGTCCTTCTGCAGAAGGAAAGAAAGAGGTTTATCTGTCCTTGTTTAGAAGGACAAGAGGTTGCGACTTCAATGCGTAAAGTATGGACCTTATATAAAATAAAAAGCCTCGAACTCTTTAATTGGCACACGGAATATGTTGCACTAGACTAAGCTTAGTCCATTTGGGGTATCATATTATTATGCATATAGTTAATATCCATGAAGCTAAAACGCAGTTGTCAAAGTTAATTGAAGCTGCCATGAAAGGGGAAGAAACGGTGATTACTAAAGCGGGCAAACCAGTCGCACGATTATGCCCTCTGCAAGTGAAAACGAAAATTGTATATGGGCTGCTAAAAGATAAAATAAAAATACATGCGGATTTTGATGGGCCTTTACCAGAACATAAGATCAAAAGTTTTGAGGCATAAAAATGCTGTTGGATACTCTTATCTTTCTTTAATGGCCGTTATTAAAATTAAATTGGCTAAGCTTGATGCCAATATTATAATTTAATTTTGCAAATATTCATGGTCTAGGAATTGTTGATCATCCATCGTAATATCAAGTTTGTTATTAACGATTTTTTGTGTTGATTGAATTTTTATTTTCTCGATCCAAAGTAATATTCTTGCATGATGATGGCCAGTTAATGCGTGAAATAAAGTCCCCGTTACATGAATATAATTACTTTTTTTTATTTTCTTCCAGTCGCTATTTTTATGTATGACAAGTTGAATTAATTTCACGTTATTTTCAGGCTCATCATTGCCTATTTGTTTTTTAGGCACTAGTTTAATGTCAATCGGTCTATCTAGTATTAAGTAGGGACCAGTTTCATCCGCATCGCCGTTTTTTATGCTTTCATAATTAGGAGGACCAGGAAATTTTAAGTTTTTAACAATACCATTTAATTCAACCAGTTTTGGTTCAAAATAGACAAGTTGATTCTTAGCAAGAGAACATGACGATGCAAAATAGAGAATAAGTGATAACATCAATCGAATGAGAGACATTTATTTTCCCTTTTTCGAATCTTTAACAACCATATACTCAAGGCTAGGTATTCTTGGTTAAGGGAGTTCATTTTAATGTGGCGCCAAAATAATTAAGTAGGTAATGTTGCCAGTATTAATACCCACTTGTGAAGAGGCTTGTACCTACTTATTTTAATAATTGCAGACTTCTATATTTTCTTCCGCATCAGGATAGACAATATTTTTATTGTCCTTGTTCATAAGGACAAGATGATCTAATTTATCCTTACGCAGAAGGATACTATTGTGTCATTAAATGAAAGGCAACTATAAGTATTCACATACCAAGGCTAACATTGATGCAGAGTCTCATTTCAATTTGTCATATCTTGTTGCTATTGATTGAAAGTGGTTGAGTCGGAAAAATAGCATTCATGCATAATTGAATTATGCATGAATGCAAACAAATTATTTAATCAAGCTTAAGCGTTCTTCTTCATGACTACCTTATACATCCAAGCACACAATATAACCGTCACAATGATTCCTAATGGACCTGATAAATATTGATATTGATCAGGCATAATGCGTAATGCGTCAGAGCTTTGATAAAGTGCAAAAGGAATAGCAAGCACGACTCCCATAATAGAAGCACCTGCGACGATGCCACAAGCTAATAATAAACCACGATGTTTATGGGTTGCTATGCTGGCATCTTTACCTCTCTTTTGAGTGCCATAGCGTTTGTTGAGTCTGGACTGTATGAAATGCGCTAATAAGCCACCAATAACGACAGGAACAGACGCGTCTAACGGTAAGTAGATACCTACACCCACTGCGAGTACAGGTAAGCGTGTATCATAGTTCTTTAAAATTTCGTCTATGATGATGCAGATAACGGCAATGACTGCACCTACAATTATCATGCTCCATTCTAATGTATCGGCAAATACGCCTTCTGCTACAGTTGCCATTAAGCCTGCTTGAGGTGCAGCTAGCATTTGTCCTTTAGGCATGTCTGCACGTGGGAAAACACCGCCTATACCGTAAGCGTTATAAAGCAAATCTAAAATAGGTGGAATCACAAATGCGGATACCACGACACCTGCTATCAACATGACTTGTTGTTTCCAGGGGGTGGCACCTAATAATTGCCCTACTTTTAAATCTTGCATGGTGTCGTTAGAGATAGCGAGAGCCGCTGCGATAATGACTGTGCTGCCTATGGCAACAACAGCTGCAAACACTTCATTGCCTTTGATGCCATGCGAGAAACCAAAAAAACATAAGAGTATTAAGCAAAGGATTAAAAGTGAAGACACCAATAAACCTGAGACGGGATTATTTGTAGATCCTATTAAACCTGCAAAATAAGCCGAGATAGAACAGAAGGTAAAGCCTCCCACCAATACATATAAAGCACAAAATGCTGCAATCAAGGTTTTAAAGGTGTGAGAGAGTTGATTAGCCTCTGGCATGATGTAGGTCAAAATCAATAAGAAAATGGCAATTAACAGTGAGATGATAGACCAAAATACATAATTGATAGGAATATCGCGCTCTGTGCGAATTTGTATAATTTCGCCTGTGAGTTTAGCTTGTCGCATGGAGTTAAATGAAGTGGATAAGCTATAAACGATAGGCTTAACCAGTGTTACCAGTGTCCACAATCCACCAACTAACATGGTGCCCACACCTAAATAACGAATATGATCATGCCACATTAAGGAGGCTATTTCGTTTGCATTCGATGCGTGAGGTATGCCATAAACCCAAGTGAGTATGGGAACGCCTGCTATCCATCCAATAAGGATACCTACAATTAAACTGATGGCTACATTGATACCGACTATATAACCTGCAGCGATTAATGCTGGGGATAAGCCTAGGCCGAATCCAAAAACAGTCTGTGATGTTTGCACCCAAAATTGAAAGCTGTCAGCGAGTACTTGTAGTCCTGTTTGAGCGAGTGAGATAACTCCGCCGACTATGCCGCCAAAGGTTAGCGCTTTGATATCGGTTTCTTCTTTGTTGATGCTTGCTTTTAAAATGTTACTGATAGCAAGGCCTTCTGGGTAGCGTAAGGTTTTATCGATTAATAACACTTTTCGTAAAGGGATGGTAAACAACACGCCTAACATACCGCCTAGCAAGGCGATAATGACGGTCTGCCAATAATAAAATCCGTTCCATGCATGCAAGATAATTAAAGCAGGTAATATGAAAGCAACGCCTGCAGTCAGTGCTTCTCCTACTGAAGCCATGGTTTGAACCATGGTATTTTCTAATACATTAGAGTTTCTGCAAAATCGCAATATGCTCATAGAAATAATGGCGGCAGGAATGGAGGCAGAAATAGTTTGGCCGACTTTTAGACCTAAATAAGCGTTGGCTGCCGCTAGAATAATGGTTAAAAATGTACCAATTATTAATACGCGCCAAGTAATTTCAGGTAAGTTTTTGCTGGCGGGAATAGTAGGAGCAGTAATAGAATCTATGCTCTTAAATTTGCTCATTAATGAAACACTCCTGAATGTAGATATAGTCGGTAAAAGTATGTGTTTTGTGCATGTATCTTGTTATTTATTATAGAGTTAGAGGTGCATAATGATAATGCCATCCGTTAGAATAGCATATTCGTAAAAGGCTTTAAACTTTTCTGGTTAACGATACCACTCATTTAATTGATCACGTAATTCTTTAATGCCAGTGTTTTTTAAAGCAGAAAAGCATTGGCAAGTGATTTCAGTCGTGTATTTCGTTACGAATTTTTTGACTTCTAGCAAAGTGTTTTTGCTCGCGCCAAACGCTAACTTATCCGCTTTATTTAATAAAATGTGTACTGATAAATCGGATTCATCAGCCCACTCTAATAGATTTTGATCGAAGTCAGTCAGGGGGTGACGTATATCCATGACAACAATTAATCCCTTTAAGCAATTTCGTTCCAGCAAATAATCGCCTAACGTCTTTTGCCACAGATCTTTAACGGATTGAGGCACTTTGGCGTAGCCATAGCCTGGTAAATCTATTAAGCGGCGTGTTTCATCTAATTCAAAGACATTGATTAACTGTGTGCGGCCAGGTGTTTTACTGACGCGGGCGAGTTTTTTATTTTGCGTTATTTGGTTCAATACACTGGATTTTCCAGCATTAGAGCGTCCAACAAACGCGACTTCTATGCCTGTATCTTGAGGGAGTTGAGCGAGTCTTGCGGCACTCAATAAAAAAGTGGCGTCTTCATAATTAATCTTGGTCATAAGCGTTCTGCTGGTAGAGTTTCGTATAAGGCCGAGCAGTGTATCAGAAACCGTAGCCTGGATCGAGCGTAGGTTGGGTTGATTGCTTTTTACGAAACCCAACGTAAAGTTATGTTGGGTTTCGTAAAAAGCAATCAACCCAACCTACAGCTTCGTTTAAGCGCCAGTCACGTCTAGATAGTTATGGCATTAGAGCTTTCCCTTCGTTCTCGTGTCTTATACAATACCGCCTATGAAAAATTCTCCTATTTTAGATTCACTTAACGAAGCGCAATGCGAAGCTGTTTCAGCGCCATTGTGTCATCAACTTATACTTGCAGGGGCAGGCAGCGGGAAAACACGCGTGCTGGTTCATCGCATTGCTTGGCTCATTCAAGTAGAAGGATTATCACTCTTTAATATTTTAGCGGTGACCTTTACCAATAAAGCTGCCAGCGAAATGCGTGGACGTATTGAGGAGTTGATGGGCGGTTCATCACAGTCTATGTGGGTGGGAACCTTTCACGGCATTGCGCATCGATTATTGCGTTTGCATTGGCGCGAAGCAGGATTGCCTGAAGGATTTCAAATTCTAGATTCAGATGATCAATACCGTTTGATTAAAAGAGTGATTGCCAGTTTAGCATTAGACGAAGATAGATGGCCTGTAAAACAAGCGCAATGGTTTATTAATAATAAAAAAGATGAAGGCTTAGAATCACATCATATCCCTGATCATGGTGATATGACGACTCGCACCTTAATAAAAATTTATCAAGCATATGAACAAGCTTGCTTACGTGCAGGCGCAATAGACTTTGCAGATTTGTTATTGAAAGCGCATAAATTATTATTAAGTAATGCAGAGTTGTTAGCGCATTATCAAGATCGTTTTCGTTGTATTTTAGTCGATGAATTTCAAGATACCAATGCCGTGCAATATGCGTGGATACGCATACTCGCTGGAAAAAATAATTATGTAATGATAGTCGGTGATGATGATCAATCGATTTATGGTTGGCGCGGTGCGCAAGCTGCAAATTTACAACGTTTTTGTAAAGATTTTCCAACCGCAAAAACAACACGACTAGAACAAAATTATCGATCGACTGGTACTATTTTAAAAGCAGCTAATGCACTAATCGAACATAACTCAGAACGATTAGGAAAAAATCTTTGGACTAGCGGCGGTGATGGCGAACTGATTACGCTGTATGCAGGATTTAATGATTTAGATGAAGCACGATTTTTGGTGAATCGCATGCGTGATCATCAGCGTGAAGGAAAGCCTCTGCGAGATATCGCTATTTTATATCGCTCTAATGCGCAATCACGTGTAATAGAAGAAGCATTAATTCAGTTTGGTATTGCGTATAGAATTTATGGCGGATTACGTTATTTTGAACGTGCAGAAATTAAAGATGCATTAGGTTACTTGCGATTAATTGCAAGCCGCGATGATGACACTGCATTTGAACGTGTTGTCAATACACCGACTCGTGGAATTGGTGATCGCACTATCGTTACGTTACGTGAATGTGCTGCTCAAGAACAAACATCTTTATGGCGTGCAGCAGAAATATTATTAGATCAAAACAGTTTTACAGCACGCGCTGCGAATGCACTGTCATCATTTCTTAAATTAATAAATACATTGGCTGATGATACAGAACATTTTGCATTGTATGAACGTACTGAGCATGTGATTCATAACAGTGGATTGATAGAACTTTATCGCAAAGAGCGTGGTGAAAAAGGTTTAGCACGTATAGAAAACTTAGAAGAACTAGTGAATGCTGCACGTCAATTTGAAGCAACAGCAACGTTGGATGAAATGCAGCCTTTAACCGCATTTTTAGCGAACTCTGCATTGGAAGCGGGTGATGGTCAAGCTGAAACATTTGAAGATTGCGTGCAACTGATGACTTTGCATTCTGCGAAAGGATTAGAGTTTCCTGTTGTATTTATGTGTGGTGTAGAAGAAGGATTGTTCCCGCATTATATGGTGCAAGAAGACCCTAGCAAATTGGAAGAAGAGCGTCGCCTTTGTTATGTGGGCATGACACGTGCAATGGAAAAATTATTCATGACCTACGCAGAGTCACGTCGTTTGCATGGCAAAGAGGTTTATCATAGACCGTCACGTTTCTTAAGTAATATACCAAAAGAATTTTTAGATGAAGTCAGATTAAAAGCAAAAATTTCTCATACTCAAACTAGCTCTCATTACTCTCGTCCAGCACAAGAAAACGATAGTGGTTTGCGCATAGGGCAAAGAGTGACTCACCATCAATTTGGCGAAGGCATTATTTTGCAATACGAAGGGCGTGGAGAACATGCTCGTATACAAGTGCGATTTGAACATGCGGGCACCAAGTGGCTGATCGCGAGTTTTGTCGTCGCTGGTTAGGAGTTTCTGCTAATCTAATGTATGCACACATCTTCTGGGTTATGTGTAGGTTGGGTTGAGTGGCTTTTTACGAAACCCAACATAACAGGCCACCGCGAAATAGCAGCAAAACACAAAAGCCCACTGGTTATTTTATACGTTTGATGAGTGTAGCTGAATGGGTAACAGCGGCTTTAATGGAGTTGTAAAGTTTTAAGCGTTGTAACGGTGTGGTAACAACATCCGCAATATTTAAATGATAGGCTTTGTAGGTATCTGCTTTTTCAGCTGGCGCTAATATGACGATAAATATTTTATTTTTATTGTTAAGCAAGCTGAGGGTTGGAATAATTCCATCACCTTCTTTATCAAAAATAGTGTCAGAGATAACAAGTAAAGCGTAAGGGTCATTTTCTTCATTGGCTTTTTGTATCATATGCAGCGCTTCAGGGAAGTCATAAGCATTATCGCAACGCATGTCCCAAGACGCAGTATAGTTGCAGACAGCTTCTGCATTAAATTTATGTTCATCTAAACATAGTAAACGTAATTTAGGGGAATGAGATATAGGTTCGCAGTTTATTTTATAAGCTTGAGAAGCTAAACTAATAGGAATTTTAAACCAAAATTTACTGCCTTTATCAGTATTATTTTCTGCAGCAATTGCTCCATCAAGAATTTCTATTAATCGTTTTGCAATCGCTAAGCCTAATCCACTGCCTCCAAATTTGCGTGCAAGAGAATTATCGCCTTGAGAAAATTCTGTGAATAAACGTTTAGAGACTTCAGGCGAGATACCTATGCCAGTATCAATGACTTCAATGAATAATTGAGTTTGGTCCAGATAATTTGTGAGTTTCGCCCGTACGCAGACTTCACCTTCTTTAGTAAATTTAACTGCATTGTCGAGTAAAATATATAAAACTTGTTTAATGCGAGCAGCATCACTCATAATCCATTCTGGAGTTGCTTTATCGATGACTAAGAATAATGTTGTATTTTTTTTGGTCGCTGCAGGTAAGACTTCCATAATTGTTTCTTCAATTAAATCATGTAAATTAAAATCGTCATTATCTCTTTTCATTTTTTCAGATTCAAGCTGAGCGAAATCTAAAATATTATTGACAAGAGATAATAATGTTTCGCCAGATAAGCGTATATCATTAACATATTGACGTTGTTCTTTTGTTAACTCAGTGTCAGCTAATAAGCTGGCCATGCCTAAGACTCCATTTAATGGAGTGCGAGTTTCATGGCTCATTGCCGTTAAAAAAATGCTTTTTGCTTTGTTAGCATCTCGGACGATTTGCGCTAAATTATCGGATTTCTTTTTTTCAATATTCAGTTCAATATTTGCAGTCACCAATTCTTGAGCTGTTTCTCTTTTCTGGACATCAAAAAAATAGGCTAAATAGATGGTAAAAAACATTAAGCCAGCTATTCCTAGCACTTGCAAAATTAAAGGGTACGTCAGGGGTGGTGATGGTAAAGGAACGTTTAAAAGTTCTAATGTGAGCATTATGCTTATAACAATAATGCCATAAGTTCCCCACAATAATCCTGATCTTATTCCGCCAATATAAAAAGCAACTAGCGGCGGCAAGATAAACCAATAGGCTGGAGCTGAAGATATGCCGCCAGAATAATAGGTTAACCAGGTAAGATCTAGCGCTATTGAGCCAGAGATTATTTCACGAGCCATAACTATCGATTTTGTATATTTTAAAATTAAAACAGCGACAAGAAGGGCTATGCCATTCAATAAAACGGCGAAAGAGGCCTGAGGAAAATTTAAAAAATAATAGATGATGATAAAGGCAGGCACAATAATGATCGCGGCGGATAAGGTGCCTATCATGTTTTTTGCGTATGAATAAGTTAAGGTATCTTCTTTTAAAGAGGCGGGAATAAGTTTTTTATATAATAAGTTATGCATCCCGCAATCCCTATAAAAAGTCAAAATTCGGATAAATTTTGAACGCTCAGTTGGCGTTTATGCATCCCGCTATGTCTTCTATTATATATTATATATGAAATTCATCTTTCATTGTGCAAAGCGTGTATCTCATTGTATAGATTAAAATATTTTTTTCTGTGAGGCTTTCCCTAACAGTATAGTATCGGCAATAAATTGATGAAAATCTTCAACGGATAATGGTTTTGAATAATAAAATCCTTGTGCAAAGTGAAGGTTTAAACTTTTGATATAGTCATGCTGGTCTACTGTTTCTATCCCTTCAACTATTACAGGAATGTCTACGGTACGTGTCAGATTCACTATTCCATCAAACAGCCGTCGAGAATAGGGATCTTTATTAATATCTCGCACACAAAATCGATCAATTTTAATTGCGCTAAAGGGCAATTGATATAATGAACTGATTGAACTAAAACCTGTACCGAAGTCATCTAAAAAAAATAAAAACCCTTTATTCACCATATCACTCAGCGAGCCGCTTATATGCGATTGATAATCAATGAAGGAAGACTCTGTTAATTCCAGCCTGAATTGATGGGGTTTTAAATCATAGGATTTAATCGTGCTGTAAAAGTCATCTTGAATGTTGCTATATTTAAATTGTGATCCAGAAATATTAATCGATATATAAAAACCGTCGTCCATGCTATTTGCTAATTCTTTATGTAGTTGACACACTGACGATAATAAAAATTTGAATAAGTCACAAATAAACCCGTTACTTTCAGCAATGGGAATAAAAAAATCAGGCACCACTTCACCGTACAGTGGATGATGCCATCGTAACAATGCTTCAGCACCAATCATTTTTTTTGAGAATATGTCGACTATAGGTTGGTAATGAACAGATAGTTCGTTGTTGGTGATAGAATTTTTAATATCTTGCGATATTTTAAAAAGCTTATCTGTTGCATCCTTCATGCGGCTGTCAAATTGCTTTATACGTACTACGCTGTCAATTTTTGCTTGATAGAGTGCAATGTCTGCATCACATAGAATGGAAACAGCAGTCTTATGCTTACTGGAGACTTCTGTGTAACCTATGCTTAAGCCGGCTGAATATCTGACTCCACTGAGGGTAAAATGATCTGACATGCTATTAGTGATTCTTTTAGCAAGTTGTGTGTAGCCAGGTGCTCCTCTGGGGTAAGTATGAATGATGGCAAACTCATCACCGCCGATTCTGCAAATTAAATCCGTTTCATTACAGACAGCGTGTAATCTAGCCGCCATATTAATCAGTAATTCATCACCAGCATTATGACCTAGTGTGTCATTAACTTGTTTAAACTTATCGAGATCAATGAGTAGAAGTGCATAACCCTGATCAGAATTTTGATTAAATTCAGATAGAATCTGATTTAATGCATCATTTAATACGCCGCGGTTATAAAGGCCAGTGAGTGAATCACGTGTTGAAGCATGTTTAAGTTTATTAATTAAATGTGTTTCAGAAACGATAAAAGGATTAATAACAAAGAAAGCAATTAGAGGCGCTGTCATAACAGCGAGCAATAGAGGATCCACTAGGTCTAGCATAGAGGAAGATAGATACGCCTCAAGAGGTGGAAGAAGCAGGTACATAATCAAGGCTTCACAGCCTATTTCAATAAGAGCAATTTTGCAGAGGATAGCAAGAATATTTTTTGTTTTTTCAGATAAGTGAAGCATACCTCGCTTAAGCATGGCGCCCCTCATTATTATTGCTTGCTAGTCTTATAGTATAGCAAAATAATGAGGCAGCTGTTTGCGCAGAAAGGCTATATTTATTCCACAGTGACGGATTTAGCAAGATTTCTGGGCTGATCTACATCCGTCCCTTTTAATACAGCGACATGGTAAGCCAATAATTGTAAGGGAATCGTATACACTATAGGTGCCAGTGCAGGATCCATAGCAGGCATTTCGATGACATGCATGCCAGGCGCTTTTTCATTGAGGGTGCTGATATTATCGCTAAATATAAATAACTCCCCGCCTCTAGCGCTCACTTCGTGCAGATTCGATTTTATTTTTTCAAGTAGCTCATCATTGGGTGCAACGGCAATTACAGGCATATCTTTGTCTACTAATGCGAGTGGGCCATGCTTTAATTCACCAGCAGGATATCCTTCAGCATGTATGTAGGAAATTTCTTTTAATTTTAAAGCGCCTTCCAAAGCAATAGGATAAAGTGCGCCTCGTCCTAAAAATAAAGAATGTTTTTTATCGGCAAAATGCGTTGCGAGTTTTGCGATTAATGGATTGAGTGCAAGAGTCGCATTAATCAGTTTAGGTAATTCATGTAATTGTTTTATTAACTGAGCTTCATGTTCAGCAGATAATAGATTGTGTTGCCCTAACGCTATCGTTAACAAAAATAAAGCCGTTAATTGAGTCGTGAATGCTTTTGTGGATGCAACACCAATTTCAATTCCAGCGCGAGTCATAAAATTAATTTCAGCTTCGCGTACAAGAGAACTTTTAGGCACATTACAAATAACCAGTGTGCTGAGATACCCTGTGGATTTTGCTAAACGCAGTGCGGCTAACGTGTCTGCCGTTTCCCCTGATTGAGATAAACAAACAAATAAAGTATCGGGTAATACAACAGGATGACGATAACGGTATTCACTTGCGACTTCGACTGTGCAAGGAAGTTTAGCAATCGATTCTATCCAGTAGCGTGCAACCATGGCTGCATGATAACTGGTTCCGCATGCAACGAGATGTACGTGTCTCACATTGGGGAATATCGCTTTAGCTTGTAAACCAAATGCAGTATCTAGCACGGTATCTTTATACAGACGGCCTTCAAGACAAGCAGCAATAGCTTGAGGTTGTTCGTAAATTTCTTTGCTCATGTAGTGACGATATTCACCGCGCTCAACGACATCACAATTGATTTCTAAGGTATGTAATTTACGTTCTACCAGCGTGTTGTCAGCATAAATTTTAATATGATCAGCTGTGATTTCCGCAATGTCATTGTCTTCTAAGTAATAAAATTGTTGAGCCACTGGAAATAACGCTAAGGGATCGGACGCAATAAAATTTTCGCCTAAGCCTTTGCCTATAACCAGAGGGCTGCCTTGACGTACTGCAATTAAACGTTGTGGTGCATGCGTGGAAAGTATGCCTAGCGCATAAGCGCCTTCTAATTCTGCAACAGCATTTTTAACTGCAGTTAACAGATCAGGTGTTAGCTTGAAATGAGAATGAAGTAAGTGAACAACCACTTCGGTATCAGTTTCAGATGTGAATTGATAACCTAAGCTGATAAGTTTTTCTCGTAAAGCTGCAAAGTTTTCTATAATGCCATTGTGTACGAGAGCAAATTCATTCGCAGACATTAATGGATGCGCATTGTGTTCAGCAGGAGCGCCATGTGTGGCCCAGCGTGTATGTGCGATACCCGTGTTCCCTTGCAGAGGTGTAAGCAGTAAAGCTTTTTCTAATTCACTGACTTTACCTTTGGCACGCACTCTTTGTAATTGTGTTTGGGTATTTAAAACAGCAACGCCTGCAGAATCATATCCTCTGTATTCTAAGCGTCTTAATCCTTCTATGAGTATTCTTTCTATGTTGCGTTCTGATACTGCGCCTACGATACCGCACATATTAAATTTCCTTTTTCTTAGGTCGTTGCCAATTTTCAATGCTGCGTTGTTGGCTGCGACAAATAGTGAGTTGGTCAGCTGGCGCGTTGCGTGTGATAGTAGAGCCTGCGCCTATGGTTGCTCCCGTGCCTATAGAAACGGGCGCGACTAACTGTGTATCAGAGCCTATAAATGCATAATCGCCAATGACAGTTCTATGTTTATTGACGCCGTCATAATTGCAGGTAATCGTTCCCGCCCCTATATTGACGTGTTTTCCTATATCGCTATCACCTATATAACTTAAATGATTTATTTTACTGCCCTGTCCTATGATGGAATTTTTTATTTCAACAAAGTTGCCGACATGCGTGTTTGTTGCGAGCTCTGTGCCAGGACGTATGCGTGCAAAAGGTCCTATCACACAATGGTCAGAAATTTCTGCACCGTCTAACACGCTGTTAGCTTTGATTTCTACATAATTTCCTATGATCACATTATGTAAAGTCACATTAGGGCCTATAGTGCAGTGATGTCCTATTTTACAATGCCCTGAAAAAATAACATTGATATCAACTGTGGTGTCTTGTTCTATCATTAATTCACCGCGCACATCTATGCGGGAAGGATCATATAACGTTACACCATTACGCATTAATTTTTCTGCTTGTTGTTTTTGATAGATGCGTTCCAGCGTGGCTAATTGTACGCGATCATTAACACCTAAAATTTCTTCATGCATTAATGGCTGTAAACTGTGTATGGAAATATTTTCTTTGGCGGCGTTCGCAATAATGTCAGTGAGATAATATTCTTTTTGTGCATTATTATTTTGTAATAGCGGCAGCCATTTTTTTAAAAGTTGTGCAGGGATAAGATAAATTCCCGAATTAATTTCTTTCAGTAAACGCTGTTCGGCACTCGCATCTTTTTCTTCGATGATGCTAGAAATAGTATTTTGATTGTCACGTATAATGCGTCCGAATCCATGAGGATTAGGGACTTCTGCCGTGAGTATGCCTATGGCATCTTTGGGTGTGGTATCCATTAAATTTTTTAAAGTGGCTGTGCTGATCAGAGGAACATCACCGTACAGAATGAGTACACGACTGTTTTTATCTATGAGCGGCAGAGCTTGAAGCACTGCATGGCCTGTGCCCAGCAGCTCAGTTTGAGGAACCCAATGTACATTAAGATGCGCAAGGGCATGCTGTACTTGGCCGCCTTCATGACCAAATATGACTATGGGCGCATCTGCGGTCTGTAGTGAGGATGCGGTATTAACTACATGTTCCAACAAGGGTTTATCGGCTAAACGATGTAAAATTTTCGGCAAATCCGAATGCATACGCTTGCCTTGGCCGGCGGCGAGAATCACAACACTAACAGACATGGGCTTGATAACCTTTTGCTAAAAAGAAGGACAAGGGGATTATACACAAGTTAGTTCAAGGGGTGTAGCCCGGATTGAGTGCAGCGAAAATCCGGGTTGGGCTTCAAGAAGTTGCGCCTATTTATGATTTCTTCGATTTAAATCATGATCTGCTGATATTAAGAGAGGCTGTTGAGATACTTTTTTCCTCGAAAAAAAAGCTAAACAACAGCATGGGGTTGCTTCATCTTCATCATTTTGTTGTGTTGCTGTTAATTCTTCGACTGAGGTGATGCGGCTATTGGTTAATGCAGGCTTGGGCACGGCAATTTTTGTTTTAGTGGTTATGGGGGTGGCGGTCACTGCGTCATTGAGTTTGGTGTAACTAAATGCACCTATGTTTTCAGCGCGATTTTTTGCAAATGGCATGGAATGTCCCCTCTCCTAATTTTTTTGGGTCACGAATGTATCAAATAGAGTAATAGGTTACAACTCTTATCCAAATTTTTCCGTGAGCTTTGCAATGATGTTTTTAATGTTTGGATTATCGATAATAAGGCTGTCTATACAAAGAAAAGCCGTATTTTCAAATTTATCAGAGATAGCATTTATCATAAGAGACATTTCGTTAATGGGTTTCACTTGTCCAGTTTCATTAACCACTAAAATAGGATCTTCTTCTATTGTATAAGATTGATGAGGGTTTTTGATAAGCGCAATTTGCCAGTCTTGAATAGTCTTGGTATGTGAAAGTTTAAAGTCTGTTAACATTTCTTCAGCAATTTTTATGTCTACGTAATCTAGACGAATAATTTTTGGCATATCACGGTATTCAATTCGTCTCGCAATTTGTGCTGAAGCGTGATTATCATTTGTAGCAGATAACTGTTTCATAATTGCAAAAATATCATAATCACACAGTTCACGATAATCAGCATAATTTGCAGTTAAAAATTCTTCTTTAAATTTTTCAGTGTTGTCGGATAATTTAATTTTTTCATTGAAGTGATTTGCTTGAATTAAAAATTTTCCTAGTCTCGTCGTTTTTAATTCGCTATAAGCGGGATGATGATCTATGCTTTCTGCTAAATTAATCAGTAATTGTATGAGAAAAAATTCTAACGCTAATTTTTTTTGGTAGTGATAAATGTTGCGAGTCATTAAACGTCTAGCCATTAAATAATGTTCTACTACACCAATTCCTTTATGCGTGATACCTAAACGCGGGCCATAATGTGAATCCACCATGGTCATGCAATTTAACATCCAACGAAAATCATATTGTCCGTAACTAACACCACAGAAGTGACTGTCACGCAATAAATAATCTAATCTATCTGAATCAAGTTGTGAGGAAACAATATCTGCTAACACACGTTTTACAGTGGATTTATGCATAATCATTTCTTCAATCTGAGTGAACTTTTCTAGTGTTAATGGAAATTTAGGATTACGTTTATTATATTTTTCAAAAAATTCAGGCTTGCGAAAATCAGCGAGAAAAAAGGGTGTCCATGCTTCATGTCGAATTAATTTATGATGAAAGATATCTTCGAAGGTATGAGAAAAAGGACCATGACCTATGTCGTGTAATAAGCATGCGATAATAACTAACTGACGTTCTTCATCAGGCAGCCCAATTTTTTGTGAGATTTGACTGGCGACATAACAGCAGCCTAAACAATGATTAAAGCGAGTGTGAACTGCCCCTGGGAAAATATAATCGCCCATGCCTAATTGTTTGATATGTCTTAATCGTTGAAAGTTGGGGCTGTCTATAAAAGGTTTGATCCAGTTATCTTCGGCTGTGCTAAATTGCATAGTGCCGTGTACAGGATCTTTTATAGCATGAGAAATAATACTGGTCATGAGTGCGCACTTACTATTGGGTTGATTTACCGTGATTCTATCATGCTAAGCCTGAAAATAAGTAACTATTCATTGAATGAAATACCTATGAGTTGCCACTGTTAATTCCCGGACTCGCTACGCTTAGTCCGAGCTACAAAAAAGCATTATTGCATACAAGTATCAAATTAATGCTTTTAAGATTTTTAAAAAAGTTACCTCAGTCAATTCCCGGGGTGGCGCGGAATGGAGGGCTCCCACCGCGCGGAGCTTGCGAGCACGGTGGGATACCTGCAGCGTCAGGACCCCGCTCACTGAAGGTTGGTCTTCGCTTGTTTAATGCATTTTAAATCCCAAATAACTTGTTGCTGAAATAATATTTTCTTTTAACTTTGTTACGCTATGGGTTAATGAGAAAAAACCATATGAATAAGTGCTAGTAGGGTTGGAAAAATTATTTGAAACGTCTTCAGTAGTTGCTGGTATATCTATCATGGCACTTGATGAAAGGACTGAAATTTTTTCTTCTGCAGGAGCAGGACATAATTCTGTTATCATGCGGCTTAAGTGCAGTTGATTTTTAGGGCTAAAAAATTTTTCTTTTATTTTGTAAATTGCTCGAATATTTTTTTCATGTGCTGCTATTTCAGTTATAAGAGCATTAGAAATTTGATTTATATTTTTTATATTGATTAATAAAAAAAGAATGGCATCCCATCTTTTTTTAGATAAGGCTAATGATAAAATACAATTATCTTTATCGATAAGATGTAAGGGGTTTGCGTTATTTGCTATTAACGTTTTAATAATAAGGATATGATTTTGTTCTACTGCATAGACTAATGGTGTTTTGTTGCTTTTGTCAGCGTGGTCGACTAGAGAATTATGTTGTAATAATGTTTCAGCAATTTCCAAATCATTGTTTTCTGCTGCATAATGCAAGGAGATTTTATGATGTATGTTAATGGCATTAACCTGAGCGCCATGTGTTAATAAAAGATTTACAACGTCATAGCGAGAATAATTTACAGCAGTGAAAAGAGCAGTTTCCTGATTTAAATTGGGCATATTAACATTCACACCATTTTTTAAAAGCATGTGAATTGCATGGATGTCATTGTTTTCTGAGGCAAGGTGTAGAGAATTATTGCCAAGTGCGTCTTTTCTATTTAACTGTGCGTAAGAATCGGTGAGTTGTTTTTTTATTTCTATTTCATCTAAGCTATTTTCTGTGACATGGTGAGTAGCAATATTGAAAAAAAGTGATAACGTGGGTGAGGGTTTTTTATTTATGGAAAGATACGTAAGAAAAATTTCATCAGTTAAACTTTTAATGCTTGAAAAAATTTTTGCTTTACCACTCACATAATTGGGGTCATATATATAATATTTCTCATCACGACAATAAATCCCTATGCTATGATCTATTCCAGATAAACAAATCATTTTTTCAGAATCAAGAATAGATTTTAACAGCCTATTTAAGTCACGGTGATTAAACACGCCTGAGAATGAAATTTTGTGAGGCACTTCAAGTAGTTTTTCTACATCAAATTGTTCTAGTTGGTTATCGTAATCGTTAGCATTTTGCAGCCATTCTATGCGTGCTATGAATTCGTCTATGCGATTTTCAAAAGGAGTGTACTGACTTAAAGGAAGTGAAATAATGTCTATTACGAGCTGGTAAAAAGAACTTTCTGTGCGCAGGGACATGTGATGCAGCCACAGCAGTGATAGTCCATGGCAATAACCCTGAGGTAATTTTGTAAGGCTTTTTTTGTTTGACAGGTATTCATTGAGCTTTTCAATAAGTTTATTTTGGTCGAAAGTGAACATAGGCAAACTCCTGTTATAACCTACCCTTTCATATAGAACTGAATAAGCTTAGGCCAAAATTCTTAACAAAATATTAAGTGATTGTGCAATCGTCTCTGGCAGTTAACACGCTGATTGATTAAGATGTAACGATATTTTCATCGTTGCTCTTCAAGGATACTCAGATGGTTAAAAAACGTGGGTTAGGCAAGTCATTAGATGCGCTATTAATAGGCTCATTCTCTAATTCTGCTCAATCTGTTGGTAATGAACATGCTGCCGATACGCTTGCAAAATTATCAGTTGATGTTATTCAAAGAGGAAAATACCAACCTAGACGCGGTATGGATCCTGAAGCACTGGAAGAATTAGCTAACTCAATTAGAGCACAAGGCATTATTCAACCTATAGTAGTGCGTCAAATCGCAAGCGGCCGTTATGAAATTGTTGCGGGAGAACGCCGATGGCGTGCTGCACAAATGGCAGGGTTAACTGAAATTCCAGCATTGATACGCGATATTCCTGATGAAGCAGCTGTTGCAATAGCATTAATCGAAAATATTCAACGTGAAAGTTTAAATCCTATTGAAGAGTCTATGGCGCTGCAGCGTTTATTAGAAGAATTCTCTATGACGCATCAACAAGTCGCGGATGCAGTCGGTAAATCCCGCGCCACCGTGAGTAATTTATTACGTTTATTAGCACTGAACGAAGATGTAAAAGCGATGCTGGAGATAGGCGATTTGGAAATGGGGCATGCGCGTGCATTGCTCACATTAGATAATAAATTACAACTTGATGCAGCTGAAATTATTATTGCGAAAGGATTGTCCGTACGAGAAACCGAAGAATTGGTAAGACGTATGCAATTACCTTCTGAATTGGTTCAGTCCATGACTAAGCCTGTAGATCCAGACATTAAACGTTTACAACAAGATTTAACACATCGTATACGCTTGCCTGTGGTGATTCATTGCAACGCAAAAGGTAAGGGTAAGCTGGTAATACAATACAGCAACATCACAGAATTGGATAAGTTGTTAGAGTATTTTCAAGTTGGTTAATTTGGACTAGGGCTTAGTGATGGGGTCTGTGAATTTTGATTATTTAGCCTGTGATCTGCTAATAACATATCAAAATGTTCTCTCAAAGCAAGTACAGCTGCTTCGTTCGAGGCGAAATGTTTGCTAGGTCGAATATAGCTTGCTAGCCTAGCAAGTTGAGCCATGTCATTAAAAAAACTGAGCTGATAAGTTGCTCGCCGTGCATGCAGGGTGAGATAACGAGCGTATGCATCACCAGGATTTTGAATTGCGGCAATAGTGAGCCAATCTGTTAGAGGTAATGTTCTAAAGTGTTCAGGGGCTTCTGGTGGGGGCAAGTCATCATCATCATCATCATCATCATCATCATCTTCATGTGCCATTGAGGGTATCCTGATACGACAGATATGTTATTTTCTGGGCCATATTGTATCTGCTTGTTACTCACGTTGCCATAGTATGGCGGATCACAAGAAAAAATGATTAGTGCATTGCAGTGCCCATAAAAAGTCTTTATACTCCGCCCCTATCTCCGGATCACCAATGTGAAAGCTTAATCTTGATGAAAAATAATTCAATGAAGGCTAAAGCCTACATGCTGATTTTTTGGCAATTGGCAGTAGTGACCGGATTAGCAAGCATTTGGTTGTTGCAAGGCATACAAAGTGGATCTTCAGCTTTGTTAGGTGGAATAGCTTATTGTTTGCCGAATTTTATATTCGTACGCCGCGTGTTTGTTAATACCCATGCGCGAGCAGCAAAGCAATTTATTATCAGTTTTAGCGTAGGAGAAGCGCTTAAATTATTCTCAGGGGCAATACTATTTGTCTTTATCGTTAAGTATTTGCCAGTGCTAGTTTTGCCGGCATTAAGTGGGTATATAGCAGCAATTATTGGGTTTTGGGTAATTTCGATGGTGTTTATCGCACAAGAAGGAAAGGTGGGACTATGACTACAGAAGCACTGACCACTGCCGAATATGTTCAGCATCATTTAAACCATTTGACGTTAAATTTAAAAACAATGTCATTGGGTAGTGATGGATTTTGGACACTTAATTTAGATACTTTTATCATTTCATTAGTTACCGGATTATTCATTATATTAATAATGCGTTTTGTTGCAGTCAGAGCGACGGCAGGTGTTCCTGGTAGATTACAAAATTTTGTTGAAATCATTTTAAACTTTGTCGATAAGTCAGTGCGTGATTCCTATCATGGAAC
This sequence comes from Gammaproteobacteria bacterium, assembly GCA_031291255.1. GTDB lineage: Bacteria > Pseudomonadota > Gammaproteobacteria > DSM-16500 > DSM-16500 > UBA5158. The sequence continues at coordinate 70,230 of JARLJN010000008.1, forward strand.
CAGCAAACTGATTGCACCATTAGCTTTAACCATATTCTTGTGGGTGTTCATGATGAATCTCATGGACTTACTCCCAGTGGATTTTTTACCTAGAGCTGTAGCGCCTTTAGGTATGCCACATTTTAAAAGTGTGCCCACTGCTGATCCTAATATGACATTTGCTATGTCTATTACCATCTTTGCATTAATCGTTTTTTATAATTTTGTTATCAAAGGTTGGCACTTAGGCCGTGAATTTTTAACTAAACCTTTTGGTGCATACTTATTTCCTTTGAATGTTATCTTTCGCTTAGTCGAAGAGTTTGTAAAACCTTTGTCTTTAGCGTTGCGGCTCTTTGGAAATATGTTTGCAGGTGAATTGGTATTTATATTAATTGCTTTATTACCTTGGTGGGCTCAGTGGCTGCCAGGTGGAATATGGGCCATATTTCATATTCTTATTATCACCATACAAGCGTTTATTTTCATGATGTTAACTATAGTTTATTTAAGCATGGCACACGATAAACATTAGTTGTTGCAGTGCAGTGTAGAAAAAAGTTTAAATTTTATTGGTTTTTTTGAGGAGAAGTTAGATGGAAGTTGCAAGTCTTATTGCCCAAGTGCAAGGTTTTAGTGCTGTTGCTGCAGGCTTATTAATTGGTTTAGCTGCGCTAGGAACAGGTATAGGTTTCGGTATATTGGGTGGAAAATTTTTAGAAGGTGTTGCAAGACAACCTGAATTAACACCTATGTTGATGATGCGTATGTTTTTAATGGCAGGTTTAGTTGACGCGTTTGCAGCTATCTCTATCGTAATGGGCTTATATTTATTTTTTGCAAACAACCCATTCTTAACCGCTGTTGTGAATGCAGCAAAACCTGCAGTTAGCTAAAGTTTAACAAGTGAGGATGTGGGATGGATATTAATGCAACCTTATTAGGTCAGTTGATTACTTTTATCATCTTGGTCTGGTTCACCATGAAATATGTGTGGCCGCCTATTACTAGCGCAATCAGCGAACGTGAAAAAAAGATTGCTGATGGATTAGAAGCTGGGGAGCGTGCTAAACGCGAACTTGAGCTTGCTGAACATAAAGCATTAGATATCGTCCGTGTTGCTAAGAGTGATGCTGCACACATAATAGATCTTGCTCATAAACGTTCTGTGCAGCTAGTCGATGAAGCAAAAGAAGATGCTCGCGTAGAAGGCAAACGTATACTTGAACAAGCTCATGAAGAGTTTGCGAGAGATGTCAGCCGAACAAAAGAAGAGTTACGTTTGAGATTGGCGGGCTTAGCAATTGCTGGTGCTGAAAAAGTAATAAAAAGAAATTTGGATGCAACTACGCAAGCTAATTTGTTAGATGACTTTGTAGCTGAATTATGATGAATAGTGGAAAAATGACAACGATAGCAAGACCTTATGCTGCTGCTGCATTTGAATATGCAGCGTCCGCAAAAGATTTTTCTAATTGGAATGTGATGTTAGAAAAAGCCGCATATATAGCAGCAGATGCCTCTGTTATGCAGCTATTATGTAATCCACAAGTCAGCACAGAACAATTGAAAGATTTATTCTGTGACATCTTAAAGCCTGTATTAAATACGCAAATGCAAAATTTTATTTGGCTGTTAGCCGAGAATAATCGCTTAGTTGCTTTGCCTGATATTGCAATGCTTTTTAAAACTTCATTAGCAACACAAGAAAAAACATTGAATGCAGAAGTTGTCTCCGCAGTAGAACTCGATAAAGCCTACCAACAAAAACTCACAAAAGCCCTCACGAAACGCTTTGAGCGCCAAGTTGAACTGAGCTACCAGATTGATCCAACGTTGCTGGGCGGTGTTATTGTTCGAGCTGGCGATATGGTTATTGACGGCTCCGTGCGTGGAAAGTTAACACGATTACTAGACTCTTTTTAAGGTATTAAATTATGCAACATACGCAGCTTAATCCATCAGAAATCAGCGAGCTTATTAGAGCCCGCATAGAAACATTCAACATTGTATCTGAAGCACGCACTGAAGGGACTATCGTCAGTTTGAAAGACGGTATTGTGCGTATACACGGACTTGATGATGTTATGCAAGGTGAAATGATTGAGTTTGGCGGTAATACATATGGTATGGCCTTAAACTTAGAACGTGATTCTGTGGGCGCCGTTGTATTAGGTCGTACAGATAATTTAGCTGAAGGCCAAACAGTAAAATGTACAGGTCGTATTTTAGAAGTACCAGTAGGTGAAGCCTTATTAGGCCGTGTCGTAAATGCGTTAGGTGCGCCTATAGATGGAAAAGGTCCTATAGAAACACCGTTTAGTTCCCCCGTTGAAAAAGTTGCACCCGGTGTGATTTCTCGTCAGCCAGTTTCTCAGCCTTTACAAACAGGCTTGAAGTCTATCGACTCCATGGTGCCAGTCGGACGTGGACAACGTGAATTAATTATTGGCGATAGACAAACCGGTAAAACCGCAATTGCAATCGATACCATCATTAATCAACGTGATACCGGCGTAAAATGTATTTATGTAGCGATAGGACAAAAAGCCTCATCTGTTGCTGCAGTGGTTCGTAAGTTAGAAGATCATAATGCGTTAGCTCACACTATCATAGTCGTTGCATCTGCAGCAGAAGCAGCAGCGTTACAATTCGTTGCACCGTATGCAGGTTGTGCGATGGGCGAATACTTCCGTGATAAAGGTGAAGATGCACTGATCATTTATGATGATTTGACCAAACAAGCATGGGCATATAGACAAATCTCTTTATTACTACGCAGACCACCAGGACGCGAAGCTTATCCTGGCGATATTTTCTATTTGCATTCCCGTTTATTAGAACGTTCTGCGCGTGTTAACGCTGAATATGTTGAGCGTATGACAGAAGGCAAAGTGAAAGGTAAAACCGGTTCGTTGACAGCACTTCCTGTTATTGAAACTCAAGCAGGTGACGTATCTGCATTCGTTTCCACTAACGTTATTTCGATTACAGATGGACAAATATTTTTAGAAAGCAGCTTATTTAATTCTGGCATACGCCCAGCAATTAACGCAGGGTTGTCTGTGTCTCGTGTGGGTGGTGCAGCACAAACTAAATCCATTAAAAAATTGGGCGGTGGTGTGCGTTTAGCACTTGCGCAATATCGTGAATTAGCTGCGTTCTCACAATTTGCATCCGATTTAGATGAAGCAACACGTAAGCAATTAGAACGTGGCCAACGTATTACTGAAGTGATGAAGCAAAAACAATATTCCCCTATGTCTGTGGGTGATATGGCTATCGTATTGTTTGCTGTAGATCAAGGTTTTATGGATGACGTTACATTACTAAAATTAGCAGACTTCGAGCATGCTTTGTTAGGCTTTATACGCAGTAATCACAGTGAATTTTTAGCAAAACTCAATACCGGTGATTACAGTGAAGACATTGCTAAGACATTGAAAAGCATTCTTGAAACGTTTAAAAAAACGCAAACTTGGTAAGAGTAGTTATTCATGGCGATAGCAAAAGAAGTACGCACTAAAATTCAAAGCATTAAGAATACGCAAAAAATTACGCGCGCAATGGAAATGGTTGCAGCCAGTAAAATGCGTAAAGCACAAGAGCGTATGCAACGTGCAAAACCTTATGCGCAGAAAATTTTGCAAGTCATTAGTCACTTAGCAAGATCGACTTCTGAATATCAGCACCCTTATTTGCAATCACGACCTATAAATAAAGTAGGTTATATCGTAGTGACAACAGATCGCGGTTTGTGTGGCGGCTTAAACATTAATTTGTTAAAGACCGTAGTGACTGACATAAAAGCATGGAAAGCTAAAGGCGTAGAAGTTTCTTTATCTTTAGTCGGAAGTAAAGGAACAGCATTTTTCAAACGTGTAGGTGGTGCTGTGTTAGGTCACGCTGAACACTTGGGTGATGCGCCTGAAATAAAAGATTTGATAGGTGTAGTCAAAGTGATGTTAGATGCTTATTTAGATAATCGCATTGATGCTTTGTACTTATGTTCTAACGAATTTGTAAATACTATGAGTCAGAAACCAACTATACAACAAGTGTTACCTATAGTTGCTAGCACAGATGAAAAGTTAAAACATCATTGGGATTATTTATATGAACCTGATAATGCAAAAATTTTGTTAGATCAATTATTAATGCGTTACATAGAAGCGCAAGTTTATCGTGGCATTATAGAAAATTTAGCCAGTGAGCAAGCGGCTCGTATGGTTGCAATGAAAAGTGCTACAGATAATGCGGCAGATTTAATAGATGATCTTCAATTAGTTTATAACAAAGCACGTCAGTCAGCGATTACACAAGAATTATCAGAAATTGTTGCAGGTGCATCAGTTATATAGCCGTGACTACTTCCCTTCTCCCGCCGCGCTTTTTGCGGTGGGAGAAGGTGCCCGCAGGGCGGATGAGGGTCTTTACGTGGCACGTGCCCAAGCGAAGATTTTGCGGTGGGAGAAGGTGCCCGCAGGGCGGATGAGGGTCTAAACGTGGCACGAAAAAAAAATTATGAGTTTTCAAAAGAGGTAGAGAGCATGAGTATTGGTAAAGTCGCAGAAATCATCGGTGCAGTTGTAGACGTAGAGTTTCCTCGGGATGCAGTGCCTAAAATTTATGATGCGCTCAAAGTCGATGAAGGAAATTTGATTCTTGAAGTGCAGCAACAATTAGGTGATGGAATTGTGCGTACTATTGCAATGGGTACCACTGATGGATTACGTCGTGGTCTGACAGTTGCAAATACAGGCGAACCTATTTCTGTGCCAGTGGGCAAAGCAACATTGGGTCGTATCATGGATGTGCTCGGGAATCCAATTGACGAAGCAGGCCCTATTGATTCTGATAAGCTCTTACCTATACACCGTGCAGCGCCATCCTATGATGAGCAAGCAGCTTCTGAAGAATTATTAGAAACCGGTATTAAGGTTATCGATTTAGTTTGTCCCTTTGCAAAAGGTGGTAAGGTCGGATTGTTCGGTGGTGCAGGCGTAGGTAAAACCGTCAACATGATGGAATTGATTCGTAACATTGCGCTAGAACACAGTGGTTACTCAGTGTTTGCTGGAGTGGGTGAACGTACTCGTGAAGGTAACGATTTTTATCTAGAAATGAAAGAATCCAAAGTATTGGATAAAGTATCTCTGGTTTATGGTCAAATGAATGAACCACCAGGAAATCGTTTACGCGTTGCATTAACAGGTTTAACAATTGCTGAAAGTTTCCGTGATGAAGGCCGTGACGTATTGCTCTTTATTGATAACATTTATCGTTACACATTAGCCGGTGTGGAAGTCTCCGCATTGCTAGGTCGTATTCCTTCTGCTGTAGGTTATCAACCTACGTTGGCTGAAGAAATGGGAACCTTGCAAGAACGTATTACCTCTACCAAAAAAGGTTCTATCACCTCAGTACAAGCGGTTTATGTACCAGCAGACGATTTAACGGATCCTTCACCTGCAACAACGTTCGCGCACTTAGATGCAACTGTTGTGTTATCACGTCAAATTGCTGAGCTTGGAATTTATCCTGCTATTGATCCGTTAGATTCTACCAGCCGTCAATTAGATCCTTTGATTGTGGGTCAAGAACATTATGACACTGCACTCGCTGTGCAAAGAACATTGCAACGTTACAAAGAATTAAAAGATATTATCGCAATTTTAGGTATGGATGAGTTGTCAGAAGTCGATAAGCTCACAGTGACACGCGCACGTAAAATTCAGCGTTTCTTGTCACAACCTTTCTTCGTTGCTGAAGTCTTTACGGGTACGCCAGGTCGTTATGTTCCTATTAAAGAAACAATACGCGGCTTTAAAGGCATTGTTGATGGTGAGTTTGATCATTTACCTGAACAAGCATTTTATATGGTTGGTTCTATCGATGAAGCTATCGAGAAAGCCAAGACACTTTAATAGAGACTTTATTAAGTAAATTATTATGACTCAAACTATGCGACTAGATATTGTGAGTGCTGAAAAAGAAATTTTTTCAGGTCACGTAGAAAGTGTTTCTGTGACAGGTAAAGCAGGCGAGCTGGGAATTTTTCCAGGCCATGCTCCTTTGTTAACAGGACTAAAGCCAGGAAACATACGCGCTATGCTTCCTAATAACAAAGAAGAAATATTTTATGTTTCTAGCGGCATGCTTGAAGTGCAGCCTTTTGTCGTCACTGTATTAGCTGATACCGCTCAGCGTGCTGATGATATAGATGAAGCTGCTGCGATAATCGCAAAAGAAAATGCAGAGAAAGCGCTAGCAAATCAAAACTCACAAGTTGATTTTGCAAAAGCCACTGCTGAACTAGCGGAAGCGATTGCGCAAATTCAGACAATTAAAAAAATTCGCAAACATCGTTAAGCGTATAGCCTTACCCATAAATATTAGGCCTCTTGAAAATGAATAGAACGCCCCCTCTCTTCCCGTGCTTTTTGCGGGAGGAGAGGACAGGGGAGAGGAGGGCTTAAATTTCATATTTAAATGTTATTGATGCTACAATATTTTTACAGTCTCATTTCCCAAAAAATGTATTTATAATTTTTTTAAATCATTGTACAAGGAAGTCTTAACCCTCCTCTCCCCAACCCTCTCCTCCCGCAAAAAGCACGGGAAGAGAGGGGGCGTTCTACTCATTTTTAAGAGTTCACCCCATGAATTAGTTTGTTATGACGCGATATATCAAAAACTTTAATAATTTTTTATTTATAAAATCTTTAATACTCGTTGGATTCTTGAGTTTCATTCTTGCTAAATAATTTTCATAGCGAGTATCGTTTTGAAAAAATAATAATGCTTGTATGAGTGTGGTGATTAATTTCAGCTTACTGCTATTTTTTAAATAGAGTAATGCATTTTTTATGACTTGTTCATCTTGCGTTAATTCACTTCCAAAAGGATAGGGCTTATATATCCCTTTTGCTTGCAGCTCTTTTAAAATAGGCTGCAACGCATTCAACGTGTTATTTTGAAAAGCGTTTGGAATTTCATAATCGGATGCTATTTTTCCGTGTTTTTTCGCTGTTTTTAATAATTCTTCCTGAAAGCGTGAATCGGTAATATTTAAAATACTTTTAATAATGTCTGCATCGGTTTTGCTGCGACAATCAGCAATTCCATATTCAGTAATGATGATATCGCGTAAATTACGCGGTAAAGTAATGTTAGGATATTCCCATAACACATTCGATGTCACCTTGCCTTTAGCGACTCTAGTGCTATGACAATTGATAATGAATCTCGCCAGTGGGAGTTCTTGTGACAAAACAGCAAAGTCAAATTGTCCCCCTACTCCGCTGACTTCTTGCCAGTCTTTAAGACCGTCTGAAATAATGCTGCCCTCTAATGTAAACATCATGGATGCATTCACAAAGCGTGCATCTATGCGTTGCAGTGGACCTAATTTTTCTGACCACATAGTGTTTGTTTTGGAAATTCTTGTCATGTCAAATTGTTGCAATTCTGCTGCGGGTAAATTTCTTAATTGCTGATAAAAGTCAGTGCTGCCAATAAAAAATCCTGCATGAAGAATTTTTCCAGATGTAAGCGTCTTTCCTAAATGGGCAGCGATGAGTTTTTCAGTCGGTAAAATAGGATGACTTTGGTCATAACGTATATCTGATTTTATAATTCCAAATGTTTGCAAAAATTCAACATCATTTTCAGTTAATGGAGAATTGATAATTTTGTTTTTCAGAAGGATATCGAGAAAGTCAGGTGTAACAATTTCTGTAATTTGTCGAGTATTTAATAATTGCTGTAAACCTACATGATCATATACATGTTTCTTTAAAATTTTTTTATGGTACAGATGGAGATAGCTATCACTTAACATTTCTGTAGAGGCATATAAACCCTGTTCAAAAGTATTTAGTTCGCCAGCTTCTGTGATCACGTCTCCAAATTTTTCGTGAACTTGTAATCGTGTCAGAATATCTTGATATAACGCATTATCTTTATGCCGCAATATAAGCGCGTTCGTTAATGCATCGCCTAGTTTTCCTATGCCTATTTGTAAAGAGCCATTATCTTTGATTAATGTACTGCTATATAAACCAATAAAAAAATCTTGCAGTGAAAGTTCAGCCTTGGGTATGGCATAGAGCGATCTATATTTTTTTGTGTCAACGATATCAGTAAATTGTTCCGCTTTTATTATTGCATCACCTAACATAAAAGGAAGATTAGAATTCACTTCAGCAACAATACACACTTTTTTTCCGTGCTCTTCTTCTTGTTTGAGATGATGTACAACATCAAGAAATAAATCTGTATTGCAGCTTAAACTGTATTCATTCGTTTCTTGTGCCGAATGTGCAACTTGCTGAGCGATCACATTGATAGAGTGATGTATGGTATCAGCCACTACACTAGTATAATTTGTACTAATGTAATCTTGCTGAACTTTTGCATTATTTAAATAATCTCCAGACGTTAAAAAAAATTCAATAATCTTTATGTTGTTGGGTAATTGTTGTTTTACACGCACTTCTTCATAAAGCGGATCTTCATAATCACCCAAAATTTTTTCTAAAATAGGCTCGAGAAAAAGTTTTTCTAAGCCTTCACGTGGTTTAGGCCGTGTTAAGGTAAGGGCTGTTAAGATAGTGAGAGAGATGGATGTATCGTTTAATGCTAAACGATATAAGGCATTTATTACCCCTATGGGTTTTCCTATACCTAATGGCACACCAATTACAACGTTTTTGTCAACATGCTGCACAATTTGTTTTGCAATCAAATCATAGTTATTAAAATATGTAGTCATGAGATCATTACTCAATTTGGTGGTGTCTTTACAATAAAATTTAATCGCATAATTATGCAAGAGAATTCATAACCTACATGCAATATGATACAGTCTCTCTTTTATCTATGCGTATTAAATATTATGACGAGGGCATTGCGATGGAAGTGCTAGAACCGACTAAGGGAGCTGTTATGCAAAGAGAAACACCTAAATCACATCACACGGGTTTTGACAGGCTTTGTCGCTATGCAGAAATACTTCATTTTGGCGATGTGCATATGAAGTTTGATCATGCTACTGGATTACGTGCAATTGTTGCCATTCATAATTTAAATCGTGGCCCTGCTATAGGGGGTTGCAGGCTAGCGCGTTATGCAACAACAGACGATGCATTAGAAGATGCATTACGCTTAGCACAAATGATGAGTTACAAATCTGCCATTAATAATCTTGCACACGGCGGAGCTAAAGCCGTCATCATGATGCCAAAAAAAATCATTAAAGATAGAGTGGCATTCTTTGAAGCTTTTGGTAATTTTGTACAAGAGTTAGGTGGACGTTATATTACTGCTGTTGACAGCGGAACCAGTGCGTCAGATATGGATATTATTGCACGTAAGACCAACTTTGTGACTTGCACGAATACCTCAGGAAATGCCGGTGATCCTTCACCCCAAACGGCTTTTGGTGTAAGACGTGCAATAGAGGCTTCAGTGAAGTTTAAAATGGGCAGAGACACACTGGAAGGCGTTCATGTTTCTATTCAAGGTGCGGGTCATGTTGGATATTATCTCGCAAAAGAATTACATGTACTAGGTGCGCGATTGACAATGTGTGATGTAAATCCAGTTGCGTTACAACGTTGTGTAGATGAGTTCGGTGTCAGTGTGTGTGCACCTGAAACTATTTATGATGTAGAAGCGGATGTGTTTGCACCTTGTGCATTAGGTGCCGTTTTAAATTTAGTAAATATCAAACGATTAAAAGTAAAAATAGTCGCTGGCTCTGCGAATAACCAACTCGCACATCACTTACATGGTATGGCTCTGCATGAGCGTGGAATATTATATGCACCCGATTTTTTAATTAATGCAGGTGGATTAATTCATGTTGCAGTCATTTATGATCATGCTGATGTGAATAAAGCTGAACAGCAAATCAGCGATATTTATTATACTTTGACTGAAATATACGAAAGAGCAAAATTTGAAAATAGACCGACTAGTGAAATTGCAGAAGCGATGGCGTTAGAGCGTTTAAGTTAAACTCTCAAAAAGGATGTAGCCCGGATTGAGCGTTGCGAAAATCCGGGATTTCCGTCATCCCTACATACTCTTGTAATATTTTATCTGACCCCTAAGCTCTAAGCTGCCGCATGCTGCATATATAAACCATGTCTATAACAAACAATAATACTGATACTGGCAAGTAATATAAATAATGCTTGCAGATGTTGGTGATATTTTTTGGAGAGAGCTGAATCTTTTAATAGCCATATAGATATAATGGCCAAAATAATGAGATATGAAATAAAGTCTGTTATATACCGTTGGCATGCGCTATTTATGAGTAATAAAAATGAGATTATTGCCACGGGGATAATGCTGAAGAAAATTAAAAAATGAAGCAATGGAAGAATGTCTTTATCTTTCTTTTTAAAATTGACTAAAATTAATTTAGGAAGAAAAATAACAAAAATAATAACAGGAGCAGTCCAAAGAACCCCGGCTATATGGTATCCCACATAACCGGATGTGAGATTGATCAAGTTGTAATGGAAATCAAAATAATCAAGATGATAGGGTTGAAAAAAATAAGAATAAAATCTATTAGTCATATTTCTAATAATTTCTGAAGGAAATAGAGGAGAATCGCCTCCTCCGAACTCAGCTGAAGCCAACAGCGTATAGTTTTGTCCAAATTCATAAATGGAACCAAATCTCAGATAATTATACATCCCCAATAGAGATCCCACACATAATGCTGGCAAGATTAACGCGGCGCTAAATGTGTAGAAACGATTACGAGTAGACGTTTTAAAAAAATAGATAATTAAGCTGGGAATTAATAGCAAAGATAGAAAAATAAAATGAGGACGTCCTGCTCCTGCTAATGAAATAAATAAACTAAATAAAATGATGTCCCTGATTTTTTGATTATTAGTAATTATGTTATAAAGAAAATAAATTGCAAAACTTGTAGAGCAGTATGCGGAGGCAATTGCAACTTCATAGAAAATTCCTCTTGTTAGAAATGGTGCATTATTAGCAAATCCTAATAATAATCCTGCGACAAGTACCCATAGTTCAGAAATGCTAGAAAAATATTTTCTTTTAATTTCTATAATCAAAAGAAATTGCATCATAAATCCCAGCGTGAGAAAAAATATGACGGCCAGAGATTCTGAAGGATAATAATTTGTTAACAATTTAATGGGGATAAAAAAGGTTACAGCAGCTAATGGGCCAAAATACATGTAAAACTTTTTATGATATAACGATAAATCATGTGCTAAATAGCTAGTATAGATATAATTTTCTTTCGTAAAAAATTTAACAATTCTAAAATCTTGATTTTGATAAGAATTATAAGGGTCAGGAAGGTTAAGAAGTTTTGCCGCAGGGAGCATAGATAATGATAGTTGTCCTTTCAAAAATCCTTCACTTAGCATTTGATAATAACTATCAGGCGTTATGCTAAATTCTAAGGGAAATAACAGTTTTGCTTCTTTAGCATTATTGCCTAATTTGACAGGAGGAAGTCCTATTTCTACAAATAATACATAACTTGCAATTACGCTAAACACTAATAGCAAACGAAAAAAAGCTGAGGGGGTCAGATAAGCTGAGGGGGTCAGATGAAATCTCATGACTCTTCCTTAAAGTTTGAAGATTTCATCTGACCCCTTAGTCCTTAGTCTTACTAATAGCAAACGAAAAAAAGCTGAAGGAGCCAGATGAAATCTGATGACTCTTTTAAAGTTTGAAGATTTCATCTGACCCCTTAGTCTTTTCATGACTCTTCCTTAAAGTTTGAAGATTTCATCTGACCCCTAAAAAATTCTAAAAAATTTAAAATGTCGCACGCTGCATATATAAACCATGTCTATAACAAACAATAATACTAATGCTGGCAAGTAACATAAATAAAGCTTGTAGAGGTTTTCGATATTTTTGGGAGTACGCTGACTCTTTTAAGAGCCATAAGGATATAATGGTTAAAATAACAAGATATGAAATAAAGTCTGTGATATATCGTTGAGATGCGCTACTTAATATTAATAAAAATGAGATTATTATCACAGGAATAATGCTCAAAAAAATTAAAAAATGTAACAATGGAGTTAATTTTTTATTATTCTTTTTGATATTTTCAAAAATTAATCTGGGGAGAAAAATAATAAAAATAATCACAGGAGTAGTCAAAAGGACGCCCGCCAAATGGTCTATTGCATAACCAAATGCAGGCTTGGACGCATTGTTATAGAAATCAAAATAATCTCGATAATAGGGTCTAACAAAATACGAATAAAATCCATTAGTCACATTTCGAATAATCTCTGTAGAAAATAGACCGCTGCTTGCGAACTCAGCTGACAGCATATAGTTTTGTCCAAATTCAAAAATGGAACCAAATCTAAGATAATTATACATCCCTAATAAGGATCCCACACACAAGGCTGGCAATAATAATGCTGTACTTAATATGCAGAAGCGTTTATGAGGAAAAGTTTTGAAAAAATATATAAATAAGCTGGGAATTAATACCAAACAGAGCAATATAAAATGAGGTCGTCCCGCTACTGCTAATGATATAAAGAAACTGAATAAAAGTATGTCTCTAATTTTTTGATTATCAGTCAATATATTATAAAGAAAATAGATTGCAAAGCTTGTAGAGCAGTAAGCAGAAGCAACCGCAACCTCATAAAAAATTCCCCTTGATAGAAATGGCGCATTATTTGCAAATCCCAATAACAATCCCGCACCAAATATCCATGCTTCTGAAATATTGCAAAAATATTTTTTTTTAATTTCTATAATTAAAAGAAATTGAATAATAAACCCAAGTGTAAGAAAAAATATGACTGCCAGAGATTCTGAAGGATAATAATTTGTTAACAACTTGATAGGTATAAAAAATGATACCGCTGCTAATGGACCAAAATACATGTAAAACTTTTTATGATATAACGATAAATCATGTGCCAAATAGCTAGTATAGATATTGTCTTGCATAGTTACGTTAACGATTCTAAAAGATCGATTTTGATAAGAATTATAGGGGTTAGGAAGATTAAGAAGCTTTTTTGTAGGGAGCATAGATAGTGATAGTTGTCCTTTCAAGAATCCTTCACTTAGCATCTGATAATAACTATCAGGAGTTATGCTAAATTCTAAGGGAAACAACAATTTTGCTTCCTTAGGATTATTGCCTAATTTCAGAGGAGGAAGTCCTGTTTCAACAAACAATACATAACTTGCAATAACGCTGAATACTAGTATAAAACGAAAAAATATGCTTACCATCCTTGGTATTCCTGTTTATTACATGGAAGAAAGTCATAGCTGTGCTCAATCCGAGCTACATCATGATTTATCAATAACCTCAACCGCATCCACATTTTGATATCCGCGTGGTAATTTGTTTCCGCGTCTTCCACGTTCGCCTATGTAATGTTTCCAATCCGAAGGTTTTAATTTCAATTGCTTTTTACCTGATGTTAAACCTAAGAGTTGATCATCATTTAAGACTGCAATGTCCACTACAAATTCTTCACGGCTTAAAATGCGCGCGCTAGGAATGCTCATAATTTTATTACCCTTACCTTTTTGCAAGAAAGGTAATTCTTGTAATGGGAATATTAATAAATGCCCTGTATTAGAAACTGCAGCAATATATGCATTTTTTGTTTGTGTAAATACTCGTGGTGCAAGAGGTCTAGATCCTTTTGGCAAACTTAAAACCGTTTTACCGCCGCGATTTTTACCGTATAAATCTTCTAGCTTGCCAATAAATCCATAACCCGCATCGGATGCTAAAACAAATTGTTGTTCAGGATCACCAAAAATCACACCCGTAAATTGTGCTTCTGGCGGTGGTGTTAATCTGCCGCTCAGTGGTTCACCTTGGCCGCGTGCAGACGGAAGTGTGTGAGCCGGTAAAGAGTACGCGCGTCCTGTTGTATCTAAAAATACAGCCAATTGATTGCTTTTACCTAAGGCCGATGCTAAATATTCATCGCCAGCTTTGTAACTTAAACTTCTAGGATCTACTTCATGTCCTTTTGCAGCTCTTACCCACCCTTTGCTAGAAATCACAATGGTCATAGGTTCAGTCGGTAAAATTTCTGTTTGACTCATAGCTTGCGCTTCTTTACGCGCCACTATAGGCGAACGTCTTTTATCTGCGAATTTTAATGCATCAGCTTCTAATTCTTTACGAATTAATTTTTTGAGCCGCGCTGGTGATCCCAATGTTTTTTCAAGTTCAGATTGTTCTTTTGCAAGCGCATCTTGCTCAGCTTTGATTTGCATTTCTTCTAAGCGAGCTAAATGTCGTAATTTAATTTCTAAAATTGCTTCAGCTTGTTCTTCAGATAATTTAAAACGTTTCATCAATACAGGTTTAGGTTTATCTTCTTTTCGTATGATGGCAATAATTTCATCGAGATTCAGATATGCAATTAACAAGCCATCTAACAAATGTAATCTATGTTCAACATAATCTAAGCGGTGCTGCAAACGACGTTTAACCGTGCTTAATCTAAACTCCAACCATTCAGTTAAAATCGTTAATAGATTTTTAACATGGGGTCGGCCATTTAAACCTATCATATTTAAATTAACACGATAGCTGCGTTCTAAATCTGTTGTCGCAAATAAATGCGCCATTAGAGGTTCTATCTCCACACGATTGGAACGTGGAATAATCACTAAACGGGTAGGATTTTCATGATCGGATTCATCACGCAAATCAGAGACCAAGGGCAGTTTTTTTGCCTGCATTTGTTCTGCAATTTGTTCTAGAATTTTTCCGCCTGACACTTGATGAGGTAAAGCTGTAATAATAATTTCATCTTCTTCCATGGTGTAAACTGCACGCATGCGCACTGAGCCATTGCCCGTCTGATACATGTCTTTTAAATCTTTCGGATGCGTAATAATTTCTGCTTCAGTAGGATAATCAGGCCCAGGAATAATTTTACAAATATCAGATAGTGTCGCTTTGGGATTATCGAGAATAAAATTTAATGCATCAACCAATTCACCTAAATTATGCGGTGGAATGTCAGTCGCCATGCCGACTGCAATTCCGGTTGTGCCATTGAGCAAAATATTCGGTAATCGTGCAGGCAGTAAAGAAGGCTCTTGCAAAGTACCATCAAAGTTTGGCGTCCAATCCACCGTGCCATCTGCTAATTCACCCAGCAAAACATCGGCATACGCAGATAAGCGCGATTCGGTGTATCGCATAGCCGCATACGATTTAGGATCATCAGGTGAGCCCCAGTTTCCTTGACCTTGAATCAACGGATAACGATAGGAAAAGGGTTGTGCCATTAATACCATGGCTTCATAACAGGCCATGTCACCGTGAGGGTGAAATTTACCTAACACGTCACCGACTGTACGTGCAGATTTTTTAAATTTTGCACTGGCTTTTAAACCGAGTTCAGACATCGCATAAATAATGCGGCGTTGCACGGGTTTCAATCCATCACCTACATGAGGTAACGCGCGATCTAAAATGACGTACATGGAATAATCGAGATACGCTTTCTCAGTGTATTCTTGTAACGGTACTTGTTCTACGCTTGTATCTATAATTGTATTTTTCACTTTATATTACCTCGGCCAAGTTGCCTTTGCCTTCCAGCCAGGCTTTGCGATCAGATGCGCGTTTCTTTCCTAGCAGCATGTCTAACATGCTGTCGCTGTCATCATTATCTTTAATTGTTAATTGCAGTAATCGACGTGTGTTAGGATCCATAGTGGTTTCACGTAATTGCAAAGGATTCATTTCACCTAATCCTTTAAAACGTATCACGTTGACTTTACCTTTTTTATTTTCTGCAGCAATGCGATCTAGCACACCTTTTTTTTCTGCATCATCTAATGCGTAATACACTTCTTTGCCATAATCAATACGATAAAGTGGCGGCATAGCAATATGCACATGGCCCGCCGCAACCAGTGGACGAAAGTGCTTTAAAAATAGAGCGCAAAGCAATGTTGCAATGTGTGCGCCATCAGAATCAGCATCCGCTAATATGCAAATTTTTCCATAACGTAAACCGGTTAAATTATTTGAACCCGGCTCTATACCAATCGCAACAGAGATATCATGTACTTCTTGTGATGCTAACACTTGCGAAGAATCCACTTCCCAAGTATTTAAAATTTTTCCGCGTAAGGGCATGATGGCTTGAAATTCTCGATTACGAGCTTGTTTTGCCGAACCGCCTGCAGAATCCCCTTCTACTAAAAATAATTCACAGCGATTAATGTCTTGCATGGAACAATCCACTAATTTTCCTGGCAGCGCAGGACCGCTAGTGACTTTCTTTCGAATCACAGTTTGTGCGGCTTTCATGCGTTTTTGTGCATTGCCTATGGCCAGTGTTGCGAGGGCTTCACCCCAAGCTACGTGTTGATTTAACCAAAGACTAAACGCATCTTTTACTACACCCGAAACAAAGCTGGCACATTCACGTGAGGACAAACGTTCTTTGGTTTGACCTGAAAATTGAGGTTCTTGTAATTTGACTGAGATGATGTGCGCACAGCGATCCCAAATGTCTTCTGCAGCCAGTTTTAATCCGCGTGGTAATAAATTTCTGAATTCACAAAAATCACGTAAGGCTTCTAGCAAACCTAAACGAAAACCATTTACGTGCGTGCCGCCTTGTGCAGTTGGAATTAAATTAACATAACTTTCACCTATGACTTCACCGGATTCAGGTAACCATATTGCTGCCCAATCTACGGCTTCGGTATTTCCAGCAAAAGAGCCAATAAAAGATTCATCAGGAAGATATTCAGCATCACCTATGGCTTCCATTAAATAATGACTCAAGCCATTTTCATAATGCCATTCTTCAGTTTCGTTAGTATTTTCATCGTGAAAACTCACATGCAAGCCAGGGCACAAAACAGCTTTTGCACGTAAGGTGTGTTTTAATTTGGAAACTGCAAATTTAGGCGTATCAAAATATTTAGGGTTAGGAATAAAGCGTATGCTGGTACCGGTTTCGCGTTTGTTAACAGTGCCTACAATTTTTAGTTTAGAGGTTCTTTCACCATCTGCAAATTGTATGTGGTAAATGTTGCCGTCACGTTTGATAGTGACATCAAGTTTTTTAGATAGCGCGTTAACAACAGAAATACCTACGCCATGCAAACCGCCAGAAAAGCGATATTGTTTATTCGAAAATTTTGCACCGCTGTGTAACTTAGTGAGAATTAATTCTACACCTGTTAATTTTTCTTCTGGGTGCATATCGACAGGCATGCCGCGGCCATCGTCCGTGACCTCTAGCGAGCCGTCTTTATATAACGTGACACTTAAGCTGGTTGCATGCCCTTCCATGGCCTCGTCTACGCTGTTATCAATCGCTTCACGGGCTAGGTGATTGGGATTGGTGGTGTCGGTATACATGCCTGGGCGGCGGCGTACGGGCTCTAGCCCGCTGAGTACTTCAATAGACTCGGATGTGTAATTTTTGTTTGTTTTCATAGGGTAACGTGCTCATTATTTGCTAAAACTGCGATGGTGATCTGGATTCCGTTCACCCTACATTTATTTAAATTTTCTGGCAAGAGGTTTGTAGCCCGGATTGAGCGTTGCGAAAATCCGGGGCAGGGGTTTCAAAGATCCATGCTGCAATCCCGGATTTTCGCAATGCTCAATCCGGGCTACATCAAACTTTCTAAGTAAAACAATCAGTTACTTCACTGCCCCCTCCCCCAATTTTCCATCAATATAGTATATAATTAAATCAAATATACCAATAAGGGTGATTTATGAACTCCCATATCCAGCCCGTGTTGTTTTCTAACAAGATGTATCAACTGCCAGAATCCAAAGCTGAGCAGGGTGAAGCACAATTAAATTTTCCTATAGTCCCTAACGTAGAAGCTATGCCCGATTTTTTAAAAACAAATCAAAATCCAGATGGAACATTTAAAAAAGATAATCAAGGTAATGATGAGTTGACGGAAGGAGATAAATTTAGGGCCGGAGTGGATGGGCTTTTTGATAAGCTTATTCAATTCATTAATCAGCAGTGGAATAAAGAAGAAGATAAAGCATTACAACTCGAGTTAGTGACGATTGCAGCAGCTTTTAAGACTCGTTTTCATACCAGTGGAAATGACGAAGATAATAATCAACATAGTTTTGAATTATATACTAAGGGTGTGCGAGCGTTACACAGCGTGTGCAATGCACTGAATGATGCAACTATTGCTGATGATACAAAAAAAAATGCTATCAGGAATTTAATTCAAGGAAGTCGCGTTTGTTTAGATGGAATATATTTAAATATAGTGGATTGCGATAAAGAATTAAAACAAGATTTGTCATCAGTGTATATGCAAGCGCGAGAAAACCTAGCCAAGGAAGCCATTCTAGAATTATTTAGGGAAAATGATCATTTTAAAGAATTACGCAAATATGAAAATGCTAGAGCTGTTCTTGAGGGTAGAGAAATACATTATGCACGCAGTATTTTAAATCTTTATGCTCCTCTACTGGGAATTCAATATGAAGCTGATCAGTATGCAGAAGATCTTTCACAACCCTATGATGGGGAGCATCCTGAACATCCTTATTATCAAATGTTTAAAGATATTCATGAAGCATTACAGAGTATAGCTCACGATCAGTTTCTTCCTTCAATAGGAAAAATAATTAATGCTGAAACTGTCATTAATTATCTTCTCAGTAATAAAATTGATGTCGAAAAAATCTTTGCGAACATAAGCAGTGAAAATTTTGAAAATTTTATAGCTAAAGCAGATATATATTACTATAAACCATTAGATAAATACGGCAAAGATGATCAAGATTTATTTTCTATTCAATCTCTACTAAACAGTGATAATGAATTAAGAAAACCAGTTGAATATAACACCAGTTTAAAAGTGAGTTTGTTAGAACGTTTAAGAGCAGAGGGTTATTTAGAGCGATTGGATATTGACAAAACTGTTATCTCAAAGCAATTAGAACTCTATTCTATTAATGATGATTTGCGAAATGCATATTTCATAACAACAGAGTTTGGCGGAAAAGTACGAATACCATTTTATTTATATTTTATTGAAAATGTGAGCGATCTGTCTGCTGAAGAAAGTTTAAAAGCATTAAACAGTTTGCCTCCCGATATTACCGCGCAATTGATAGATAACATTAAAAACAAACCGCAAGATGAGTTGATAAATTATTTTTTAAATCAACCCGCAACCTATGTTTGGCAGTTAATGTGTTTAGCAGATAAGGATGTCACGCTAGAGAATTTTAAGCTAGGCAAGTTAACTCCTGATCAAGAACAAATTGCGATGGAGTTGGTAGATAAAAATCCACAACTCAAAGGCTTTATTAGTGCTAGTTTGATGACAGACAGAAACTTAAGTGCAACCATGCCAGCATCATTAGCTCACACTTTTTTAAAAAATGTATCTTGGGATGTCATAAAAAAAGAAAGCATTGCTTTTAAAAATAATATTTCTGAATTCAATATTATTGAATACCTGAGTCAAATTGAAAAATTTATAAAATTAGGATGTTTTAAACTTAATGTAGCGTCAGCAGAAATCAATAAATTACCCGAGTTCAAAAATCAAATAAATGAGTTATTAGAAAATATTCCTGCTCATGATTTTGAGAAATTCTTAACGCTACAGGGGCATGGTGCTTCAGGATTTATAAGGACTATAGATCAAATAAAAGATCCAGCCTTATGGGAATTATTGATCGATAAAATGTCGCCAGAGATATTTTTAGATATTCTAACATCAAAAACCAATAGTGGAATGACAAGCTTAGAATCTCTTATCTACCGAATAGATGATCCTGTATTATTAAAAATATTTATTGATAAACTATCACCTAAAATATTAGCAGATATCTTAAACTTTCAAGATAGAGTAAATCACCAAACTGTTTTCGATCGTCTTGTAGGCCAATTAAAAAATCCCGCCCTATGGGACGTGGTGATAGCTAGAATGTCATCTGAGTCATTATCAGATATTCTAACGTCTGAAAATATATACGGTGATGCAAAATTTCCAAGATTCCAAGCTCTTATCTTTCAAACAGATAATCCCGCGCTATTAAAAATATTTATTGATAAAATAACATCTCAATCATTAGCAGAACTTCTTGAATCAAGATTTGGAAATTTTGCACGATATATACAAGATCCTGCCATATTTAAGGTATTAATAGATAAAATGACTCCAGATTCATTAGCAGATATTTTAAAGTTAACAAATAGATATGGTGAGAGAGGTTTTGACACGCTTGTATTTGAAATAAAAGTTCCTGCTGTATTGAAAGTATTTGTCGATAAAATAACCCCTCAGGTATTAGGAGATATTTTAAAATTAAAAGATGGCGTAGGGTTTCCAAAATTTCACGATCTGTTATTTAAAACACAAGATCCTGCCATATGGAAAATATGTATTGATAAAATAACACCTGATTCCTTAGCAGATATTTTAAAGATGCAAGATAGATTTGGTTACTCAGGACTTTCACAACTTGTGCGTCACATAAAGGACATCGAATTATTAAAAGTATTCTTAGATAAAATGACACCAGAATCATTGGCCTATACTTTAGATTTTCTCAATAAAGGTAGGTACTCAGACCAGTCACTTAGCGCGGCTGTTTTTTTATTTATTACTGATCCTAAGTCTATGAAGTCACTTATAGATAATGTAAATATTAATCCATGGTTAAACGAGTTTAAATTACTAAAAGCAAATTCACCTGTGTTATTAAATTTTAATATTCAACTCAAGCAAATGAAAAAGTTTATAAAACACCCTAAAGATTCTATAAAAGAACATCCTAAATTATTTTTAGAATTTTTAAAAAAAGGGATTTCAGAAGATATTACACAAATAGTGCATCCCGATAAATGGGCTGACCTTTTAAAAAGAGCCTTAAGTTGTGATATAGATAAGAGTACTAAAGATGAGCTTAATAGTTTGCTGACTCGCGTTCAATTAGCTGCGTATCGCTTAGAAGCTCAAGATGATTTAATTGTAAAAAAAGTGGTTAAAATACAAAAATCAATAGTAGCAATTCATGATATTTCAAAATGTGGCGCTGCAGACAGTTACATGATGGCTGAATTTTTATTAAATCAAAAAGATCGTAATGAGTTTTTGATATTGCAACATTTAAAAAACGCTGATGATAAAGGTCATCCAAAAGCCAAAGTCATATTAATCGACCTTTTAAATGGTAAAGATTATAATGAAAAGTGTGTGGAGTATATTATTCAAGCGTTACAAAAATATATTAAGACACCAGTCACAGGTTTATTTAGGAAAGATCATCCTCTAGTATTAAAAAAACTTATTTCCGATTTAGCAAATGGGGATGACTATGGTGCAAGAAAAGCTATGATAATTGAATATGTTAAACAACCCGAAAATATTAAGCCCGCTGAAGTTAAAAGTATGTTATCTGATTTAGATCAGTTTCTTGAAAAAATAATCTCTGCAAAAGGTATTTCACATAATGAAATAATGTTAGAAGAAAAGCAACAGGGCCCGCGTTAATGTGCATACAGAAATTTTGTAACTCTGTGCTGTTGTCTATGCCTATGTCTGTACAGTACAAGTCATAAAATTAAGATGCTTTTTTAATCTCGACCGTGTAGTTTAAGTGCTGACGTTTTAATTGCTGCTTAATCAATAGTTCCAGCAGTGGCTCTATAGAGTAGCCTAAGGTAGAAGCCACTTTTTTGGCAAAGTTAATTCCAATGTCTTTTCTGTTATGCTCAACATCACTTAAAAACTGTTTAGACACTCCAAGCTTTTTAGCAAATGCTACTTGTGAGATGTCATCACTCATTCTCAATGAGCGAACCAGCCCGCCGAAAGTCATTTTGTTCCAAATTTCTTTTGTCGCTTCGAGAGCATCAATTGAATCATTTTTTTTAGTAGTCATGTGGTGTTATCTCTATTATTTCAACAAACTCAATTGTGCCATCATCTTTGATAAGATAAATTGCACGCCACTGTTTATTCAAACGAATTGATCGTTGTCCTTTTCTATCGCCATGAAGAGGCTCGTCATGCCAGCCTGGTCGCTTTCTAGTTTCTGCTAAGCCTGCTTTATTTACAGCTACTAGCCATGCTCGAAATTTTTCCTGTATGTGCAGTGGTGTTCTTTTTAGGTTTTTTACAGCTAGTTTCGTAATCTTTACAACGGTGATCATTGCATTCCCTTACCCTTATAAAGTAATAATACACCTATATACGTGTACTGTCAAGGTGATGGCCACAGCAGTGGTCACCTGCAAGGTGGGTTTGACGCTCCCTCACCGTCGCGGCTCGGTAGTGTTGTTTGATAACAGGTATCAGTATTTTTTCATTCAATTGACGTAGAGCTTAAAGGAATAGAGTTGATTTCAAGCTGTAATAGCTGATCGGCAATGTTGTTGGATTTATCCAGCTCATTGTTCTGTTTTTTTGATAAATAAACTAAATGATTCTTCCAACGCAATGCTAATAAAATATTGTTACCGAATACTGCTGCAGCAAAATAAGGTGCTGTAATAGCTGAAATACTCATGACACGATTTAATGACAATGCTTTTTGTAAACGCTCAGCTAATTGTGAATTGAATACTTCGACTATATTAATAATATTTGAATTTAATTGTTTTGCAGACAGGCTTACACTTAAATTTTCCACGTCATCATCTGTGATAACAATAATAGCTCTCGCAGTTTTCACATGTGCACGCATTAAAGTTTGCATGCTGCGCGGGTCACCTTGTATGAGTGCGACTTGTCGTTTGATTGTTTCAGAGTAATGTCCCTCACCTGCTCTGTCTTCGATTATTACGATAGAAAATTTTTCAGCAATGAGATCATTGACTAAACGATCGCCCATATGCCCAGTACCTACTACAATGATATGATTTTTTCTAGGTAGAGGTCTGCCGCCTAAAATTGTAGGTAGTTTTTGTGAGAGTATAATTTCAGTTATTGAGCTAAATAAAACAGCCAGTGCAGCACCACCCGATAACATCAGTAAACAGCCAAACATTTTGAGCCATGTAGAGCTATGTGAAAAATTAAAATCACCATACCCAACTGTAGTCACGGTTGTCGTTACAAAATATAACGCATTAGGAAAAGATAACTTCATACTCCACATTAAAAACAATGAAGCAAAGAAAATAACGCTAATTAAAACTAATAAAAAACGTCTGAAATTTGCAAATATAGGTGAACGTAGATAATTTATTTTCTGAGAAAAGGAAGTTATTTTAGAAAGCAATTTTTTATGCTTCACAGACGATTTTGCGACTAACTTCGCTCCATTTAATTCAGCAATGACATTAGTAGCATTCATATTATGAGTATCGGGTTCTTCAGAGAGAATAAATCCATGTCCGCCTATGGTGAATTCTGCCAACGCATTGCTATCATAAATACGTGTCAAAAAAATGGGTGCGGCTAATTCAGTAGGACTAAAAACTTGATGGACTTGATAGGCATCAGCAATGTGTTTGCCTAACTTGGTATCTAACATGCGTGCAATTATTTTTATCGTAGGGTTTAATTTTCTTGCATCCATAATGATGGATACATTAACCATGTCATGATTTGTTAAGACTAAAATAGCTTTTGCAGATTTGATATTCGCTTCATTTAACAGCATATCGCTTCTTGCGTCACCGTTTATAAAAATACTGCCAGATTCTTCAACTAATAGGCTCCATTCAGCAGGTGCATTTTCAGCAATCACAGTGATATTTTGTTTTGCTTGATGGAGAATTTCAAACGTTCGAAATCCTACATGCCCCAGTCCGCAAATAATGATATGGTCTTTCATTAAAAATCCTTTTTAACATTAAGCAGTCCATAAATTTTGTAACATAGTCCGATTTAATTGTAACCACTGAAGTGAGATGATGGCGGGAGATGTTTTAATCAGCCCATCGCGCAATAATGTGAAGGCTTGTTCTGATGACATTACCGTTGCGCGTATATTTTCATCTTCTTCTGCTAATCCATTAATGCGCTCTATGTTGCTGGTATCTGTTTTTCCAACATATAAATGGAGATATTCGTTAGAACCGCCAGGACTAATAAAATATTCATAAATAGGCAGCAAATCTGAAATAACACAACCCGCTTCTTCTTCAGCCTCGCGTTTTGCAACATCGTTTGAGTCTTGTTCGCTATCTAAAATACCTGCAACAATTTCAATAAGCCAAGGATTGTGTTCATGAAAAATTGCGCCTGGTCTGAATTGTTCTATCAATATAATTTCATCACGCACAGGGTCATACGGCAAAACAGCAGCGGCTGATAAACGTTCTAATATTTCACGTTTAATGGTGTGACTCCAGCTGCCATCAAATAACTTGTAACGTATGTGTAAACGAGCAAGCGTAAAAACACCTTTGTAAAGCACCTCACGTTGTAACATTTCATAATCATCAGATGTGAATGTATTTTCAATGATGTTATTCATCAGGTGTTTCATTCACTAATTTTTCTAATTCAGCAATTTTTTCTTCTAGCTTTTCAATTTTTTTACGTGTGCGTGCGAGTACTTTAGTTTGAGTATCAAATTCCTCACGAGTCACTAAATCCAGCTTTGAAAAGGCACTGGTTAAAACGCTTTTAATATTTTTTTCGATGTCACTTTTTAATAAAGGTAAGTTGGTTGGTATTGCGTTACAAATACTCTCAGTGAGATTTTCAAAAAAATTTTTATGTTTCATGTGTGCCTCTATCAAAATAGTGTAGCCCGGATTGAGCGCTGCGAAAATCCGGGGTCAATAATAACAAAAATAATAATGCTACGAAGATGTAATGTTATGCAAATCTTCACGTATAAATTCAGGTAACGCTAAAGAAGCTTTATGAACATCAAAATTATAGTAACGTGTCGCAAATGATTTGTTATAAATTTCTTTTTCACGCAAACGTTTAAATGAGCCATTTTTTAACGCAAGAATAGCAGCTCCACAACCAGCGGGTGATCCAGGTAATGTGAAATGAAGAATTTGTAAATCACTAAATCCAGCTTTTTTTACGGCTTGATAAGTTGCTTTAAGGCGTAAAGGATTAAATTGTGATATGCATTGTCGGATCAGAATGCCGTTGTCTGCTAGGGCTCTCAAGCTGTTTTCATAAAAGGTATTAGACAGAACGGCGGTAGGATTATTATCGCTAATAATAATATCTAAGCTTGCTGGTTCCAATTGGGCTAGCCATTCTATGGGTTTGTCAGGTTGAAAATGAAAACGGGGATCAGAGGAGTAAACCTCTTCATCTCCAAGTGCGTTGAGTTGCCAAACATCGGTTACTGAGGGATGTTTTAATACTTCGAGTAAAAGACTGTCATTTTTACCATCAAAAATAGCGATTTTTTTTGCCCCAGCATGCGTGAATAAGGCAGGGTGGGTCATCATTTCAGCGTGTATAAAGTTATCATATTCATTCAATAATTCAGACATGGGTCACTCTCCTCTGTGAAGTCAGTCTATCCTAGCGTATATGCTACAGATAGGTCAAAGGTGGAGGGTTAAGCACCTAGCCCGGATTGAGCGCTGCGAAAATCCGGGATAAGGTTTCAAAGATCCATGCCGGAACCCCGGCTACATCAAATAGTATTACGCCTCAGATTTGTTTGTTAATATAGCCATCAAATTGGATGGGGATACAAGAAATGTTTAGAACGTGGTTCAAAAATCAGGGTTTTTCGTCTGTTTCTAAAGCAGCGACTAAAAACAGCAAGGCATTGGTTCAAACAGAGAACAATATCACGTTTTATCCACGCTTATTTTCTATTCCCGAAGAAGATAATCTCGATCCCGCTGCGCAGTGGTCTGATCGTCAGGCGTTTGAAAAAAAATATTTCGTTCCTACCTTACAAGCAATAAGCCCGATCCAAGCTCAGAAGATTAGGTATACTGATGTTGATCTTCTTAATCATCCTCTATTCCAAAGAATTTTACATAGACATACTAAAAACAAATTGTGGATAGAATTTTATGCCAAACTTGTTAATTTTAGGTTGGGCCGTAACGCAGAGAAATATTCAATTCAAAATGAAGCCGTATTATTATTTAATATCTTCATTGCTCGTACATCCATAAAATACGTGGGTTATGTTTCTAAAGAAATACAAGAAGGTATACAAAAAAACATAAAAAATCAGACTGTCAACCGAATGTTATACTGGGAAGCGGAATATCAAATGGAGAAACTGTTAATTTCATATCCCGTAAAATATTTTAAAACCACACTCGTATTTAAAAAACTTTTACCCTTCATTACGTTTGATAGAAAGCAACTGATAAAAAATAAAGAACTAAGAGAAAAATTTAAATCAGATAGAGAAGAAGTAGCCTTTTCTCTAAAAATAATAAAATAACGCTGAGTAGCATTATGGCACAATCTCAATTAACGATTGCAACACGTGAAAGCCCTTTAGCCTTATGGCAAGCTAATTGGGTGAAAATACAATTAGAAAAATATCATCCTGAGCTAGAAATTAAGTTGTTAGGCATGACAACGCAAGCGGATCGTTTGAGCTTTATTTCCCTCGCTGAAATGGGCGGTAAAGGATTATTTGTCAAAGAATTAGAAGAAGCTTTACTTGATGGCAGAGCAGATATTGCAGTGCATTCGTTAAAAGATATGCCTGTTATTTTGCCTTCGGGTCTTTATTTATCTGCTGTTTGCGAACGTGAAGATGCGCATGATGCATTTGTTTCAAATCAATTTAATGCGTTAGATGAGTTACCAGCAGGCGCGATAGTGGGTACATCGAGTTTGCGGCGTCAAAGTCAGCTTTTATTTTTGCGCCCAGATTTAATCGTGAAGAAATTGCGTGGCAATGTGAATACTAGACTCGCCAAGTTGGATAAAAAAGAATTTGATGCGATTATTTTAGCGTCTGCAGGTTTAAAACGGTTGAATTACGAAAATCGAATTCGTGAGTTTTTAAGTTACGATCAATTTCTTCCGGCCATGGGGCAGGGTGCTTTAGGAATAGAGTGCCGAGAAAATGATGCAGTGACACGTGCATTGATGGCTCCATTAAATCATGTTGCTACACAAATATGTGTATCTGCTGAGCGTGCAATGTGTCAGCGTTTAGAGGTAGGCTGTCAGGTTCCCGTTGCAGCTTTCGCAGAAATAAAAAATGAAAAACTTATTTTGAATGGATTGGTTGCCAGCGTAGATGGATCTGTTATTTTGCAAGCTGTTCATGAGGATAGTTTGGGCAATGCAAAAGCCTTAGGGTTTAAAGTCGCAGAAGATTTGTTGTCGCAGGGTGCTGGCGCGATTCTTAAATCACTATAATGAAACTTGATATCGTAGGGTAGGTTAGGTGCGCTTTTTGCACCGTAACCCACCGAACACATTGGCTCGTTGTATTTTATTTGGTGGGTTACGGCAAAAAACGCCTAACCCACCCTACAGTTACTGGAATTATTAGGCTCACATGAATTCAAATTCTAAAAATAGGTTGAACGGTCTTTGTGTCATGGTGACACGGCCGCTTCCGGCTGGCCCAGAATTATGTGGTGCCGTGGAAGAGGCTGGCGGCAAAAGTATTTATTTTCCGACCATAACATTTGCACCACCTGCCAATACCGCACTGTTTCAACAGCAGATTTCACACCTAAATCTATTTGACTGGATTATATTTATTAGTCCGCAGTCAGTGTATGCCAGTAGTGCAACCATACATGACCATTGGTCTATATTCCCCTCTCTAGTTCAGATCGCTGCTATGGGTCCAGGTACAGCAAAAGCATTACAGGAAGCGAATCTTCCCGTGCATGTTTATCCTAACGCAGAGTGGAGTAGTCAAGGATTGCTGGAGCTGCAGGCTTTCAAAGATATTGCGAATAAAAAAGTAGCCATAGTCTGTGGTGAGGGAGGGCAAGACTATCTTCCTGATGAGTTAACAGCTTTAGGGGCGCATGTCACAATGATGAGGGCCTATGAACGCTGTATTCCGCAAGTCGATGTCAGTCATTATTTGGAGTGGGTTAAAACAAAAAAAATAGATGCAATCGTTTGTACATCAGGAGATGGATTGCGTAATTTGCAACATTTGTTAGAGCCTGCAGGTGAACAGTTAAAAAATATTACCCTTGTTGTGATCAGTAAAAGAATGCAAGAGATAGCACAAGAATTAGGGTGGAAAAACATATTATTGGCTAAAAATCCCAGTCATGATGCTATCATAGATAAATTAAAAATAGTTGCTCAAGGAATTACTATGAAGAAATCAACAGAAGAAAAAGTATCAGATGAAATCAACATAGAGAATGAGATTGAAAATAATCATGCTTCTTTGCGAAACTTGGCATTGGGTGCGATTTTTATTTCTGTTTTAGTTTTAGTGTTGCTGTCTATTGTTTTTTATTTTGGATATTGGCATTTAGAAAGAACAGATTATCGATTCAATCAGATTGTGCAAGATTCACGAGAGCACATTAGCACGACACAAAATGATTTTGTTGCATTACAAAAAACGATTTCTGAATTACAGCAAACTGCACAAAAATCTCAAGATCAGTTATCCGCTCAAGAACAAGCAATAAATCAAATGCGAAATGCACAACAAGATAAAAGAGAAACTTGGGTTGTTGCAGAAGCGCAGTACTTAACAAAAATTGCTTACGATACGTTGCAAGTGGGCGATAACGTAAGCCTTGCAATTAAATTATTGCAAAGTTCAGATCAAACCTTACGTGATTTATCCAATACTGAGTTGTTACCTATAAGAAAGGCATTAGCAGAAGATATATTGGCTTTACAAAATATTCCTTCATTGGATTTGTCAGGCATCTATGCGCAACTGTCTGCAATGAATGAGCAAGTCGATAAACTTTCTTTGCCTAATAAACGCCCTGTCAATAATGATAAAACAACGGTGATAGATAAACCTAAATCTTGGTGGAAAACAGGTTTAGACGAAACAGGAGAGATGTTACGTAAAATTGTTATCGTACGATATCATAATAAAAATGAATTACCGTTTATTGCGCCAGACGAGCAAGCTTATCTTTATTTGAATATGCATAACCAATTTGAGTTGGCTATGTGGGGTCTAGTTCATAAACAAACAAAAATTTATGAAACAAGTTTGCAGCAAATTGAAACCTGGATTAAGCAATATTATGTTGCAGATGATGCGGTTGCTAACACAATGTTAAAAAATATTTCGCAATTAAAATCATTAAACATTCATCCTGAGTTGCCAGTTTTGACAGCATCGTTAGATGCTTTTAAAGCTTATTTTACAGTGATTGAATCGTCTTCTACAAATGCTCCAATGAAAAATAAAGAGTAGGAGTAGGGTTATGATAAAATTTATTTTTGTTTTAATTATTTTTGTGATTTCAGCTTGGTTAGGTTTGTGCATTGCTGAAGATCCCGGCTTTGCTTTATTTTCTTATCATCAATGGTCTGTGGAAATGCCATTGTGGTTTGCTGCAGCTGCCTTATTGATTTTATTTTATTTAGGGTATTTGGTCCTGCAATTATTTAACAGTGTAGATTTTTCATTATACCGTTGGAAAAATTGGCTGCGTTGGCGTAATCGTTACAAATCATACAGCAAAACCAATAGAGGTTTATTAGAGCTGATAGAAGGGAATTGGAAAAACGCAGAAAGTTATTTATTAGCGGGCATACAAAAAACAGATTCACCTTTAATAAATTTATTGGCTGCAGCGAAAGCAGCTCATGAGCAAGGCGCTTATGAAAAACGCGATACGTATTTGCGTCAAGCGCATGACTTTGCACCGAATGCAGATGTTGCAATAGGATTAACGCAAGCACAATTACAGTTTGATCAAGGTCAATTAGAACAAGCATTAGCAACATTAAGACACTTACGCAGTGTCGCTCCTAAGCATCCTGTGGTGCTGAAATTATTAGAACGAGTGTATGTGCGTTTGGGAGATTGGCAGGAATTATTAAGTTTACTTCCTAGTTTGCGTAAAGCAAATTTAATCACGGCAGATGAATTATCCCATTTTGAAAAAAATATTTATTTAGAATTTCTTCATGCAGTGGAAGGCAAGAATGAAAGTGAAATCCGTGAAGTTTGGGATCGCATTCCAAGAAAATTAAAAACTAACCCAGAGTTAGTCGCATGTTTTGCTAGGCAGTTATTGAACTATTCTGATGCTGTGGATGAGCTGGATGAACTCTTAAGAAAAACCATTAAAAGTCATTGGGACCCAGAATTGGTTAAGCTCTATGGTTTGTTAGTGACAGAAAAGCCGGCCAGACAATTAGCTGCGGCAGAAAAATGGATATCTCTTTATCCCCAGCAGCCTATATTGTTTCTGACCTTAGGCAATTTAGCCAAGCGTTCTCAGCTATGGGGTAAGTCAAAAACATATTATGAAACCAGTTTAAGATTAGGTGTAAATCCAGCGACTTATGCGGCTTATGGTGATTTGTTAGAGAGTCTAAAAGACCCTGTTGCGGCTGCGCAAAGCTACCATGATGGCTTAATGTTGGCAGTAAAAGCACCTAAAGTAAGCCTGTAGTAAAAAAATGGTCAGCTATGCTATACTCTTGGCCTCTTTAAAAATGATATGGTTTTGACGTATGGCCTTACTGACCGTTTTACATTACCCCGATAAAAAATTACGTAATATTGCAGCTCCAGTGTCTGAATTTAACGACGATTTGCACACTATCGTAAAAGATATGTTTGAGACTATGTATGCAGAAAAAGGCGTAGGTCTTGCGTCTATTCAAGTTGGCATACAGCAACGCATCGTTGTCATCGATATTTCCGAAGAAAAAAATGCTCCTCTCTGTTTGATTAATCCCGAGATCGTTTACGAAGAAGGTTTTCAATATGAAGAAGAAGGTTGTCTATCGGTCCCGGAATTTTGGGATAGAGTAGAGCGAGTAGAAAAAATAAAAGTCCGAGCATTTGATCAAAAGGGTAAGCCTTTAGAGCTAGAAGCAGAAGGACTGCTGTCGATTTGCATACAACATGAAATTGATCACTTAAATGGAATTTTATTTGTAGATCATATGTCACGTCTAAAACAAGAACGATTCAATAAAAAAATTCTTAAACTACAAAAAGCTGAGGTAAAGGCGTGACGAAAACCACTTCGTTAAATATTATTTTTGCGGGGACGCCAGATTTTGCCGCAGTTTCTTTGCAAGCATTATTAGATTCACCTCATCATGTTAAAGCAGTTTATACGCAGCCTGATAGACCTGCAGGTAGAGGCCGCAAGTTAACTGCAAGTCCAGTTAAAGAATTAGCGTTACAACATCACTTGTCTATACATCAACCCCAAACGTTGCGTGATGAACACGAACAAAAAAAATTAGCGGATATACATGCGGATGTCATGGTAGTCGTTGCTTATGGTTTGATATTGCCTTTACCTATTTTAAACGCACCGCGTTTAGGCTGCATTAATGTGCATGGTTCATTGTTACCGCGTTGGCGTGGAGCCGCGCCCATACAGCGCGCTATTTTAGCGGGTGACAAAGTGACTGGTGTTACGATTATGCAACTGAATGAGGGCTTAGATACGGGTCCTATGCTGCATAAATTAGAGTGTGCTATTCAAGCCGATGATACTAGCGCATCTCTGTATGAGCGTTTAGCTGAGTTAGGTGCACAAGGTTTGTTAACGACGCTGACTCAGTTAGCTCAAGGGATTGCTAAGCCAGAAATACAAAATAATGCACTTGCAACACATGCAGCAAAAATTACAAAAGAAGAAGCGCAACTCAATTGGCAATGCAGCGCAGAAGAACTTTCTCGATGTGTTCGCGGTTTTAATCCATGGCCTATTGCACATACCAAAGTGGATGATCAAACCTTGCGTGTATGGCAAGCACAAGTGATAGAAAATAATAATTCATTAGAGCCTGGAAAAATTTTACAGGTGAGTGCTGAAGGAATTGATGTAGCAACGGGCAAAGGTATTTTACGGTTGCAAAAATTGCAATTGCCTGGTGGTCGAGTTGTTAATGCATCTGATTTGCTGAATGCACAACATTGTCTATTTACGATAAATAAAAAGTTAGGTTAAAAGAAATGAATTTAAGAGCCATAGCCGCACGTGTGATTGCAAAAGTGATGGCTGGAGAGTCACTATCAGATTGTTTACCTCAAGCATTATTACAGATACCTGAGCCGCGAGATCAAGCGTTGGTACAAGCGATTTGTTATGGCGTATGCCGTCGGTATTTTTATTTAGATGCGCTTTTATTTTTGTTGCTAGAAAAACCGTTTAAAGAAAAAGACCAAGATGTTTGCGCATTATTATTGGTTGGGTTGTATCAATTAATTGATATGCGCATACCCGCTTATGCAGCTGTCGCAGAAACGGTAAATGCCACAATAGAATTAAAAAAAGATTGGTCCAAGGGATTAGTCAATGCAGTGTTGCGTGAATATCAACGTCGTACAGACGAATTAAATAATGAGTTGAAAGATGATTTAGAAGCATCAACTGCACATCCAGAGTGGTTGATACGTATGTTACAAAAAGCATGGCCTGCACAATGGGAAAGTATTTTAGCTGCGAATAATGAGCATCCTCCTTTATCATTGCGAGTGAATCAGCAGCGATTAAGTCGCGAGAGTTATCTTGCAAAATTATCAGCTGTCAACATTGAAGCACACATCATTCCAGAAACACAAAATGGAATGACATTAGCAAATCCTGTTGATGTGACTGAGCTGCCTGACTTTATGGAGGGTGATGCGTCAGTACAGGATGGTGCTGCACAACTTGCAGCAGAGTTATTATTATTAGAGCCAAATTTATCAGTACTTGATGCCTGTGCTGCACCTGGCGGAAAAACTGCGCATATACTCGAATCACAAAAAGATCTTGAGCGTGTTGTCGCAATTGACATAGATGCTAAACGTTTGAAGTCTGTTACGGAAAATTTGCAACGATTAAATCTTTCTGCGACATGCGTGACGGGTGATGCAGCTAAGACAGACAAATGGTGGGATGGAAAACTGTTCGATAGAATTTTATTAGATGCACCTTGTTCTGCAAGCGGTGTAATACGCCGTCATCCCGATATTAAATTGTTGCGTAGTCCAGATGACATTGCGCACTTGTGTCAAGAGCAGTTAAAGTTATTAAAATCGTTGTGGCCATTGCTTAAGCCAGGTGGTTTATTGGTTTATGCAACGTGTTCAGTGTTCCCGCGTGAAAATACGGGAGTGCTCACACAATTTATACAAGAACACGAAGATGCAGTAGAAGAAAAAATTGATGCGGATTGGGGTGTGCCCTGTGAAGTGGGTCGCCAAGTTTTACCGGGTATGCACGGTATGGATGGATTTTATTATGGTCGTTTGCGAAAATTTGAATGAGGAAATAAATCATGCGCATTGAAAATGATATCAAGTTGGATTTTAAAGATGTTTTAATTCGCCCTAAGCGCAGTATTTTAAAATCTCGCTCAGAGGTGTCGTTAGAAAGAGAATTTCGATTTAAGCACGCCGGCACAACCTGGAAGGGTGTGCCTATTGTTGCAGCGAATATGGATCACACCGGTACGTTAGCCATGGCAACTGCATTAGCTGAACATCAGTTGATGACGGCATTAGATAAATTTATTCCGACAGAAGCATGGCAAGCTTTTGCAAAATCACATCCTGAAGTGATTTCTTCATGCTGTGTCTCTATAGGCGTGCATGATAAAGAATTTGAAAAGCTGGAAGAGCTTTCAAAAGTAGTCGACTTTTCTTTTATTTGTTTAGATGCTGCGAATGGTTATACCGAACGTTATGTAGAATTTCTCGCTAAATTACGTAAGACCTACCCTGACAAAGTGATTATGGCAGGTAATGTCGTCACAGGCGAAATGGTAGAAGAATTAATTTTATCAGGCGCAGACATTGTGAAAATCGGCATAGGGCCTGGCTCTGTTTGTACTACGCGTGAAAAAACAGGCGTAGGCTATCCACAGTTGTCTGCCATTATTGAATGCGCAGATGCGGCACATGGTTTAGGCGGACTGGTTTGCGCAGACGGTGGTTGTGTGACGCCTGGCGATGTGGCGAAGGCATTTGCCGCAGGCGCTGATTTTGTCATGCTGGGTGGAATGTTAGCGGGACATGACGAATGTTCTGGTGAGGTTGTAGAAGAGAATGGCGTTAAGCAAAAACGTTTTTATGGTATGAGTTCTGCTGAGGCGATGAAAAAATATCATGGTGCTGTTGCAGAATATCGTGCAAGCGAAGGACGTTCTGTGAATGTACCTTATCGCGGTCCAGTAAAACAAACTGTGCTAGATATTTTAGGCGGTGTGCGTTCCACTTGTACTTATGTAGGTGCGCAACGTTTAAAAGAATTATCTAAACGTACTACGTTTATTCGTGTGACTAAGCAGTTGAATGAAATTTTTGTGCCTTACCAAGCTGTGACTAAAAGTTAAATATTGTTTTATCCCGGATTGAGCACAGCGAAAATCCGGGTTCATGATTGCTTTCAATTGGCATAAGTTGAATAACACTATAAGTTATTATATGATGCCTTTTCCTTAAATTCTGTTGCATTAAAAATTCATACGACAACAGAGAAAAATTTTATTCTCGAATAGTCTCCCCACGCATAAAGATTCACTAAAAGGAGTTACCTTATGTTTAAAAAATTATTAATTACAGGTGCGATTCTTGCGATTAGCTCTAGCGTTGCTTTTGCTGACTGTCCTTATGCAGGTTTTGGCGTCAACATGCGAGACAACATCAAAAATTTGAATAGCTACAGAGGGATAGAAGGTAGTGTTTTTGTAGGTTACGGCGGTATGGTTAACCCTATATTTCAGCTTGCTGGTGAGCTATTTGGTGTTCCGGGTTCTATGTCAATTAACAATAACGGCTTAAAAACATCTTATGGCTATGGTGCATCATTAATTCCAAGTATGATGATCACTGAACATGCGATGACCTTTGTGCGATTCGGTATAGTTAGAACCTATTTTACAGGCGCTAGCAGACAGGTAACCGGCGGTCAGTTAGGTTTAGGTCTGCAAACAGGTTTAACGCAAAATTGGGATATACGTGCAGAATATATTTATACAGCATATAACTCCGTATCTAGCGCTCTTGGTGCACCTAAATCAGATCAAGCGCAGTTAAGTTTGGTTTATAAATTTGAGTAATGAATCCTCTTGCTAAAATTTTTTATCATTCGCCTCTATTAGGAATTAAATAATGTTAAAGAAAATTGCAAAAATGAGTTTTGGGTTGGTTCTTTGCTCTGCTATGGGGTTAGTTAACGCTGCGCCTTATATAGGAATTAGCGCCGGTTCAAATAAAGGTAATTGGAATCTTACCGATGTGAATGGCAATAAATTAAATTTTGGTGGAACCAGTTACACAACGTCGTTATTCGGCGGCTATGGCGATATGATATATCAGGCTATTTATTTGGGTACTGAAGTCGCAGCTAACTTGGGTTCTACAGGTGGGCGTAATTTAACGATAGCGACAAGTTCAGGTTTGACTACCGGATCGTTAAAGCAAAGCTACGGATACGGAATTAGCATGCTACCTGCTTTTGTTATCTATCCAGGCACCTTTATTTTTGCACGTATCGCTATTGTTAGATCACATTTTCAAGTAAATAGTGCTAATGCGACATTTAATAAAAGTAAAAATTTAAATGGTAAACAAGGTGGTTTGGGAATAGAGCATACGCTTGCGGGTTGCTTTGATATTCGTGCTGAATATGACATCACAAATTATAATCCTTTCAATTTGTTTGGGCAGAGCATGACGCCCCACAACAAACAAATTCTAGTGGGTCTTGTTTACAAGATGAGTTGATGTTTAAGGAGCATGGGTGTGAAATTGAAAAAAATACATGCGCAATTTATTTTAGGATTGCTGGGCACGTGTTTGGCATTGCCTGCGCTGTCAGCTGTGTCTATCCCTTATGGCTGGTATTTGGGAGGGAATGCAGGGTGGTCCAAAATAGATAATAAATCCTATCCTGGCTCAAATAATTATACAGGCGTGGGTGGTAGTGTGAACCTAGGGTATAAGTTTAATCCCTTTGTTGCGCTTGAAGTCGATGGCACTAAGTATGCGAATGTTGTTACGCAAGTGGCAAGTATAACAGTAGCTCGCGATTCTCATTATTCTTATGGGGTACTTGGCAAAGTCATGTGTCCTTTTGGTGCTAGCGGCGCTTCATTATTTGGCAAAGCGGGTATCAGTCGCTTGCAGTCTAATTTAAAAGTCACCAATCAAGCTGTAGCAACGCAGTACGGCGTTACCTTTAACAGCGGTGTTCATTATGCAACGGGGTTGTATTTAGCAGCAGGGGGTGAATATTCATTTACACCTAATTTACTGGCTAACATTGAGCTTGCGAGTGCTCAAGGTAATTCGAACACTGGGAATGCTGAGTTATTGACTGCAGGGTTGGCATATCTATTTTAAAAAATTGTTTTCAGCCAACCCGCAATATCATTTAACTCTGGCATGTTGACGCTATGTGCCATTGCATAACTCTTGAAGCTCACTGGGTAGCCTTTATTTTTTAATAATTCGAAAGTCTTTTCACCTAAAAAATAAGGCACTATCGTGTCTTCTTTGCCATGACCAATAAATATGGGCGTATTTGTATTTGCACTAGAGGCCAATTGAGTGAGTTCTTCTGGAGTAAATGGAAAATATCCAGATAAGGCAAATATACCACCTAAAGGTTTTTCAAATCGCAGTCCTGTCATCAAAGCAATTAACGCACCTTGTGAAAATCCGCCTAATACAATTTTATTTGAAGGAATGCCTCTTTGCTCTTCATGTTCTATTAACAGCCTAATAGCATTTACTGATTCCTCTATTCCTGCGTTATCTAAATGACCGTGAATTTTTGAGAGAGAAGTAATATCGTACCAACCCGGCATAACATAGCCATTGTTTATAGTGATAGGTCGTGATGGGGCATTAGGAAAAATAAAACGAACCGGTCTTTGCGGCCATAAGTTTAATTCCGGAACGATAGGCGAAAAATCACTGCCATCAGCCCCCAAGCCATGCAGCCATATGATGCTTCCCGTTGCTGGAATAGTAGGATTCATTTCAATGCAGGATAAAAGAGTAGTTTGTAATGTCATAGAGGCTCCAGGGTGAAGTCAGTATTATTGCATTATGGTTAATTTTCGCAAAGATTTTTTGGAATTGTTCATAAACCACTTATGCACTCTTGGGACTAGACAGTTTTGACTCAAAGCGCTTGCTTAGGGTTGGAGGAAATAGTAATCTTTGCTAATGAATATGCAAGTCTTGATGCGTCTTTACTTTTAAAAGGCGGTCTAGACAAAATTACCCATCTCACTCTGGCAATTAAAAGGAAGTTATAGACTATGAAAAGGCATCTCAAATCAACCTCAGGCGTAACACTTTTAGAAGTCATGCTCGTGTTAGCGATTGCAGCTATGATTATTGTTATGTCTGTTAAGTATTATCAATCTGCTTCATCCTCACAAGCGACTAATTCAGCTTTATCTGCTATTCAAGGAGTGACAGCAGCAGCAGATTCAATTGCACAAGGTGATGGAACTTATACCTCGGCGACTGCGGCAAACATACAGAACATAGCAGGAAGTAATGCCTTGAATTTACCATGGGGAACATCAATCACAATAACTCCTTCAGCGACTAGCTATATTGTAACATTGCCTGGAACACAACCTGCTGTATGTAATTCTTTAGCTTTCAAATTAAAAGCGAATGCACAGCACTATACCAGCGTATCTGCATGCGGAGCAACTGCACAACCATTTAGTTACACATACATACCTTAGTATAAAACATTAAAAAAAGCCGCAGATACTGCGGCTTTTTTTTGGGTTACATTTTGTAAAGTGTTGCATCACCAGGCGAGACAAACTCACATCGTAATAATTGACCCGCATCATTGAGTTGTAATAGTAAACGTTTAGGCCTATTGATTTCTTCTCCGTGTGCAACTAGTTCATGCGCTACTGCAGAATAAAGATGTTGTTCAAGTATTTTGTCTATGGGCCTAGTGGATGAGCCGCGCCATAGCGTTTCTTGTACTAAGAAGCGTATGACTTCAGGGGCGTAACTTAATTCCAAACCGAAATTTTTATCGAGTATGTTTGCAAAGTTGTTTAATTTGAGGCGTACCAATTTTTCTAAGCTTGAATAGTCTAATAAACTAAAGGGAACTATATTCATATGGCGTAAGAGTTTTTGTGAAAAGAACTCTTCTAGTGTGGGCATCATCTCTTCGCATAATTCTTGTGGTGAAAGATGTTGGTGCTGATGAGTAGGTTCGTGTTTCTGTTCATTTAACACTAATTGCATAAGGTCTAGAACTTGAGTTTCTTCTTGTGCAGGTTCTGGATGGGCTAAATCAATAATGCGGTCAGCGCCTAAATGCGTTGTGATAATAATAATGGCATGACTGAAATCATATTTTTTACCGTGTTCATCCAATGCATAACCGTACATGAAAATATCTTGCAATAAGTCAATAATAGTCGCAGAGCTTTGATCTATATTTTCAAACAACACAACAGCATAAGGACTTTTTTGTATAGCAGAAAGTAATGTAGTGTGATGATGTTCTTCTGTTTGTTGTATGACTTTTAATTCAGAAAGTGTAGAGGGTTTCTTATATTTTTCTAAATTGATTTGTAATAATGTGCCTTTATGACCAAATAATTGTTCAGCAATAGCAAATGCAGTTTCTGTTTTGCCTACATTAGCGGGACCCGCAAATAAGAAGCTGCAAAGTGGGCCTGATTTGTTATGTAATTTAATTCTGGCATATTGTAATGCTAAACCGATTAAGTTAACCGCAGCATCCTGACCAAAAATAGTTTTTTGTATATTTGAAATAAAATCTTTTGACTTGAACTTATTGTGTTGTAAATGTGAGAGTGGAATCTGCGTCCAGCTCGAAATAACTTTAGCTAATAATCCATTTGTCAGTATAGGTTTAGAGGATCCTGTCTGATCTGTGCGTTCCATCGCACTTGCTCGTGATGCAGCACTGTCTAGTAATTTTAATGCTTTTTCTAAACACGGCTCAGAACCACTGAGGTATTGATTAGCAATGGTGATTGCATAAGGGAAAATTTCATCTGGGACTAACACATGATGAAACTCTTCTAGGTCATCGCGAAAACTTTTAAGTATTGCAGTTACATCGCTGTTAGAGGGTTCATTTAATTTAATTTCAGAAAAATAACGCTGCAAATAAGATTGACTGGCCATGTCATGTTGAGCATCTATCACGGCAATAATACGCCAAGCATCATTGGACAAAAATGATTTTATCAGGCTGCCCATGATGTAATTTAAGTGTGTTTCTTCATTGAAAAAAGGTTGCAGCTGATTTATCGCTAAAATGATTCGTTTATTATTTTGTGTGAGCTCATGAAAAAAAGACGTTAATTCAATTTTCAATTCGGTTGAATCAATTTGTGCGAGAGATAAAGCTTTTAAATCAAGAAAAATAAAAGTGCTGTCACGCAGTGCCTTTGGTAAATATTCTTCATTTAAATGCTGCGCTAAATTTTCTAAATACGCTAAATTATAAATGTCAGAATCGGTTGCTCTTAAAATAAGATGATGGATATTTTTGCGGCTTAATGTATCTATGATGAGTGGAATTTGAGATTGATTTTTTAATGGGATAAAGTTTTTTTTATGCTCGGTGGGAAATAAAGTTTTCGTGTATTTCAATAAAAAAGCTTCATGCAGAGTTTGATCCATGAAAATAATTCCTGTATTTATTTGAAAGATGTAGCCTGGATCGAGTGCAACGAAGATCCAGGATTGGTGTTCCCGGATCTTCGTTGCACTCGATCCGGGCTACAATTTAGATGAGTGAATTGTATCACACAAAAAGAAACCCGCATTCGTATCTTTACTTTGTGCAGAAAATTTCTTCACTCAGCTTTATAATACAAACCTGATAACTACCAATATACAAGTGTAGAAAACTCCCCCTCTCCTCCCTTGCTTTATTTAACAAACCTATAAGCTACCTATATACATGAGTAGAAAACTCCCCCTCTCCTCCCTTGCTTTATTTAACAAATCTATAAGTTACCAATATACATGAGTAGAAAACTCCCCCTCTCCTCCCGTGTTTTATTTAACAAATCTATAAGCTACCAATATACATGAGTAGAAAACTCCCCCTCTCCTCCCGTGCTTTATGCGGGAGGAGAGGGTTGGGGAGAGGAGGGTTTATCTTCATGTTTCATATCTTAAGGCATGAAAAATTTTATTTAATACCGTCTCCGTTTCCTGCATAACTTCATTGTTCCAAAATCTCATTACAACGTAGCCTTTTCCTTTGAGAAAATGTGTGCGTTTCATATCATAATCTAATTGCTCTGCATGTTGTCCGCCATTCAATTCCACAATTAACTTTTTTTCAAGACAAATAAAATCAACTATGAAAGGATAAATAAGATGTTGTCTTCTGAATTTATATCCTTTAAGTCGTTTGGCTCTTAAAAAATACCATAAACGTTTTTCTGCATCGGTGGTGTTTTGACGTAGTTCTCGAAGGTGATTTGTCATTAATTTTTTCATGATAGCAAGCTTTCCGAATTTATTTGAATGAAGGTTTAGCCCTCCTCTCCCCAGCCCTCTCCTCCCGCAAAAAGCGCGGGAGGAGAGGGGGGGTTTTCTGCTTATGTATATTGGTAGCTTATAGATTTGTTAAATAAAATGCGGGAGGAGAGGGGGTGTTTTCTACTTATGTATGTTGGTAGTTTATGGATTTGTTAAATAAAGTATGGGAAGAGAGAGGGAGTTAGTGCTTGTTATTGGGAGATTGAATAAAATAAGAGAGCAGAAAAAGGATTTTCTGCTCTCTTATAGTTACAATTGAGGTAGTAATTCGTGTATGAAGATGGAATTACGTAAAAATAAATCCGCATTCAGTGATGCCCTCATGGCACAACATAATATCCATGCCCATAGAGTGCCATGCTGTTGATATAGTCTTTGGTGCTAAGTGTTGTTTAGCGAGAAACACACCGAGATAATGTGGGTCAGATTTATTGACGCCGGTGTAGTAACAATGAGCGGCGCCTTCAGGTGCATCTTTCATCCATTCAGCTAATGCAAAATTTTCTACTGTATTTGTGAAGCGTGATACGTCTGCACTAGACAATGGTAATGCGTTATCAATCTTAAGTGCTTGCCAGCCTTGCAGATTATTTGATTTGAGTTCGTTAACTGTAGGGCAATTTTCAGCATAAGTAAGATTGTAGCTGAGCAAGAGTGTGCTTAATAATATAATTTTTTTTAACATAAAAATTCCTTAGTGTAAAAAAGTTAGAGTTTTGCAGCCGTGCGTAATTCAGCGGCTTTATCTGTTTTTTCCCAGCTTAAATTCAGGTCTTCTCGACCAAAGTGTCCATAAGTTGCTGTAGGGCGGTAAATAGGTTTTAGTAGATCTAACATTTTAATAATACCGTAAGGTCGTAAATCAAAATGTTGAGAGATAAGCTTGATAATGTCGTGGTGGGGGATTTTTTCTGTGCCAAATGTTTCAAGATTAATGGCAATCGGTTCAGCAATTCCGATGGCGTATGATATTTGAATTTCACAGCGATC
Organism: Gammaproteobacteria bacterium; assembly: GCA_031291255.1. Classification (GTDB taxonomy): domain Bacteria; phylum Pseudomonadota; class Gammaproteobacteria; order DSM-16500; family DSM-16500; genus UBA5158. The sequence goes on from JARLJN010000008.1 coordinate 111,835, forward strand.
TGCAAGACCTGCAGCAACAATATTTTTTGCGACATAACGCGCTGCATAAGCGCCTGAGCGATCAACTTTGGAAGCATCCTTACCTGAGAAACATCCACCACCGTGACGCGCCATGCCGCCATAAGAGTCGACTATAATTTTACGCCCTGTTAAACCACAATCGCCCAAAGGACCGCCTATAACAAACCGCCCTGTAGGGTTAACCAAAAATTGTGTGTGTTTATCCAGTAATTCAGTTGGCAAAGTGGGTTTTATAATTTCTTCTATAACAGCTTCTGTTAAATCTTTTTGTTTGATGTCAGGATCATGCTGAGTGGAGAGTACAACCGTTTTTATACTGACAGGTTTATCATTAACATAGCGCATAGTGATTTGGCTTTTTGCATCCGGACGCAGCCAGGATAATTTTTTTTCTTTGCGCAGTTGAGCTTGTTTCATCATTAATCTGTGCGCATAAGTAATGGGAGCGGGCATCAATACAGAGGTTTCGTTGCTGGCATAACCAAACATCATGCCTTGATCACCAGCACCTTGTAATTCTGGATGTTTTCTATCTACCCCTTGAGCAATATCCACCGATTGTTTTCCTATCGCTGAAATAACAGCGCAGGATGCATAATCAAATCCCATCTCTGAGCTGTCATACCCTATGTCATGTATGACTGCTCGACTGATTTCTTCTACATTCACCCACGCTTTTGTTGTAATTTCACCGCCTATAAAAACCATACCGGTTTTTACAAAGGTTTCGCAAGCCACACGTGCGTTGTTATCTTGCGTTAAAATAGCATCAAGTATGGCATCAGAAATTTGGTCAGCAATTTTATCGGGATGACCTTCTGATACTGATTCTGAGGTAAAGAGAAATTCCTTATTCATCGTTTATCCTGTTTGTATGTGGATGTTTCCACTATCGAGTTTTTGTAGCGTGGACTAAGGCGTTCAGCGCCGAGTCCACGAGGTTTGTCTCATTCATTCCCGGACTCGCTTCGCTTAGTCCGGGCTACAATATTTTAAATATAATACTTATTTTTAAATAAATAGCCTTATTTTTTTTCGATACAAAATGTCTATGTTATTATGCAGGGTCGCTAGAAAAAATTGCAAAAGGATGTTGCATGAAATCCGTTACTTCGCTATTTCGCTGGAATGATATGGCTTTATTACTGTTATATGCAGTCATAGCTCTGTTGTTGTTAGCGCCTATAGCTTCTAATACATCAATTCCTAATGTTATTGATTATTTCACGCATATGGCAGGGATAGTGCAGGCAAATGTAGCCTTGTCGGCAGGGCAGTTTCCTTTACGTACGGCGCCTCTAAGTCACCAAGGATGGTATTATCCACTTTTTCAATTTTATTCTACGACAGCCTATACTTTTTCCGGATTAATCTATCATTGGTTTACCGCTAATAATCCATTCATGGCTTACAAAATATCACTATGGTGCGCACTGATATTTGGCGGGATTTATATGTTTAAGCTCGCCTATGAAGTTGTAGGCTCACGCGCAAGCGCAGTGTTAGCGAGTATCATTTATCTTACCGCGCCTTATAATATTATACTCATTGATCATATAGGCGCATTAAATGAAGCATTGGCAATCGGTATATTACCAGCAGTGATTTTTTATACTTTAAAGTTATATCATCCTAATAATTCCTATTTACTCTATTCAATCACAGCGGTGTGTTGGTACGTATTAATCACCGTTCATTTGTTAACTTTTATTTTTTCATCCTTGTTTGTAGGGCTATTTTTAGTATTAATGACTGTGCTGCAACAACAAAAATTTGGAAATTTATTACGCGTAGGCATAGCGTATATTTTTGCAATATTGTTAGCCTGTTGGTATTTGATGCCTATAGTTTTGTTGCAAAAGATTTTAGTAATTAGTGGTACATTCAGTGATACAACGGCTTTCAATATTTATACGCCTACTTTTTCACAGTTATTTTCTCCTTATGCAGATATTTCTGCAGGAGTGATGAGTCCAAACGGTTTTATAAATTTAATTTCTCAAATACATCTTAGTGTGGGTCTGCCAATTTTATTGGGTTTTGGTGTATGTTTATATGCAGTCTTTAAAAATAAATTTGTGGCGAGTGAAAAGTATAATCAATATGTTTTATCTTTGCTTATTACATTTATCATCGCATTTATGTTGGTGTGGTCACCATTAGATTTTTGGCATAGTCTGCCAAATATCTTGATGGTAATTCAGTACAGTTGGCGTTTGTTAGGGCAAGTGATGTGGCTGGGCTCTTTGTTATGCGCAGGGGCATTATGTTGGGTGTTTCAAAAAGATTTCAAGTTAAAATATATTTTATGTGGAATGGTTATCATATTCTTTTCATCTATTACTTGGTTGTTACCAGCAAGGGATACAATTAATGAAATTTCTACAGCCAAGCTTAATGATTTGCCTAAAATATTAGATGACGGATTTAATATTGAAGCCTATTTGATTGATATAAAAAAAAATTCAAGCCTGATAAGTCTCATAGACAATGTTTCGATTTTTCAGGGTATGCCAGGTGAGCCTCTTGGTTTTAGAACAATCAATTTTAATGCTAATTATTTTATTCCTGCTGCATTAATTAATTTGGCAAATTCACCCTATTTAATTGTGCAGGGTGGCGATACAAATAAAGCAATTTCTTCAAATGATAAAATGTGGGCATTAATAAATGGCGATATTGTGTCGACCTATTATTTAAAACCCGGTTTATTTACCTGGAAGATACCGCTAGAACAATTTAAAAATGTAAATAATAAATTACCTTTGCACTTACAATTTAAAACAAATCAAAAAAATGTAGTCGCTTTGAAAAAGATATCGCTTGAAGGGTTTTTAAAATCGCAAGATGTTATTACGCTAAAAAATAGCGTTTCAAATTGTATACGAGTTCGAGATAAATCAATTTGTCATATCCAAGTGCCAGCAAGCGTGCGACTGATAGAATTACCTCTATTGTATTATCCTCAAATGCTGCATATCACTGTAAATGGAAAAGAGGTGAGTTATTATGGCGTTCTTAATGAAGGAAGTCTTATTGTTGGTATAGTACCTGAAGCAGGTAAAACTAATATCATAGAGTTTCAATTTAGAGGTTTGTTGTGGGCAAATTATATAAGTGTGACTGCGTGGGGAATGTTATTTTTATTGTTAATGTATTTTATTTTAAAACACATATTTTATAGTCATTCACTATCTCAAGAGTATAGAGTATGAAAGAAAAAACTATGGCACCGTGGGTTTATTACACAGGGCTGATTTTGTTTTATGGCTGCATTGCCCTACTCTTAATATTGCCGATCGCATCTAATACGGCTGTGCCGCATATTCTAGATTATTTAAGCCATATATCAGGAATTGTAGAAGCAAATGCCGCATGGTCTGAAGGGCAATTTCTTTTGCGCACAGCACCTATAGGTCATAATGGATGGGAATATCCATTTTTTCAATTTTACTCGCCTACAAGTTATGCTTTTGCAGGATTGGTTTATCGATGGGTTACACCATCGAATCCATTTATGGCTTATAAAATTACGGTTATCTGTGCTTTAGTCTTAGGTGGGTTAGGGATACATCGTTTGGTATATTGGTGGCTTAACTCTTATGCTATTGCAATTTTAGCAAGTGTGGTTTATTTATTTTCGCCTTACAATATTATTATTATAAATAATTTGGGTGCTTTTAATGAGGTGATAGCATTAGGAATTTTGCCTTTTGTTTTATATTACACATTGCAACGTTATTATAATCCAGTTTCTAGTAAAACTTTTTTGCAAGTTTCAATACTCTGGTATGCCTTGCTCACTATTCATTTAATTACATTTGTTTATTCCTCTATTTTTATAGGTCTTTTTTTATTGATAGTGAGTTTGCAAAATAAAAGATTTTCAAATTTGTTTAGAGTAGGTATAGCATATGTTTTTGGTTGCTTTTTAGCGATATGGTATTTTGCTCCTATTTTATTTTTTAATACTATTCTTGTTGTTCACCGTACTTTTGACATTCCATTTTCTCATTATTTTCCTTCATTCGTAAATCTCCTTTCTCCTTTTGTTAAGTTTACGCCACCAACTAGAGTGCAAAACGGATATTTAGATAGTATGTCAGCTATACACCCTAATATAGGGTTACCTATATTATTAGCGGCTTGCGTTAGCATGTATATTTTTTTTAGCAAACAAAGCTTCAAAAAATTAAATGAGGATAATTATCTTTTGCCTCTGCTGGCATTATTTTTTATTGCTTTTATGTTCATATGGTCTCCTATTAATTTTTGGGATTGTCTTCCAAAATCCTTGTTAATTATACAGTATAGTTGGCGTCTATTGGGGCAAGTGATGTGGGTGGGTGCATTGTTGTTTGCTGGTGTTATGTATTGGCTGTTTAATAATAAATTTTCGACAAAATATATTATGTTAGGTGTTATATTATTAGTGGCTTTTAATGGCGTAGGCTTGTTTAAGAAAAATGAAATGGTTACGAATGTGTTGGCTGCACGTTTGATAGATCTCCCTTTTATTTTAGAATCTGAAAATAATTATGAAGTGTACATTATTGATGTGAAAAAAAATCCTAAATTCGTCAGTCTTATTGATAATGTTCCTTTATTTAAAACCGCATCAGATGAGGCATATGGAGATCACGTTTTAAAATTAAATTTAAAGCATTCTATTTCACGTGACTTACTCAATTCTGCAGTAAGTCCTTATGTAGTTGTTCAAGCAGCAGTGCCTGTAAACATTAATTTAAATCATCAACAATTAATTGCTGTCATAGATGAAAAGCAATTTATCGCCTATGATTTGAAGCCTGGACCTTTTGAATGGAAAATTTCTTTAAATCAATTTCAAAATAAAAAATCTAAAACACCATTAACATTTTATTTTAAATTAAGCGGCGAAAATCAAAAAGGTTATAAGCTATTTCCAATTGCAATTAAAAATATATCACTTGCAGGCTTTTTAAATGATTCTGAGGTAATGAATTTGCAACAAGTTGAAAAACAGTGCGTGCACAAAAATTCAAAAACAATTTGTACGCTAGATGTGCCTTCAACTATACGTACTGTAGAGCTGCCAGTATTATATTATCCAGAAATGTTGGGTATCACTGTGAACGGGAAAGCAGTGGATTATAAAAGTGTTTTTTATAATGGTAGTTTGATTACGGCAGTTACTTCTGAAGCTGGGAAACAAAATATCATTGAGTTCCAATTTAGAGGATTGCTCTGGGCAAATTATTTGAGCCTGACGGCTTGGGGTATAGTGGGTTTATTATTTTTATATACGTTACAAATGTATGTTAGGGGAGAATAAGGTTTTCATTTTTTTAAAATCTCCAACAACGATGATGTTGGGTTTGTAAAGCAACCCAACCTACACGCAATCCGCGCTTGCTCATATTTTTACCTCTCTCCAAAAAAGACCAAGACAAGAAAATCCACAAGCGGTAAGATGCAGGAATTTTGATGCTCATCTAATTAGTCTTGGAGACCATATGCCCCAGCGCAGAGAATTAGCTAATGCAATTAGGATGTTAAGTGTAGATGCTGTCCAAAAAGCAAACTCTGGTCATCCGGGTATGCCCATGGGTATGGCAGATATAGCGGAAGTTTTGTGGAATGATTTCTTGAATCATAACCCTGGCAATCCACATTGGCTTAATCGTGATCGTTTTATTCTCTCTAATGGCCATGGCTGTATGCTGCATTATGCATTGCTGCACTTGACGGGTTATGCGCTTTCTATCGAAGACTTAAAACAATTTAGACAGCTGCATTCAAAAACCCCAGGGCATCCTGAATTTGGCGAGGCGCCCGGCATTGAAACCACAACCGGCCCATTGGCTCAGGGATTGGCAAATGCAGTAGGCATGGCCATTGCAGAAAAGCATTTAGCCAAGCAATTTAATCGCGACGGCTTTGAAATCATTGATAATTACACTTATGTTTTTGTGGGTGACGGCTGCTTGATGGAAGGTATTTCTCATGAAGTTTGCTCGCTTGCTGGCACATTTGGATTAAATAAATTAATTGCCATTTATGATGACAATAACATTTCAATTGATGGCAATGTGCAGGGTTGGTTTACGGACAATACGCCTTTGCGTTTTCAAGCTTATGGTTGGCATGTCATCTCAAATGTAGATGGGCATGACAGCGCAGCGATTAAAAAAGCGATTGCAGAAGCAAAAACCATCACTGACAAACCCACCTTAATTTGTTGTAAAACGACTATAGGCTGGGGCTCTCCTAATCTAGCTGGCTCTGCCGATACGCATGGCGCGCCTTTGGGCGATAAAGAAATTGCAGAGGTAAGAAAATCACTGAACTGGCCGCACGCGCCTTTTGTGATTCCTCAAGAGCTGTATGCAGCCTGGAATGCGAATGAAAAAGGCGCTCATGCTGAAGCAGAATGGACTACACTTTTTAATGCTTACAGCAAAAGCTATCCAGAATTAGCTCAAGAATTGACTCGCAGGGTTAAGCAACAGCTGCCTGAAAATTGGTCTCAATTTGCAGTGAATCTTGCGAAAGAATTGCAAAGTAAAAAAGAAACCATGGCAACTCGCAAGGCTTCTCAAGTGTGTTTGAATCATTATGCAACCATTTTGCCTGAACTCGTGGGCGGCTCAGCGGATTTAACCGGGTCTAACCTAACGAATTGGAAAGATGTAGGGACGTTTTCAAAAAATAATCCTCAAGGTCAATATATTCATTATGGCGTACGTGAATTTGGTATGTCAGCCATTATGAATGGCATGGCATTATATGGTGCTGTGATTCCTTTTGGCGGAACATTTTTAACCTTTTCTGATTATGCCCGTAATGCGGTGAGATTGGCGGCGTTGATGCGTCAAAAAGTCATTTTTGTGTATACTCATGACTCCATAGGCCTAGGCGAAGACGGCCCTACTCACCAACCTATTGAGCACGCACCTAGCTTGCGTTTGATCCCTCATTTGTCTGTATGGCGTCCTTGCGATGCTGCAGAATCCGCAGTGGCTTGGGCGTCTGCTATCGAGTATCATGGCCCCACTTGTTTGCTTTTTTCGCGTCAAAATGTGCAGCACCAAGAGAGAGATGCAGAAGCATTGGCAAATATTGTTCGCGGGGGGTATGTGCTTGTTGAGTGTGCGGGTCAGCCGGATGTTATTTTAATTTCTACGGGATCTGAGGTTGAATTAGCCGTAGCGGCCGCACACGAATTAAAAGCAGAAGGTCAAAATGTAAGAGTGGTTTCCATGCCTTCTACCGATGTTTTTTTAGCGCAAGAAGAAGCGTATCAATTGCAAGTATTGCCTAAAGACGTCTCTGTGCGAATTGCAATTGAAGCCGCTGCAACAGATGGCTGGCATAAGTTTGTAGGATGTCATGGAAAAGTAATAGGTATAGATCGTTTTGGCGCATCAGCACCTGCGAAAGATGTTTATAAAGAGTGTGGTGTGACAGTAGAGCATATTGTGCATACGGCACATGAATTATTGAAAGCAACACAGTGCGCTAGAATTACATCAGAAAAAATAACTACAGGAGTGTTGGTATGACAATTCGCGTTGCAATTAATGGTTACGGGCGTATAGGCCGAAATATTTTGAGAGCACTTTATGAAAAATCATCTAATTCTAAACGTTATGGTGATATTCAAATTGTTGCGATAAATGATTTAGGTGATGTTGCAACCAATGCACATCTTACACGTTATGATACAACACACGGCAAATTTCCTGGTGAAGTCAGTGTGAGCGGAAATGATTTAGTCATTAACGGCGATAAAATTCGTGTTGTTGCAGAACGTGATCCTAATAAGTTACCTTGGGCTGAATTAAAAATTGATGTTGTTTACGAATGCACTGGGTTTTTTACCAGCAAAGAAAAAGCGTCTGCTCATATCAACGCAGGTGCTAAAAAAGTTATTATTTCTGCACCAGGAACAGGTGTTGATGCAACTGTAGTGTATGGCGTAAATCAAAATGTTTTAACAAGTTCTGACACCGTTATTTCTAATGCGTCTTGCACAACAAATTGTTTAGCACCGCTAGCAAAACCTTTGCATGAAAAAATTGGTATCGTGAGTGGATTGATGAATACCATACATTCCTATACGAATGATCAATGTTTAATAGATGTTTATCACACAGATTTACGCCGCGCACGTTCCGCAACACATTCCATGATACCCACTAAAACGGGTGCAGCAGCAGCTGTTGGTCTTGTGCTGCCAGAATTGAATGGCAAGTTAGATGGTTTTTCTATACGCGTACCTACAATCAATGTTTCAGTAGTGGATTTTACTTTTACTACTCAGCGTGAAACGTCTATAGAAGAAGTGAATAATATTATGAAAGATGCTGCTAAGGGTGAGTTAAAAGGCATACTCGAAATAACATCTGAGCCTTTGGTGTCAGTGGATTTTAATCACAATCCAGCTTCCTCTATTTTTGATACGTCTTACACAAAAGTACTGGGTAATTTAGTGAAAGTATTATCTTGGTACGACAATGAGTGGGGTTTTTCAAATCGAATGTTAGATGTGACAGTTGCGTTGGTGAATGCAAAATAATCGCGATATTTTTGAAACGGAGATTCATGTATGCCTATAACGCCTTTTTTAAATATGTTTGGTCGGTCACCTATACGACCTCTCGAAGAACATATGGCAAAAGTGCATGCTTGCGTTTCTCAATTAGAACCTTTTTTTCAAGTGGTTTTGGCAAAAGATTGGGACAAGGTTGAGGAGATGCAAAAAGAAATCGCAAGCCTTGAAAATGAAGCAGATGATATGAAGCGAGATTTGCGTCTGCATTTGCCTAAGGGCTTATTTATGCCAGTATCGCGCAGTGATTTATTAGAATTGCTGAGCGTGCAGGACAGGCTTGCTAATAAAGCTAAAGATATTGCGGGCATTGTGACTGGACGTAAGATGTCTTTTCCCGATTCTATCTCAGTTGCTTTTACGCTGTTTTTGCAGCGTTGTGTCGATGCTTCACGCCAAGCAAATACTGCAATTCATGAGTTAGATGAGTTGCTTGAAACGGGATTCAGTGGCAGCGAAGTAAAATTAGTGGATGGGATGATTGCAACATTATCTGGTATTGAAAGAGATACAGATGAAATGCAAATTGAATTACGCAATCATCTTTTTCAACTAGAAGATCAGATACCTGCAGTTGATGTCATGTTTCTTTATGAAATTATAGAGTGGACAGGCGACTTGGCAAATCGAGCGCAAGATGTGGGTGATCGTTTACAAATTATGTTGGCTAGGTGAGATAATGTTTTGATGGAATATGGTTTGATATATATGATCCTTGCCTGTTGTATAGGCTTATGGATGACTTGGGGTGTTGGTGCAAATGATCTTGCCAACATCATGAGTACAGCTATGGGATCGAAAGCACTTTCTGTGAAGCAAGCCATTGCGATCGCGATTTTTTTTGAAATTGCGGGTGCTTTTATAGGCGGCGGCGAAGTGAGTGATACTATACGCGGTGGCATCATAGATGCGAGTGTATTTTCACATACGCCTCAACTTTATATTTATACCATGCTCTCTGTTTTGTTAGCCGGCGCTGTGTGGATGACCATGGCAAGTTTTATGGGCATGCCGGTTTCTATTACGAACGCAATTGTTGGATCGTTAGTCGGTGTGAGTGCAATTATGTTAGGCGTGCATTCAATTCATTGGCAGGAAGTGAGTTATATTGCAATTAGCTGGATAGTGTCTCCAACAATCGCAGGCATACTGGCTTATCTTTTATTTATCTCAATTAAGAGGCTGATCTTAGGTGCTGAATATCCTTTATTAGCTGCTCAACGTTATGTGCCCGTTTATTTATTTTTGGTAGGAATTGTTTTAGCGTTGATGACTGCGCTGAAAGGTTTACATCACTTTCATATCAGCCTAACGCTACCACAATATTTTTTTGTGGTGTTAGTCACCGCTTTAATAGTGATGCTCAGCGGGTTTTTTGCCATTAAATGGATACATTTAAAATTAAAATTTAAGTTAAACCGTCATACACAGTTTCAATATATTGAAAGTATGTTCAGTGTATTAATGGCGTTTACTGCATGCGCAATGGTGTTTGCACACGGCTCAAATGATGTGGCCATTGCTGTAGGTCCTATTGCTGCGATTATCAGTATGGTCAAAGAAGGCCAGCCTATGCATGAGGGAATTCTTTTTTCAGGCATTATGTTGTTTGGATGTGCGGGTGTTATTTTAGGGCTTGTTATGTATGGTCGCAAAGTCATTGCAACAGTAGGTGGTGCGATTACAACATTAACGCCTAGCAGAGCTTTTGCTGCAACGTTAGCTGCTGCGAGCATAGTCGTTGTTTCTACAAGTACTGGGATTCCAGTTTCTGCCACTCAAACATTAGTCGGTGCAGTATTTGGAGTAGGTTTAGCACGTGGTATAGATGCGTTAAATCTTGCAGTTATTCGAAATATTTTTATGTCGTGGATAGTGACTATTCCTGCAGCTGCCGGTTTAGCAACTTTATTTTTTTATGTGCTGCAAAAAATATTTGGTTAGCAATAAATGATTAAATAAGTTTTTGTAGCCCGGACTAAGCGCAGCGAGTCCGGGAATTGATGAAACAGACCTCGCGGACACGGCGCTGTGCGCCTTTGTCCACGCTACAAAAACAGATTAAATGCTTATTAATTTAAAATGAAAATTCAGGAGTGATGATGACCCCAAGTTTAGACGAAGCAGTGAGTGCGATACGAAAATATGCTCCTAATTTTAATCCAAAAGTGGGTATTATTTTAGGTTCAGGTCTTTCTTCTCTAGCAGAACAAATTCAAAATCCTATTGCCATTCCTTATCAAGCATTTGGTTTGTCTACTGGCGGTGTAGCAGGGCATGCATCACTTTTAATTTTAGGCCACTTAAATGGCGTTCCCGTTGTTTGTTTGAAGGGACGCTTACATATGTATGAAGGCGTTTCTTCTGATTCGGTCGCTTTGTTAGTTAGAATAGTGCGTCAATTAGGTGCAAAAGCCATTGTTATTACCGGCGCTTCTGGTTCTTTGCGTAGAGAGGTGGGTGCAGGAGAAATTATGGTGATCAATGATCATATTAATTTTCATCCCAGCAATCCTTTAGTCGGTCCGAATAACGAAGCAATAGGCCCGCGTTTTGTGAGTTTAGAAAATGCATATGATTCAGAATTTAATGAGATATTCTTGCGAGTGGCAGGGCAATTAGGTATTCCTATGCATACAGGTGTTTATCTTGCTACATTGGGCCCCGTGTTTGAAACGCCAGCTGAAATTCGCGCTTATAAAATTTTAGGCGCTGATGCAGTGGGCATGTCAGTGGTACCAGAAGTGATAGTCGCGAGACATTGCGGGTTGCGTGTTTTAGGTTTAGCTGCTATTACAAATTTAGCAGTGGGAATGAGTACAGAGCATGTGACTCATGAAGGAACCTTGCATTATGGAGAACTGACCGCGCGTAAATTAGTTAAGATGATTCCTGAATTTCTTAAAGCGGTTGAGCCTCTTTTGGATGGCTAGTGATGATGCGTTAGCTCGTAAGATTCTTCCTTTGATTGATCTTACGAGTTTAAATTCTGCGGATACAGACAGAGAGATTATAGTGCTTTGTAAAAAAGCACAGACTCTCGTTCCGCCGGTTGCTGCTGTTTGTCTCTTTCCTCATTTTGTCAGTTTAGCCTCTCAGTTATTAATCAATTCCCCTATTAAAATTGCAACAGTCGCTAATTTTCCTGCGGGCAATGAGCCTGTGCAAACTGTTTTTGATGTCATCACAAAAAGCATAGAAGAGGGTGCGCATGAGATCGATGTGGTTTTTCCTTATGAAAGATATTTGCAAGGCGAGGTGCAGGAAGCGAAAGATTTTATACTACACTGTAAAAAACTTTGCGGTTCTGAGATTTTATTAAAAGTCATATTAGAAACAGGCGTTTTGCAATCTCCAGACGTCATCGCGAATGTGTCAGAGTTAGTTATCTTAGCCGGTGCTGATTTTATAAAAACTTCCACAGGTAAAGTGCCTGTAGGCGCAACATTAGAAGCCGCCGCAGTCATGTTGTCAGTCATAAAAAAGCTGACTCCGCAGCTTCATCGAAATATAGGCTTCAAAGCCTCGGGCGGTATACCGACTATAGAGCAGGCTGTTTCCTATTTGGAGTTGGCTGCTCAGATGATGGGAGAGTCGTGGATAACGCCAAAAACTTTCCGTTTTGGCACAAGTCAGTTGGTAGATGAGTTATTAAATGGTAAAATCTCTTGGCCTTAATCGCTAAGTTGCATTAAAAAGTGCCACCCCACCACCCTAGACCCATGTCATTACCAGGAGGCAAGATGAACACGCTTACAGCGGCCAAGCATACAAAGTTAGCTTGGGCAGTCACTCTTACAGCTGCACTTTTTTTCTTCTACGAATTCATACAACTCATTTTGCCTAACGCCATAAATGTCCAGCTCATGCAAGCTTTTGATTTAAATGCACCGGAATTAGGCTGGTTAGCCTCTATGTATTTTTGTGCAAATGCGATATTTCTTTTCCCAGCGGGTAATCTTTTAGATCGCTATTCTACTAAAAAACTCCTGTTAGGCGCTGTTGCGCTATGTACAATTGGAACCTTTGTTTTTGCGATTGCTCCTGATTATAGAATAGCTGCAGCAGGGCGTTTTGTTGTGGGTATAGGCGCGGCTTTCTGTTTCTTAAGTTGTATACGCGTGGCTTCTCGATGGTTTCCACCTTCACGTATGGCATTGGTCACAGGCGTGGTTGTGACGATGGCAATGCTGGGAGGCTTTGTTGCGCAAAGCCCATTAGTGTTACTCACTAAATGGATAGGATGGCGCCATGCTATTTTATGGGATGCAGGCTTAGGCATATTTATCGCGTTGGCTATCATCTTCATTGTGCAAGACAGACCTCCCAATAGCCATGAAGAAGCAAAGGCGGATAAAGCTAAGCTGCAAAATTTAGGATTTCTGCGTTGCATTAAATTAGTGTTACTTAACCCTAATAATTGGTTAGGCGGAATTTATACGTCCTTATTGAATCTCCCAGTATTTTTGTTGGGTGGATTGTGGGGAATGCGATATTTGGTGCAGGTTCATAACCTCACTGAAGTTCAAGCTTCCTATGCGACCAGCATGCTTTTTGTGGGGGTGATCTTCGGCTCACCTATGTTTGGCTGGTTCTCAGATCATATAGGCAGACGCTGTCTTCCCATGATTTTAGGGGCGGTTGCTTCGCTTATAGTCATGTTAATTTTAATGTACACACCAGATTTATCCCTGACCTCTTTAATCATTTTGTTTTTTTTAATTGGGTTTGTAACGAGCTCACAAGTGTTAAGTTATCCAGCGATTGCTGAGTTAAACCCTATTTCATTGACTGGCACGGCAGTGAGTATCGCTTCTGTTACGATTATGTGTAGCGGTGTTATCTTCCAACCTTTATTTGGATGGATGTTGGAATTGAATTGGGATCATACTATGGTATCTGATGTACCAGTTTATTCTGCACACGACTTTAATACTGCAATGTGGATTATGCCTATCGCCTTTGTGATTGGTATTGCGATTGCGGCTAAGATTCGTGAAACGTATTGCCAAGCACAGGCGTGAGGAAAATTTAATGCCGCGAGCGTTTATTATCTTGTTAGATTCTTTCGGTATAGGCGCAAGCGCCGATGCGGCAAGCTATGGCGATGCGGGCGCTGATACCTTACGTCATATTGCAGAATATTGTGCGGCTGGAAAAGCAGATAAAGAAAACGTTAGACGTGGTCCTTTACATTTACCGAATTTAACCCGGCTCGGTTTAAATGGCGCAGCCATTATTAGTCAAGGCGCTCCTGTGCCTGGATTGGCAACCGATGTAACGATAGAGGGTGCTTATGGTTGCGCGATAGAGCAAAGCCATGGCAAGGACACACCTAGCGGTCATTGGGAGATTGCTGGCGTTCCTGTGATGTTTGATTGGGGTTATTTCCCGCCTGAGTATCCTAGTTTTCCACAAAATTTATTAGATGAATTGATTCAGCGTTGCAATCTGCCGGGTGTGATTGGTAATCGACATGCCTCAGGCACAGAAATTATTGCAGAGTTGGGTGAAGAGCATCAACGCACAGGTAAACCCATAGTTTATACATCGGGTGATAGCGTATTTCAAATTGCGGTTCATGAAGAAACATTTGGATTGGAACGGCTTTATGAAATTTGTGAAGTCGCTCGCGAACTAGTGGATTCCTATAACATAGGCCGAGTGATTGCGCGTCCTTTTGCAGGTGTGGCAGGTCAGTATTTTCGTACGGGTAATAGACGTGACTATTCTGTCAAACCACCTGAGTTAACGTTGTTGGATTATATAGTCGCAGCAAAAGGTGCAGTCGTTTCAGTCGGAAAAGTTGCTGATATTTATGCGCATCAAGGCATTACAAAAAAAGTAAAAGCCGATGGCAACATGGAATTGTTTGATGCATTTTTAGAAGAAGTCAAAATTGCGCCAGAAAAAAGTTTAGTTTTTGTGAACTTAGTGGATTTCGATATGGTCTATGGACATAGACGTGATGTCACGGGTTATGCGAAAGCATTAGAAGATTTTGATAAACGATTACCTGAATTTGAAGCGCTAATGCGCGCTGGTGATTTAGCGGTGATTGCTGCAGATCATGGTTGTGATCCTACCTTCCCTGGATCAGATCATACGCGTGAACATATTCCTGTGATTGCGTTTGGCCCCGGTGTAAAAGCAGGTCCTATAGGCAAACGAGAAACCTTTGCTGACATAGGGCAAACACTTGCAAAGCATTTAGGTCTAGACCCTTTGTCACGCGGTACGGCATTTCTATAAAACTTTTCTTCCATAAAGCATTTTACGGTTTTATTTTTTCATTCTCTTCGGGTTGTATCGGCAAGCTTTCTGCAATGCGTTTGGCACGACTTGCTGTTCTTGCTTCTTTTGATTTAAAAAATCGACTTTCATTTTTTGTAACAAGAGAATGAATTTCTACAGCTGCACCAATGATAAATCCAACGCCTGTTAATAAGGCACCAAATACCCATCCTATTTTTTTCAATGCAGGTAACCAGGATGAAGATGTATTTAAAGTGCCTTCAGCTTCAGCAACGTATTTATTTGTTTGCTGTTTGAATGCTAACATTTTTTCACGAGTGGGTAATTCAGAAAAATAATCGTTAGATAATTTTTGCAGCTGATCTCCAAGACCCACCCCACATAGTTTTGCAGCTTCGGAATCACATATTTTTTTTATATCATGAGTTGCTTCGTTATAAATTTTTCTAGCGTATCTATTGGGTGATAATTGATTTTTGATAAATGTAATTGCACCAGGAAAGCGGGGATCTGTAATTGCTCTATCTATTTGATCTTTTGAAGGCGATCCTAAGAGTTCATTTAAAAATTTTGCACCTTGGCAGAGAACATTCGTTGTGTAGTGTATCTGTTCGCTGGTGCAGCTATCTGGTTTGCATGCAATTTCAGCTTGAATTTCTTGAGCTGCGATAGATGCTAGAGTTACAACTGGACCTATTGTTGCAGGGTTTATAGAAATTTTAGACTTCAGTGTCGTTTTAATATCTTTGACAGAAATAGAATATTTAAGACTTAAATATTCTATCATATTCCATTTTTTAGAATTGAATGCTGGATAGTTTTCTTTTAAAAATTCCCCGAGTTTTGCTAATGCAAGAGTTGCATCATCAACATTGACACATTGAGCGAGTGCTTTTATATGAGTTGCAATGCTATCGAGTTCTTGCATATAAGTAGCTTTTTTATTTTCTTCAAAAAATGAAACACAGTGATTCAATGTTAAAGATATTTTATCAATACCTAAGTCTGTTTTTTCTGAGTTAGAAATATTAATTGATTCAGCTAAAGATTGATATCGATCAAAATATTCTTTTGCGCTAGAAATTATTTTGCTAAAAGATGAAGGTCTTTCTATCATCTCAGCTTGCATAGCATTTTTTATTTCTTCTTGTGTAATTGTTATTGCATCTTCAGGAATGGTGTTTAATTTTCTTTTAGCACTTTCATTTAATTCTTCTTGCAGTTTATTTACGGCATTTAAATCACCGCAATTAATAGATTTATTTAATTCTTCAAAAGTATTGGCTTGAACTTCTTTTTTATAAGCGTGGGTATTTCGTGCATGTAAAAATTGTTCTCTTTTTCTTTTGTATAATTCTTTACATGTGGACATGTAATATTTGTAAAGTGTTTGGTAGATGGATGTATTTTTTTTGTCGAAGAAAGGGCAAAAGGAGCTTTGATACAGTAAATCCAATTTCTGTTCGCGAGAAAGATTCCCTTTAAAGGCTAATTCTAGGCTTTGAATCTCTGATTGTATTTGGCTTATGCTTGGCTTCATGGCTTAACCTTTAATCAACTATATGTGTATTAAGTAAAATTATATACAGTTAAGATTAAGGATATATTAAAGCTTGGAGAGATTGTTTTTTGATCTTTTGCGGGGGTTAGATCCGCCTGAGCAGATGACAGGCGGAGTGTTTCAGCGTGAAATTAATTCACTTTAAATCCAACATCATGCGGCATACCGTCATGATCTTCAGCTAAAAAAGCTACAAGTTGCCAATCGACTAAGGTTGCTCGACCACGACCTGAGTTATAAAGGGCATTGACCATGCCATTGTAGCCTTCATCAGGATGTTCTTGTAACACATCGTGGGTTTCCAAAAAGAGATGATTCCCTTTCCAGCCTGTCTTTGTGGGGACATTAATAATAGAAACAGGGGTTCCTCGGCTCACTAAAGGGTAGAAATCTTTGATGTCAGTTTCGTGCATACGTATGCAGCCAAAGCTAGCGCGCTTACCCACACTTTCCGGAAATATAGTACTGTGTATTAAAAAAGTAGGTATATTCAAATAGATAGCGTAAGGCCCCAATGGATTGTCAGGTCCTGCTGGCATGGTGACTGGCAGAGTAATGCCTTGTTGCTCATTGAATTCACGTATATCTTTGGGCGGAGTCCAAGACGGATTGAGGGTTTTGCCAGAGACTGATGTATTAGCAATAGGTATAGTCTTGTTCACTTTGCCTATCCCTATAGGGTATGTCATGACTATCCCATGACTATTGGGCGGGTAATAGTACATGCGCATTTCCGGCAAATTAATGACTATGCCTTTTTGTTTTTGTGCAGGTAATAAGAACTTAGTTGGAACATGAATGGTTATGCCATGAGGCAAGGGCTGTGAAGGATTAATCCCGCCATTTGCATCTACGATTCCATTCAAGCCTACATCAAAACGTTTTGCGATGCTGACTAGCGTCTCACCTGATGTCGTGGTGACATACTCTGATTTTCCTATGAGTGCATCCCCAGTTGAAGGTAGTGCATAAGTAGCAGCAAAAGCACATTTGGTAAAAAATAAAATACCTAGTAAGCCCGCAGAGCGGGCCAGTCTAGAATGTTTCTTCATATATGGAGCGTCCTTTTAAGCAGTCGCTAAAAAGCTAGAGTTTTTTAGCCATTTTTTGTCGGGGTAGTATACCACGACCAATGTATTATTCTTGATGGTGTTAATCAATGGCTTAGCTAATTCAGGACTGACTGCCGGGCAACCCCAGCTGCGTCCGATTTGTCCATGGCTTTGAATGATTTGAGGATTAACATACCAAGCACCATGTACAACAATATCACGATTGTAGGCATTGTCATTAATTCCATGCTCTAAACCGGATAAACGTAGAGAAATACCTTTGCCGCCTATATAAGGTTCATCTGTTTGAAATACACCAATACTCGATTTTAAACTACCAGGTTGATTTGAAAAAGAGGTAGCCATCAATTGGCCGCTATTTTTGCCATGTGAGACCCAAGTATTAAACAAAACTTTACCGCTTTTTAAATCTACCACCCATAAGCGGCGTTCGGTAGAGGGCTTTGAGTAATCAATGATAGTTAAAACTTGTTTGTTATCTAAGCCTTTATGTCTAGCATTAAGATAAGCGTTGAGACTGAGTTTTAATACGGAGGGGTTTATATTGCTGGCTTGTGAGTTAATACTTCTGGTTTCTTGTCCTATCCAGTCTGATGTATGTTGGGTGACGGGTATAGGATTGTTGTTCTTATCAAATAAAAACGAGAAGGGTCCCACCCAGCCGGCAGTGCCTAAAAGGGCAATAAGTAACACTAATAAATATTTTGATCGCATAAGATATTGTTCTCATAGTTAAAAAAGGTTAGACACAGAGAGCTGTAGCAGCAATTGTTAGATCTAGAGGTGGTCACAAACTGATCTAATCTTAACCACATTAGCCCAATATGTCAAGTTTAATGCTCGTTTTGGTCTTATGCCCCAACTAATTGTTTTTGATTAGTTTTATACAATTTGCTATTCTGAAAGCATAAATATTTTTATAGGGGCTTGAAAAATATGAAAGATTTATATTATGTATGTGCATTATTAGTCCTGTCTAGCTTGGTGGCCTGTGCAACTCATGCTCCAACCGCCCCCAATAATAATGTCGTGAATAAGAACGGTACTGTTGTTGTCTCGCCCCCGAACAGCAGCACTAGTCAAAAGGGGCCTAAGGTAGTTAGACCTCCTTCTTTTATATATAGTGGCTAAAACTTACAAAACAAGTACACCTATTTCTACTTGTTCTCTATAATGTCGCAATCAGTAATGATTTTGTGGTGTCTGAATGACTCAATCAACTAAAATTCGTGTGGCAGTGCTCTATGGCGGACGTTCTAGCGAACATGAGGTCTCTTTATTATCTGCTGCAAATGTTATTCAAAATCTCGATAGATCTCGATTTGAAGTGGTTCCGATAGGGATAGATAAGCAAGGTGTGTGGTATTTGGGTGATGATATGGCTCATCAGCTTAACTCACCTTTGCAGTTACACCAAGATGCAGAAAGAATGCTGTTTACTCCTGATTTGATAGGCAAGCAGGTTGTATTTCCTAATCCTTCGGCATTAATGTCTCATCTTAATAATACTGGTTCATTGTTTGATGTCGTTTTCCCGGCTATACACGGTCCCCTCTGTGAAGATGGAGCGGTGCAAGGCTTGTTAGAGCTTGCGGATGTCCCTTATGTAGGCTGCGGTGTATTGGCTTCAGCAATTGGTATGGATAAAGATGTTGCTAAGCGTCTAGTGATGGATACGGGTGTGTTAGTGGCGCCGTACTTAACATTTAAACGCGGTCAGTGGTCTAAAAATGCTGCGCACATATGTGCCTTAGTTAATGAGCAATTAACCTACCCAGTATTTGTTAAGCCTGCCAATGCAGGTTCAAGCATAGGGGTGCATAAAGTTAAACGAGCCGAAGATTTGGTGGCAGCCATTGAAAATGCTTTCTTGTATGACACTAAGATTTTAGTTGAACAAGGCATAGATGCGCGTGAGATGGAAGTTTCAGTGCTTGAATCCTTAGATTATGGCGCCGATCCTATCGTGAGCGTGGTAGGTGAAATTAAGCCACAAAATGAGCATGAATTTTATTCCTATGCCGCAAAATATTTAGATGAAGATGGCGCGGCCTTAGTGATTCCTGCTGCCATTCCTGAGGAAGTCATTGCTGAAATTCAAGCCAGCGTTATCGAAATTTTTTCTGCTTTAGAATGTGAAGGAATGGCAAGAGTAGACTTGTTTTTAGAGCGCGGGACTAATCGCGTTTATTTTAATGAGATCAATTCATTGCCGGGATTCACTCAAATCAGTATGTATCCTAAATTAATGGCGTCCTCTGGCGTACCTTATATGCAATTGTTATCGCATTTAATTGATTTGGCATTAGATAGACATGAAAGAAAAGTTCAGGTTCATCGTGAATATGTGGCAGAGTGCGCGCGCGTAGAGTAAGTAATAGCTTTACATCTGAGCCATAATTGATCATAATCAGCCTTCTTGCTTACCTATGTGACATCGATGTTTATTATGTTTCGACTGATATTTTTATGTTTCATTTTATTTAGCAGTAATATTGCAAATGCAGAAGTGGAAAACTCTCAGCTGACGCTCTCTTTGCAAGAAGCTATTTTGCTAGCTGTGCGTGAAAATCCAAATGTAGAAATTGCGCAGTTGAATGAAGTCGAACAAAAATTTTCATTACATGTACAGCAGTGGCAGTTTGTTCCGCATCTTGCTTTAGTCGCATCTGTAGGTGTGAATAAAGACACGGTGAATGGCGTTCAGCAAACCACTCGAAATCCATTAATTCAACCTACAGCAACTTGGCTTTCACCTATAGGCACTCAAGCAACGCTTTCTCTCGTGAATCCTTTTGCGAATCATGCTAATCCCAGTTTATCTCTGCAAATAGTGCAACCCCTAATGCGTGGTTTTGGCAGACCCATAGTAGAAGCAGCATTAGACAATGCCAGAGATAGTGAAGAGATGAGTCGATTAAATATCGAAGGCACATTACGAAATACAGTGACTGCAGTGATTATTGCTTATCTGAATGCTGTCTCAGCTGAGAATACGGTAAAGTTAGATCAAGCAGCATTGGAGCGAGCACAAACTTCGGTTACACAAACTAAATTATTTATTAAAGGCGGGCACAAAGCTGGCAACGAATTGGTGACAGTGCAAGCAGATGTTGCGAGTGCGGAAACAACACTAGAAAACGATAAAAATAATTCTCAACAAGCTCGCTTTGCTTTGTTAGCAGCAATAGGTTTAGATCCTAACACGAATGTACGTATTACTAATTTAGATGTGTCAGCATTGATACATAAATATCATCAATTATCTCTCGCAGAGACACAGGAACATGTATTGATGAATGATATTCAATACAGAGTAGACCAAATTACATTAGAGGGATCAACTAAGCGTAACTTAATGCAAGCAGAAGATAATACGCGTCCACAATTAAATTTATCATTAAATGCAGGCACAAACTCGGGGTTGAGTAACGGACAGAATGGTGGTATTGCGAGTTTATTTAATGGTGCAAATGAGTCTAAAGGCGCGACACTCAGTATAGCCATTCCTCTAGATGATCAAGTTGCAAAGCAAGGCGTTTTGAATGCAAAAATTGCATTACGTGAAGCCATGCTTGCGTTGAAACAAGAAAAATGGAACAAAGAAACAAGCGCAATTAATAGTTGGAATACCGTGGGAAGCGCTGAACGTGCTCTTAAATTTGCTGAGAATGCCGCTGATTTACAACAAAAAAATTATCAACTCACAAATAAAAAATATTTGTATGGATTGATTAACAGCATAGAGTTGCAATCTGTGCGTCAGCAATTAAATCAAAATCAACAAGCTTTAATATCAGCACAATTAAATTATTTATCATCATTAGTGAATATAGATTTATTGGTAGGAACAACGTTAGAAACGTGGAATATTAAAGTACGCTTAGCGTGAGGATTTTATGAAAAGTAAAATAATAGTCTTAATGATCATATGCGCTTTTATTTGGTCTTACCACCATAGCGAAAGTAAAACAGCGGGAACCACTCGCATTATGACAGTCACAGACAAGTCTGCTTCAACCATCTTGTATTACTCAGGCATCATTCAACCACTGAAATCGATAGTTGTTACTATGCCTGCAGAAGGGATAGTAGATGATATGAAGTTTAATTACGGTGATACCGTGCAAGCAGGGCAATTATTATTTACAGTCAGTTCTGAAAAATTTCAAACGGATTATAAAGCAGCATTGATGGATTATATTAAAAATAAAAATGAATTTGATACGAGCAATACAAAATTAAAAGAAGGCCTATTTCTGCATAAAAATGAATTGATTTCTGATGATGATTTCAAGATGCGTCAGACAGATTTTTATAATGCTCAGTTGAGTATGCTGCAAGCAAAAGAAGTGCTGTCTAGGTTGTTAAAACAGCTCACGATTAAAGACAATCATTTTTTTGATTTAAACATTTCAGACATTGATAAAATTACCTCAGCATTGCATGTACAAGCAGGTGCACAAAAATTACAAATTATCTCTCCCGCAACAGGAATTGCATTGTTGCCTACAAAAACAGATGGAAGCAGCGATAAAAAATTAGGAAAAGGCGATCAAGTAAAACAAGGTGATGTTCTTGCATTGATTGGAGATGGTCACGGTATTAGTGTGCGTATCAATGTGAATGAATTTGATATTAATCAATTAAAAGTAGGGCAGCATGTTAATGTGACTGGCTCTGCATTTTCTGATTTTGTATTGGCAGGAACGATCACAGGAGTTGATCATCAAGCGCAGTTGAATGTGAATGGTATCCCTAGTTTTTCAGCAGAAGTTGCTGTTCCTATGCTGACGCCAAAAGAGTTGGAAGTCATACATATAGGTATGAGCGCAAAAGTTGAGGTGAATGTAGAGGAAGCAGCAGAGCTCACTGTTCCTATTGTTGCTGTGTCTGAAAAGCAAGGCGTTGCTTATGTAAAAAAACAAGATCCCACTTCCAAGAAATTTATTGATGTTCCTGTAAAAATAGGTAAAACCACCGCTGACTCTGTTGTTGTATTAAGTAATTTAAAAGTGGGTGATAAAATTGTCGTGCCTGCTTGAGTTAACGCATGTTACTAAAGTTTATCCTACTCAGGCAGGAGAATATCTTGCGTTAAAGGGTTTAGATTTTACATTAAATCGTGGAGAGATGGTTGCCATAGTAGGAACATCAGGATCTGGAAAATCCACTTTGATGAATATCATAGGATTTTTAGATCATTGTACAACTGGATCGTATGTATTTTCTGGCCGTGATGTTTCACATTTGGATGATGAAGAGTTAGCGTTAATTCGAAATCAAAAAATTGGTTTTGTTTTTCAGTCTTTCTTTTTATTGCCTAGATTGAACGCGTTACAAAATGTGATGTTGCCCTTGTTATATCGTGGTATTCAAACTGATCTTGCCATCAAAAAATCGTTAGATATGCTGCAGAAAGTTGACATGAAAAAATTTGCTGAGCATAAACCTAATCAATTATCTGGCGGTCAGCAACAACGAGTTGCTATTGCTAGAGCGCTAGTAGGTGATGCAGAAGTCATACTTGCTGATGAACCTACGGGATCACTTGATTCAAAAACAAGTCATGATGTCATGCAGTTGTTCATAGAGTTAAATCAGAATGAAAATCGAACCATAGTTGTCATCACGCATGATAAAGAGGTCAGTCATCATTGTCCGCGTGTAGTGACTTTGCATGATGGTAAAGTTGTCACAGAGTCATCATCATGAATTTAATAGCGCATATTAAAGAAGCTTTTTTAAATTTATCTTCTGCAAAATTACGTTCTAGTTTAGCTTTACTTGGAATATTGGTGGGTACAGCGTCTGTTGTGGCCATGGTTTCTGGAGGCGAGTTAGCGACTAACGAGGCGCTCAAACAATTTAAAACATTGGGTACTAATTTGTTATCAGTGACTGTTAATGAGAATCAAGAAGATGATCGTAAACATGCACGGTCGGATTTATCTCTTACTCAAATTCTTGCGTTAGACAGTGCAGATAAAAATATATTAACAATTGCTCCTTACACACAGCTTTATAATCCTATTCAGTATAATGGCCATGCTATATCGGGGACCATATTAGGTGTCACCGATAAATTTGCAAAAGTAGTTAATATTAATGTATCTCAAGGACGTTCGATTTCTGCATTTGATGATCATGCGCTATTTTGTATGGTAGGGCATAAACTCTATGACGAAATGAAGAAAATATCATTTGAAGATCCATTAGGAAAACAAGTACAGATAGGCCAGAATTTTTTTACTGTAGTCGGTATTGCAGAAAATTGGCCAGAGAATAGTTTCGTTTATGCCAACATTGATAATTCAGTGTTAATTCCTATTCTAACGTCATCAGCATTGAGTCAGTATGCAACGATAAATAATTTTATTTTAAAGCTTGCTCCGAATGCTGATCTTGAAAAATTAAATACGCACATTAGTGATTATGTAAAACAGTATGCGCCTAGTAAACATTTATTTTTTCGCAGTGCGAAAGAATTAATTTCAAGTATGGGTAAGCAAAGTCAAATACTCACAGTTTTTTTAGGATTAATCGGCGGAATATCATTATTAGTTGGCGGCATAGGTGTGATGAATATCATGTTGGTCTCTATAGTCGAACGACGTCGTGAAATTGGTATACGATTAGCTGTGGGTGCTAGGCGTAAAGATATACGCTATTTATTTTTAGTCGAAGCTGTCATGTTGTCTTTAATTGGTGGAACATTGGGTGTAGTCATAGGCATCTTGATTGCATACATCATCACGTTAGTTTGGCATTGGGAATTTATTTTATTTTTTTGGCCGCCAGTGATTGGTTTTAGTGTGTCTGTTGCGATTGGCATTTTCTTTGGCTTTTACCCCGCCTATCAAGCGTCACGATTAGATCCGATTGTGGCGTTGAGGTCTGATTAACAAGATACCCAACTATATTTTGTAGAAATGTTTTTGTCTAGCTGCTAACCAAACGCTTAATTAAAATCATATTTTATAACCCCTTGAAAATTAGCCATTATTCAATACCCCTGCGAACTAACATTTTTTAAAAGCTGGACTATACTTAAATTGTGAGATGTTATTTTAAATAAGTATAAATAATCGCTTCGTACGAGGGGGATTGAGATGAGTTACAATAAGGCTGTAGATTATATCCCAGATTTTTTTGTTGATGAGATTGCACTTTATAGTTTTCCTGTATTATCAAAATTTTCTAAACTCTCTAAAGATCACAAATATCACTCTAACAATCCCGTCATTTCAGAAGATTTACTTGAAAATCCATGGAAGGTAAATCTTAGTGATGTTACTAAAATTAATTTAGCTGGTTTGACGATAGACTTAAGAGAAGTGGAGCTCATTAAATCCATTCTTGAAAATAATCCTTTTATAAAAGCAATTCATTTTGACTTAGAGCTGGAAAGCTTACCAAAAAAAGTGGTATCCATCTTAAAAAAAGCTATCAATGCTCATCCTAAAATTAAAATCACAGGGTTGACTTTAGCTGAGCCAGTCAAAGGTCTTCATGTACATACTAATCATTTTTTTGAAACGATGGAGCATCATAAAAAAGTAAAAGTAGATCATCCAAAAATACAGCAACCAAAACTAATCATCGTACAAGACTTATCTATGGATGATAACGAAATCGAAGTGGAGGTTAATTTAGCTCAGGCAAAACAAGTTCTGCTGCAAAACATTTCTCTAGATGATTCTTTGGTTGAAGAAGAGGAAGATAATCTGGATTTTACAGTTCATTATGTAAAAGAAGAAAGTGAAAAACACGATAAACCAAAAATCATCAGCGAAGAAGATAAGCAAGTACACATTTTCCAGTCAGCCTGCAAAGAGCATATGGATTATTTGTTAAATAAAATAATCAAACCTACTTTGAAAGCGAGTGATATGGCATATGTATATCGTAATGCAAGTAATCAATTTTTACTGGATGAAATTCGTAAAGAAATGCGGGGCAAGAAATCAACTCAACTTAACTTTTTAATGGAGCATGATCCTAGATTTAAAAATGCATTTATTCGCTATGAAACGCTTAAAGGCGCAGAAAAATTATTAGGTGATGATAAGCTTACTGCTGAATCTAAACTTAAAAAGTTTTGGAAAGAAATTAAAGTCTCAAGCTTGCCCCCTATGATGAAGCAAGATAAAGCGCAAGAGCTTTCATTTTTGAAAACCATTAAGGATAAAAATTTAGTGAAAAATGTGAAGCGTGTAGGCTATTTTTTCCATGATGAAAAACCAGCGCAACCTAAAGTACCACAACCAAAAATGGCAAATCTGGGCAAGAAAAAAATGTAACGTATACGATACGATAAAATGTGGATGAGGGAAGCATGGCTTCTCCACTCCACATTGAGTTGATTGTTACTTAGATTTCATCAATATCTTTAAATTTCGCATGACAACTGCCCATACCCTGTTTATCTAAATAACGTTGATGATATTCTTCAGCAGGATAAAATTTTGTTGCAGCGACAATCTGTGTGACTATGGGTGTAGGGAATTTTTTAGTGTTTGTTAACGCTTCTTTGTAATCTAATGCTTCTGCTTGCTGTTCTGGCGTATGGCAGAAAATTGCAGAGCGGTATTGCGTGCCTACGTCTGGCCCTTGTTTGTCTAATGTCGTTGGATTGTGGTTTTCAAAAAAAAGTTGCAGTAATTTTTGGTAAGAAACAATGTTAGGGTCGAATTCAATTTCGATGGCTTCAGCATGACCTGTTTTGCCCGTGCAGACTTTTTCGTAGCTTGGGTTTTCTTCCCATCCACCCGTGTAACCTACTTGGGTCGAGCTCACTCCTTCTACACGTCTAAACAAGGCTTCAACGCCCCAAAAACAGCCAGCAGCAAATGTTGCTTTCGTCATAGCTCAGCTCCAGTTGATTACTTCCATGTTATCAAATTTTGTAGCGTGGCATCCCCGGACACGCTGCGCTTTGTCCGGGCTACAACTTCCATGTTAGGGGTAGCGCGGACTTAGGCGTACAGCGCCGAGTCCGCGAATTAGTACAACTAGCTTATACTTTTCCACCTACCGTGTAAATTTTTAGAGAATTAGTTCTTCCATGTACGCCGATTAAATCACCTTTAGTAATAATCACAAGATCACCATCTTGTAGAATATTACGTTTTTGTAATTCGCCCACAGCGGTTTGATTGAGCACACGTCTATCCATATCCGTCGCATCGAATGGAATGGAGTAAACACCACTGTATAATGCCATGCGGCACAATGTGGTTTGATGACGGCTTAACCCATAAATTGGAATGCTAGACTTTACACATGACATCCATAGCGGTGTAGTACCTGATTCGGTCAACGCGATTATGGCTTTAATATCAAGATGGTTTGCAGTGTACATAGTTGCCATTGCAATCGCTTCATCTACGTATTTGAATTGTGGTTCACGCAGATGCGTGCGAAACGTTTTATGTTGAAGATTTTTTTCAGCGCTTAAACAAATACGATCCATTGCAGCGATAGCTTTGTCAGGATATTTTCCTACAGCTGTTTCGCCGGACAACATGACGGCATCTGTGCCATCTAACACAGCATTCGCTACGTCTGACACTTCAGCGCGAGTCGGAATCGTGTTATGAATCATGGATTCTAACATCTGAGTTGCAGTAATAACGGGCTTATTCAGTTTCTTGGCTAAATAAATAATAAGTTTTTGAGCGGCGGGTAATTCAGCATCGCCAATTTCTACACCTAAATCACCGCGTGCAACCATGACGGCATCTGCGGTTTTGATAATTTCTTCAATGTTGGTGATGGCCTCAGCACGTTCTATTTTTGCAATTATACCTGCATGTCCACCAGCTGCTTTTAATAATACACGAGCTTCTTTTACATCATCTGCATTACGTGGAAAAGAAATAGCAATGTAATCAGCTTGCAAACGAACGGCTTCAATAAGATCTGAACGATCTTTATCTGTGAGAGCAGTTGCTGATAAGCCGCCGCCTAAACGATTAATACCTTTGTTATTAGAAAGCTCTCCACCCACAATGACATGACAAAAAATGCGGTGTATTTCTACTTTTTGCACTTTCATCACAATGCGGCCGTCATCTAATACTAATGTATCACCCGGCCTTACATCTTGCGGTAAGCTTTTGTAATCTAAACTAACCGATTCTTCATCGCCTTCATCATTTCCTAGTTCTGTATCGAAAACAAAAGATTGTCCTTCGATTAAATTAATTTTTTGATTTTTGAAACGTGAAATGCGAATTTTTGGACCTTGCAAGTCAGCTAAAATAGCGACTGTTTTATCGCATTCTTTTGCAATTTGACGCACCATATTGATGCGCTTTTCGTGTGTTTCTACACTGCCATGTGAGAAGTTTGCACGAAAAACATCAGCGCCGGCTAAAATGGCGCGTTTCAGAATTTCTGGTTCATCTAATGCGGGTCCTAATGTAATAACAATTTTGGTACGGCGTAACGGTTGCGAACTCATGTGACCTTCTCGTTTGTTTTATAATGTTCTTCTAATGCTGCAATGGCGGGTAATGTTTTTCCTTCTAGGAAAGTTAAAAATGCACCGCCCCCAGTGGAGATATAATCTATTTTTTTTGCAATGCCATAGGCTTCAATTGCAGCTAGCGTATCTCCGCCGCCTGCAACGGAAAATCCAGCGCTGTCAGCAATAGCGCGTGCTACAGCCTCTGTGCCTTCAGAAAATTGCTTAATTTCAAATGCACCTACAGGACCATTCCATAATATCGTTTTTGCTTTTTTGAGAATGGTGCAGATTGTTTTGATGGTATCAGGACCTATGTCATAAATTTTTTCGTGGTCATCCACTTGTGAAATAAGTCTAGGTGA
The DNA here is from genome assembly GCA_031291255.1 of Gammaproteobacteria bacterium. Lineage (GTDB taxonomy): Bacteria > Pseudomonadota > Gammaproteobacteria > DSM-16500 > DSM-16500 > UBA5158. The sequence goes on from JARLJN010000008.1 coordinate 140,174, forward strand.
GCTCTCAGAGCTGTCTGATAGTTTTTCTGCAACCACGACATCAGTTGGTACAATAATTTGAGCGCCGCGATTTTTAGCAGCCAGTGTTAAGCGCTCAGCTTCATCGATAAGATCGGGTTCATACAGCGATCGACCCACAGTGTAGCCTTCTGCAGCAATAAATGTATTCGCTATGCCGCCGCCTATAATAAGGTAATCAACTTTATTTACGAGGGATTCAAGTAAGCCGAGTTTTGTTGAAACTTTTGAGCCGCCTACTATAGCAACAACAGGATGTTTGGCTTTTTCCATGATGCTGGTTAGCGCTTCAAGTTCAGATATGAGTAAAGGCCCAGCACATGCTACAGGTGCGTATTGAGCGATACCGCAAGTAGACGCTTCTTCTCTATGCGCTGTTGCAAACGCATCCATAACGTATACATCGCAGAGTGCAGCCATTTTTTTTGCAAGACTTGCATCATTTTCTGATTCGCCGTCATTGAATCGTACGTTCTCTAACAACACGACATCATGATCGCCCATGTTTACGTTTTTTAGCCAATGCTGTATGAGTGGAATTTCTAATTTTAAAAGTTCAGATAAGCGAGCAGCAATAGGGGCTAGAGAAAATTGTTCATCATAACTCCCTTCTTTGGGTCTGCCTAAATGTGACATAATCATCACTTTGGCACCGGCTTTTAGTGCGGCTTTAATAGTAGGAACTATGGCTTTAATGCGAATGTCACTGGTAATGGCATTATTTTTTAATGGCACATTCAAGTCTTCACGAATTAAAACGCGCTTACCTTTTAAATTGAGATCTGACATTTTTAGCATGGTCATTTGTTGAGCTCCTGAAGTGTAGCTATCAAAACCAATATTGAAAGTGAATTTATTGCATAATAGCGGTAAACACAAGGGCAATGTTTTAGTAGTCTTAAAAAAACAACAAGTTATAAGCATCAGTAGTCAGTATTCGGTATTGTAGGAACGTATAATGCAAACCTCGCGGACTCGGCGTTGTACGCCTTAGTCCACGCTACATAAACAGATGGCCGAATAGTTACAATTTCATCAGGAGAGTGTGTGCGTATTAATCACATTAAAAAATTTTTGAGCCACGAAGCAGCGAGTGGAGTTTTTTTATTAACGAGTGCCGTCTTGGCCTTTGTGCTTTGCAATTCACGATATGCTGAGGTCTATCAAGGAATTTGGCAGACACCCTTTACATTACATCTCTCACACTACTCACTGATAAAACCACTCTTATTTTGGGTAAACGAAGGGTTCATGACGCTTTTCTTCCTTTTGGTGGGGCTGGAGTTAAAAAGAGAATTCATGGAAGGGCAATTAAGTCATATTTCTCAAATTGTTTTACCGGGATTGGCAGCGTTAGGCGGAATGGTAGTACCAGCATTGATTTACAGTACCATCAATCATTCTTCTGCAGCAGCATTGCAAGGATGGGCAGTTCCTGTTGCAACTGATATTGCATTTGCTTTGGGTGTCTTATCTTTGTTTGGTAAGCGAGTTCCGTTAGGGTTGAAGTTGTTTTTGTTAGCCTTGGCTATCATTGATGATATAGGTGCAATTGTTATCATCAGTCTTTTTCACACTAACGCATTAGTCTGGCTGCCTACTTTATTGGCGTTGATAATGACTATGCTGTTAATCACGTTGAATGTCTGCAGAGTAAAAAGTCTATTCGTCTACTTAATATTGGGTTTTGTTTTATGGTTGTGTCTTTTGCAATCGGGTATTCATGCCACCATAGCAGGAATTATAGTGGCATTTGTCGTTCCCCTGAGGAAACAAAAAGGTAAGACAAGTTCGCCCGCACTATTATTAGAAAAGCGGTTGCATCCGTGGGTTGCTTATTTCATTATGCCTTTGTTTGCATTTGCAAATGCAGGGTTATCGGTAAGAGGATTATCGAGTAATGTATTGACAGATTCGGTCACTATGGGCACAGTGCTAGGTCTTTTTTTAGGCAAACAAGTCGGTGTTTTAGGCGTTGCCTGGTTGGTGATTAAAGCAGGTTGGGCAAAATTGCCGCATCATACGACTTGGCTGGAATTATATGGGGTGGCTATCTTATGCGGCATCGGTTTTACTATGAGCCTGTTTCTTGGTACGCTTGCTTTCCAAGAAAATAACCCAGTTTATTTATTAGAAGTGCGGTTGGGCGTGCTGATAGGCTCTATAGTATCAGCAGTAATTGGCGCTATGATGCTACAATTTGCTTTTTACAATAAGGCCAAAAAAGCTAAAAGCTAAGAGGATATTCTTTTGACAGATGACATTATTTCAGCAGGCTGGCGGCGACGTGTTTTTGGATGGTTAATTCATGCTTTTACTGCTACAGGTGCATTTGTAGGGTTATTGTCTTTGTTAGCGATTTATCATCAAGCCTATGTCTCAGCATTTTGGTTGATGGGCATGACTATACTCATTGATGCGGTTGATGGTTATTTTGCTCGTTTGGTGAAAATTAAAATTGCTGTTCCGCAAATAGACGGAGAATTGCTTGATAATATAGTCGACTATTTTAACTATGCTTTAGTGCCAGCTTTTTTCTTGTTAGTCACTCCCTTGGTTCCTGAGTATTGGCGATTAGTGTGTGTGATGGCAATTACTTTTTCCTCTGCTTATCAGTTCACGCAAGTGGATGCAAAAACCTCCGATCATTTTTTCAAAGGGTTTCCTAGCTATTGGAATATTGTTGTTTTCTATTTATTCTTTTGGCAGATGAATGCGTGGGTTAATTTAATTATTTTATCTGTGTTAGCCATTTTAAGTTTTGTGCCTATAAAATATGTTTATCCCTCTAGATTAGATTATTTATCACATAATAATATTTTGCGTCTCTCTATGTGGTTGGCGACTGTGTTGTGGGGAGCAGCAACGTTGGGTTTGATCTGCGTTTACCCTGAATCGAATAAAGCATTAGTGTTTATCTCTATGGGATATGCCATTTTTTATTTAGCGATTAGTTTTTACCGCACTTGGAAGCCGCTCACATGAAAACTGTTTTAGTGACTGGCGGTGCGGGTTTTATAGGTTCGCATACTGCAGATTTATTGGTAAAAAATAATTTTCATGTCATTATTTTTGATAATTTATCCACTGGAAAAATTACAAATCTTGATTTATTGCACCCGCACATGGAATTTTTTCAAGGTGATATTTTAGATTATCGCGCTATTGCTAAGCAGGTTTTGCGTTGCGATGCTGTTTTGCATCTAGCAGCTTTGCCTTCTGTGCCTATGTCGATTGAAGATCCGATTAACACTTTAAAAAATAACACTCAGGGTTTTGTGCATGTATTACAAGCTATACGTGAAGCACAAAAACCTATACGTTTAGTCTATGCTTCCAGCGCTGCAGTGTATGGTTCTACAGCGGAGTTACCTTGCAGCGATGAATTGTTAGAATTGTCGCATGCCGCTTTATCACCTTACGCATTAGAAAAAATAAATAACGAAGCGTATGCAGATTTATATTCTCGTTTGTTTGGCTTGAACAGTTTAGCGTTACGTTATTTTAATGTGTATGGTCCTAGGCAAGATCCGCATTCTCCTTATTCAGGTGTTATTTCTCGATTTATTGATAATTACAGACAAAATAAAGTCATTACTATTTGGGGTGACGGCAAACAATCTCGTGATTTTATTAGCGTGTATGATATCGCTGCGGCGAATGTTGCTGCATTACAAAGTGATTTCACAGGTGTCTTGAATATAGCAACGGGTGTACCTGAAACTTTAACTAACTTAATTTCATATATTGAAGCTGTAGGCGGCAAGTCTGCTGAAGTGAATTATTTAGAAGCGCGTATAGGTGATATTCGTGCATCCTATGGCAGTGTTATAAAAGCGGAAAAAAAGCTTAATTTTAAGTATAATACTCCGCTTGCTGAGGGAATTAAGCATCTCATGACCCATACAGTCGAAAAATCACTTTAGTTAGATGCTCGCGCGGAGAGACTTAATGCAAAATACATCGGAAAAACAAGCCTGTACCAAGCGTCACTATGAAGTGACTGCCGCAGATCTCCCTCTGTCTTGCCCTCCTAAAGGTATGCGTGTTTGGGATGCACATCCTCGAGTTTATCTTCCTATTGAAGAGCTCGGCCACGTAGTGTGTCCTTATTGTGAAGCTGAGTTCACATTGAAAGAGCATGAATAATAAAATTTTAATTGTTGGGCCTGCTTGGGTAGGCGATATGGTGATGGCGCAGAGCTTGTTCAAGCTCTTAAAACAACGACATCCCCAACTTTTGATTGATGTGTTGGCACCTGCTTGGAGCTTGCCTTTGCTTGAGCGCATGCCTGAAGTCACTATAGGCATAGTGATGCCGTTAGGACATGGGCAGCTAGATCTGAAGGTTCGCTATAATTTAGGTAAAAGTTTGCGTGCAGCGCAGTATGATCAGGCTATTGTATTGCCTAATTCATTCAAATCCGCATTAATTCCTTATTGGGCTAACATTCCTCGCCGCACAGGATGGCGCGGTGAAGCACGATGGTTAGTGTTAAATGACTTAAGAAAGCTTAATAAAAAACAGTATCCTTTGATGATAGAACAATTTATGGCATTGGGTTTATCTGACGGAGAGGCTTTACCCGCTGATTATCCGTTGCCAGAATTAATTTCTACAGCAAAAACGCAAGATAGTGTTTTAGCAAAATATCAAATGCAACGTCATGAGCGTCCAGTGTTAGCTCTGTGTCCTGGTGCGGAATTTGGTCCAGCGAAACGTTGGCCAGAAAATTATTATGCGCAAGTTGCGAATGCTAAAATAGCAGAAGGTTGGGATATTTGGTTATTGGGTTCTCCTAAAGATGCTGTGGTCAGTGAGAGTATCATGCAAGAAACACAGCAAAAATGTATTAATTTTACTGGGCGTACGTCTCTCGTGGAGGCAGTTGATTTGTTGTCATTAAGCTCTGCTGTCGTGAGTAATGACTCAGGTTTGATGCACATTGCCGCCGCTGTTAGGAAACCGCTGGTCGCTCTCTATGGCCCTACCAGTCCTGCATTTACACCGCCATTACATAAGCAGGCTAAGATATTGCAACTCAGTTTAGACTGTCAGCCTTGTTTTCAACGTGAGTGTCCGTTGGTGCATCATCGTTGTATGCGCGAATTGCATCCTCAGCAAGTCTTAACAGCTTTGAGTGAAATGACATGCGTATTTTAATTATCAAAACGTCCTCTATGGGCGACATCATTCATACCTTGCCAGCGCTGACTGATGCGGTAAATGCTATTCCAGATATAACATTCGATTGGGTTGTTGAAGAGAAATTTGCTGAAATTCCAAGCTGGCATGATGCTGTTGAGCATGTTATTCCAGTTGCTTGGCGCCGTTGGCGAAGAAAATTATGGTCTCCCGAAACACTGAAGCAGTGGCAGACATTCAGAAAAAATTTAGATATTAATGAATATGACAAGATTATTGATGCGCAAGGTTTAATAAAAAGCGCTATATTTACGTGGTTAGCTAACGGTCCAGGCAGCGGGTTTGATTGGCGTTCAGCACGAGAATCGGCAGCCTCTCTTGTTTATCAGCATGTCTATCCAGTGCCTAAAGATTTACATGCAGTGACTCGAGTAAGAACTTTATTCAGTCTAGCATTAGGTTATGATTTGCCTAATTCTGTTCCAGAATATGGAATCGATAAAACGAGATTTCTTTCTGCATATGAAGAAAAGCAAGACTACATCGTGTTTTTGCATGGGACGACTTGGCCTACTAAGCACTGGCCTGAAGAATATTGGATAGGGTTGGCTAAACTTGCTAATGCCGCTGGTTTGTTAGTGAAGTTGCCTTGGGGCAGCCAGGCTGAACATGAAAGAGCTCGCCGCATTGCAAGTTGTGTTCATGCGGAGTTATTGCCTCAATTAGATTTAATGGAGTTGGCAGAAGTTTTGGCGGGAGCAAAAGCAGTGGTTGCCGTTGATACCGGTCTAGGGCATTTAGCCGCTGCATTAGATGTGCCTTCTGTTTCTTTGTATGGCCCTACGAATCCTGGTTTAACAGGGGCATTGGGTAAGTCACAAGTGCATTTGACAGCAACATTTCCTTGTTCACCCTGTTTAAGCAAGAAGTGTACTTTTGCAGCTGATCCGCAGCATCCACCGTTTTCTGTGTTTCCACCTTGTTTCTCTACGCTCAATCCCTCTATCGTGTGGGATGCATTGATGGGTTTGTTGAATTAATTAGAATTCATTCCATCTGCCTGGGCTATAAGTATGGCACTTGCCTAAATTTAATTGTGCTGAAGTGGGTGAGGCGGTGATTTGTATGCGGCTATTCGCACGTAAGCTTTCTAAGGGATATGAGCTCGCTATAGGGAAGTAATTTCCATAGCCTATATATAATAATCTTCTGTCCGTTTGTATGCTGTGATGATTGAAATTGTTTACGCCCTGAGACCACAGGTATGCAGCAACCTGTCGTGCTCTCGCCTCTGATAGTCTTTGTTCAAATCTTTCGGATTCAAAACCACTCATATTGCCTGAGACTATCACGTTATGATCGGGATAGCGGTTCAAGACACTGACTACGCTGTTGAGAACGGGTTCTGTGCCAGGTAGAAAGTCTGCGCTGTTTGTTTCAAATAAATTATCTGTGGGTAAATTAATCGTGACATATTGTCCTAAAGTCAGAACTTGTCCGCCTGCTTGGACAATTTCTGCAGAAGAGAAACGTAACGTCGTTAAATAATAAGTTAAGCCAGCACCGCCAACGGCTAAGGCACCGCTTGCTGTGTTGGATAGATGAAGAAGTTTGCCTACGCCGAATCCCGCTGCTCCGCCTACTGCTGCGCCAACAAAGCTTCCAGTGGGTGGGTTTGTGTGAGAAATGGGCGTACATCCAGCTAGAGTAAAGAATATAGCCGTACAGTATGCAACTATTTTATTGAGTGACAATTCCATTTTTTTCCTCAAGGTAGCGTTGAAATAACTTATCATCACTGCGCCTTTCATTACAAGCTGATTAACGTTAAGATTATCGTAACCCTGCCGGAGAATGTTAATGATCCGAGATCTATCTTCACGTCCTTATACCGCTTGGCAACTCATTAAAGCCTATTGGCAATCTGAACAGCGTGTTTCTGCGTATGCATTATATATTGCCGTTATTATAATGAGTATCACCATCATTGGTATGGATGTGATTTTTAATTACTGGTACAACGGATTTTATGATGCTTTGCAAGATTACAATAAAGCGTCTGCTTATGATTTGATAAAAGTTTTTATTTTTTTAGCAGCGGTTTTTATTATATTAGCGGTATACCGATATTATATGCAGCAATATTTAGGTTTGCGTTGGCGTCGTTGGCTGACAAATCAATTTCTGAATCGATGGTTAGAAAATAAAGGTTATTATTATTTAGAAAACTTCGATGAAACAACTGATAATCCTGATCAACGTATACAAGAAGATATTAATGCATTAGTGAACAGTTCTCTGGATTTATCTATAGGATTATTTACTTCGATTACAACATTTTTTGCTTTTATTTACATATTGTGGACTCTGTCAGGAAATTTTGTTTTACACTTGGGTCCGTTGGGAACACACACTATTCATGGCTATTTAGTTTGGGTAGCAATCATCTATGCAATCATAGGAACACGTTTTGCATTTAAAATTGGTTACCCTTTAGTTTCATTGAACTTCGAACAACAAAGACGCGAAGCGAACTTTCGTTTTGCTGCAGTTGATCTACGTTCGCATGCTGAGCATGTGGCATTGTATCGTGGTGAGGCCAGTCAAAAAAATATTTTATCGAGTTTGTTTGATCGTGTTCTAGAAAATTATTACGCTATTATTTTGCGTCAAAAATTATTGTTATGGTTTACCGCAGGCTACAATCAAGTGTCTGTTATTCTCCCGTTAGTTGTCGTGTTACCTAATTATTTTGGCAAAGTGTTTAAGTTAGGCGGTTTGATGCAAGCATTGCGTGCGTTTGGTCAAATACAAGAAGCGCTTTCATTTTTGGTGAGTTCGTATTCTCAAATTGCGCAGTATAGAGCTGTTATACGCCGGCTGTTAGGATTTTTAAATCATATCTATACTGTAGAAAATAATGTACTCATACATAATAAATTTTTACGAAAAACTCAGTTCAATGATGTTATTTCTCTTCGACATTTAACGATACGCACTCCGCAAGGCGAAAATTTATTAGAAAATATTAATGAAGAATTTGTGCATGGAAAAAATTATTTAATTAAAGGCGCTTCTGGGATTGGAAAAAGTACATTTATACGCGTGATTTCCGGGATATGGCCTTACGGAGAAGGTGAGATCACTTTACCGTTAAATAAAAAAATTATGTATATTCCGCAAAAATCTTATATGCCTATTGGTACATTAAAAGAAGCATTGTTATATCCCGAAGATGGTTCAATGTGTTCAGATAATCATATGCGTGAATTATTATTGCAATGTGATTTACCTAATTTAGCAGAACGTTTGCAAGATATTTCTATGTGGTCAGAACAATTATCTTCGGGTGAGCTGCAGCGCATTGCTTTGGTTCGCATATTAATTCATGAGCCTGATTGGGTATTTTTGGATGAAAGTACTTCCGCACTCGATTTACCGCATGAAAAAGAATTATATACTCTGATTAAATCTGCTTTACCTAACTGTTCTTTAGTCAGTGTAGGGCATCAACCTAGCGTAGAAGCATTTCATGATGAGTTAATTGATTTATCAAAATATAAAGTACACAAAGAAGTGTATGGATAAAACGTTAGAAAATTATTTATGTAACTATCTACAAATTTTGTCTTGCCTGAATGACAGTGCCCAGAATCATAATTTTTTAATATTTCAAGAAGCAACTGTCCGGAATTTCCGGTCAGTTCAGATGTGGCAGAAACCATAATATTACAAGTTGCCAGTTACCAAGACGCCCTACTGAACCTCCAGTTCCGAAATAAAACTAAAAATTAAGTTTCAATGTTGCTTATGTTTGAAAAAATGAGAAGCAACTCTATTCATTCCGCGACTATACTGCGTTGTCCTAATCGTCGGATAGAGGCATGTAATTTACTCGTTAGAAAATAATTTCTCAACAGGCATTGATAAAAACTGTTCTGGCTTCATTCCTTGATTCCCAACTAATAAAATGCGATACGGATTAAACTTTTTTTGGAATGCCGCCATACCTGAATGTTGTTCCTTACTTTTTCCAGACTTCACTTCAATCGCAATGAGTTTTTTTCCACTCTGCAAAATAAAATCAACTTCTTCATTTCCATCGCGCCAGTAAAATAAATTTATATTTTTTCCAACAGTTTGATTAAAGAGATAAGCCCCAATTGCTGACTCCAGTAAACGTCCCCAAAACTCTCTATCTTTTTGTGCCTCTAAAAAAGTATGGCCAGAAGATGCTGTTAATAATGCCGTATTCTGAACAAGAAATTTTGGACTTGAACCTCGCTGCCTTACTACTTGCCCAGCATATTTCTGCAACCCAGTTAATAAACCACTTGCAGACAGAAGTTCAAGATAATGAGAAAGAGTCGTCGTATTTCCAGCATCTTGCAATTGCCCAGTCATTTTCTGGTAAGAAAGAATTTGTCCTGAATACAAGCAGCCTAAATAAAATAATTGTCGAAGCAGTGCTGGCTTTTGTACATGAGTCAGTGACAAGATATCTTTTGAAATAGTCGTTTCAATAAGAGAATCTCTAATGTAATGTTTCCACCGCGTTTCATCAGAAATAAGAGTCGCGGCACCTGGGTAACCGCCATAATAAATGTATTGTTCAATACTCCACTTAAAAGCAGTATGCATTTCTTTATAAGTCCAGTGTCTTATAGGAAGCACTTCGAAACGTCCCGCGAGACTTTCACTGAGTCCTTTTTGAATCAGCAATGGCGCAGAACCCAGGAGCAATACTTTAACAAAACGTTTAGCTCGCGTATCTTCATCCCAAAGACGTTTTACTTGTGTTGACCACTCTGTGATTTTTTGAATCTCATCTAATACAAGTAATACGTTTTGATTAGGCCGTTGAATTTGTAAGCGGGCAACTTCCCATTGCTGTTCAAGCCAGTTTGACTGATGCAAACCCGGCTCATCAGCGCTTGCATAATGAGAAGGCAGATTTAACACTTGCATTACTTGCAATGCCAGTGTTGTTTTGCCTACCTGACGCGGACCTATAATCGCTTGAATAAAATGACGATTTTCTTTTAAACGGGCTAAGACTATCTTATAATCTTCGCGTTTCAACATAATAAATGATCCTATTTAGTCATTCTACTGAGTAATTTTACTCAATGCATTGAGTAAAATCAAGCAATGGATCATGAAGATACGTTGTAATAATAGAAACCTATGCTTATTTCTGACATCGAGTGCAATACACCGTACTGCGTTGCCCCAGTCGAATTTCTTTTAAAAGGGTTTTGCATGTTAAGCAAGGTAGACCGCCTCTACCATACACTTTGAGTTTTACGCTGAAATAACCTTTTTTGCCCTCGCTGTTAAAAAAATCTTTAAGTGTAGTGCCGCCTTGTTGAATGGCGCTTTGTAAAATGGTTTTGATGGCTGCTGCCAACAGTTGATAGCGGGCTAAACTTATTTTGCCGGCGGCTTTTAAGGGTGAGATGCCCGCACTAAATAGCGCTTCAGCAGCATAAATATTTCCTACACCGACCACGACTTTACTGTCCATGATAAAAGATTTAATGGGGAGTTTGCGCTTGCGAGAGCGTTGCCACAGGTAAGCCTCATTAAAGTCTGTACTCAGCGGTTCCGGCCCTAAAGACGACAACAGAGGGTGTAAATCTGGATCAGCCGTGGTCCAAAGACAAGCGCCAAAACGTCGAGGATCTCGGAAGCGTAAACAGATTTTATTGGAAAATATAATATCGACATGGTCATGTTTTTGGGCGGGAACTTCTGTGGATAATATGCGCAGTGTGCCAGACATGCCTAAGTGCAGAATCAGCGTGCCTTTGCTAGTCCCTAATAAAATATATTTTCCGCGGCGAGAGACAGAATTAATTCGCAGGCCAGATAAAATTTCCCTTATATTACAGTCTATTGGCCACCGCAGCCCAAAATGCCGTACAATAACGGTTGCAATTGTTTGCTGGATAATATGCGGTTTTATCCCGCAAATAGTCGTCTCAACTTCAGGTAATTCAGGCATTTAAAAAATCTACGTGTCAAGGTTTAATTTACACAAAGGGTGCATTCATTGGTGTTTATTTATGCTATCATCCTTTCTTGTATATACATAGAACTGGATACTTAAAGAGGTGTTTCTTATGCATGGAATTTTACACTTATCGTGGTGGGGCTATATTGTAGCCGCTCTTATTATGACGCAAATTACGATCTGCGCAGTGACGGTTTATTTACATCGTTGCCAAGCGCATAGAGCAGTTGATTTGCATCCTGTCGTGAGTCATTTTTTCCGTTTATGGCTGTGGATGACCACTGGTATGGTGACTAAGCAGTGGACTGCAATTCATCGTAAGCATCATGCAAAAGTAGAAACACCTGATGATCCACATAGTCCGCAAGTTGAAGGTATTTGGACTGTGTTGTGGGGTGGGGCGGAACTTTATAAAAAAGAAGCTCGCATTCCAGCAACCATGGAACGTTATGGGCAAGGTACGCCAGATGACTGGATGGAGAGAAATGTTTATACCGCTCACAGTGCATTAGGCATCATGATTATGATGGGTATAGATTTTCTGTTATTTGGCCCTGTGGGTTTAAGTATTTGGGCATTGCAAATGGCCTGGATTCCTTTCTTTGCAGCTGGTGTGATTAATGGCGTGGCTCACTATATAGGCTATCGTAATTATGAATCGCCTGATGCTTCACGCAATTTGACTCCTTTTGCTTTTTTTGTCGGTGGTGAAGAGCTGCACAATAATCACCATACTTATGCGACATCCGCGAAGTTCTCAGTTAAATGGTGGGAATTTGATATGGGTTGGTTGGTTATACGTACATTAGAAATGTTGGGATTGGCGAAGCCTAAGCGCGTTCCACCTAAAGCGATTTTATCATCTGAAAAGAAAGTAGTGGATGCGGATACGTTAACTGCCATTCTAACGAACCGTTTTCATTTAATGGCACAATACAGTAAAAACGTGATTCGCCCTGTTTTAAAACAAGAACGATCACGAGCTGGCGCTGCCGGTGCTGCTTTATTGCGTCGTATGCGTACCTTGTTAATACGCGAGCCTTCCTTGTTGGATGCTTCAAATAAACAAGATTTAGAAAAAGCATTAGAAAAATATAATGCATTAAAGGTCGTGTATCAGTTTAGGTTTAAATTACAAAACATTTGGGCACGCAGTACAGCTACGCAAAAAGAGTTGGTTGATGCGTTACAAGAGTGGTGCAAGGCAGCAGAAGCGAGTGGAGTCGAAGCGCTACGTGAATTTGTCAGCCATTTAAAGACATATGTTCCGCAGCGAGCTTAGCAGAGGTGTATTTGTGCTGTTGTAGCCCGGATTGAGCATAGCGAAAATCCGGGGTTGTTGGCACGAATCAACGAAAAAAAACCCGCCTAGGCGGGTTTTTTATTGAAAACAAAAAGTTTAGATTTTGCCTTCTTCGAACATCACGTGCATGCCGCATTTATCAGTCTCAGGATTATATGCCCTAGGGTCATAACATTTGAGTTTGAGCTTGTCAGTCATAGTACGTTTATTTTTAGTGGTTGTACGAAAGGTGCCGGTCTTCTTGCCTTCTTTCGTTTTGCCAGTAGAATTCATCTTAATTTTATCGCGCATCTTGAATACCTTTTAGTCTTTACTTTCTTCTTTTCTACGGGCTTTTATATCTTCCAGCACTTTTTCAATGCCGTATTTATCTATGGTACGCATTCCTTTACAGCTAACACGTAGTTTAATATAGCGTTTTTCAGTTTCTAACCAAAAGCGGTGCTCTTGGAGATTCGGGATAAAGCGCCGACGTGTTTTATTATTCGCGTGGGATACATTGTTACCCACCATTGGGCGTTTCCCAGTGACTGCACAAACTTGTGACATGACTCATCTCTCCTAACTAATCGATTGCGTATAGCAAGCCCGGTTTTATACCAGAAAGGCGGGCGGGGCGCAAGTAATTATGATTATTCTTTGCTACTCGGTAGGCATTTTTTAATTTCGTCTGCTACCTAGTGATTTTTCACTGAGTATGTATTTAGGTGCTATATCATTGCTACCATACAATACTGGACCAAGAATGGTAATGCTTATGACAACCCGGAATATTTAATCAAAAAAAATGCTTTTTTAACAAAAGCCAATGAAGTATTTGGAGTTTTTCATAACTTAACAGTAACTGATTTTTCCGTAGAGCCACATTCAATACCTTCACTATCAAAGTATATGCACCAACTAAAAGCCATGGGTAGCAATGCGGATCTCATTAAAACCGTAGCGTTGATTAACAATATGAAAAGACGCCATCTTCAAATAGATAGCAATACTCTTGTACATAGTTTTAAGGATTTGTATAACAATACCTTTAACGCTGCTGAGCAAAGAGATGGGGTTAATGCCAGCTATTATGATCCAATGTATGTAACAGCTCATAATAAAATGGTATACACCACACCTACTGGAGGCTTAGCTCAATCAGGAGACTTATTAAACCTCCTGCAATCGTGGTGTGAAGCGCATAGAAATGATGATAATGAAAACGGAGATAAAAGACCGGATAAAAATTCTATTTATTCTAAGGTATTTACTCGTTCTTTATGTAGTGCGGGGTATGTTGAAAAATTTGAATGTTTTTTTGATGGTAATCAGGAAAGAATTATTTATCCAGCTACTCTGAGTGATCAAGTTTATTGGCTAACAGACTATATGAGTACTGCATTAAATATGTCATGGTGCGCTGATGAAATTACTTTACCAGAAGAAATTAAAAATCTTCCCCCTTCCGATCTTGGTGACGATGGTAAGTTCAATTACCAGTGTTTGACAAATGTTGTGAAAAAGTATACCGGCGATCTTTCTTTGCATAGCCAAGCACTCCGACTATCAGATCCAACTGTTTTTGGAGAACGATCTCGTGCTCGTCTTTTACATGTTTCAAACATTAAGCTAGAAATAAAAGCTGCAAGAGATTTTTGTCGCAAAGCTATGCATCACTCACCCCACTTGGCCGAAAAAATTGTGGAGCTTTTTCCTGATATTCCGCATGGAGATGAATTATCCAGATTACTTTTTAATCGCACCGTTAAGGAATTAAGGATTAAAGCTTATAGCATAGCTGCTTACTCAGCGCGTACCGCCAATCAGCGAGTAGGGAGTGCGCCTGCCTCAAGCTCCTCTTCAGCTATTAACAATAGTAAATCGGTTTCAGAAGAGGAGCATATAAATTATGCTGGCCCACGTAAGTAAATTAAGAGTATATATTCTACTTAACCTGGTTATTTTTTTTGAGCGGTGATGGGCTAATTGAATTTTCAGGACAGACTTTTGTGGGGTTAACTAATTGAAATAAGGTACTAAACCAAGTTTTTTTCTTCTCTTCTGGTTTAGTGGGCTTCTGAGTCGCAAGGGTTTCTACAATTAATTCGACAACTTTAGTAAACCCACATCGTTGCGCAAGCTCTAAAGCTGTTCGTCCTATAGGATCTTTTACATCTACTTTTGCTTTTGCTTTTATTAAAATAGCCAGCATTTTGTCATCATTTCGCCCTACTGCCTGTATAACAGCACAGGTACCAGAATGACTTTTTTCATTAACGTCACAGCCTTTTTTTAATAACGCTTGAACCTCTTCAATAGCCCCTATAGAGACTAAATCAATTATTGGAACGCTACGACCCCTCGACATATTAATCACCTTTTGTCATTTTCTAGTTATCTGCGATTAAATTACACACCAATAGCAGCAGTAAAAGATATAGATAAAGATTTTCTAATTATGATTACCCTAAAATCCTCGCTTTTAGATATCGCCGGTTTCCGCCAAGGATACATGATGTCTATGCCCAATAATAATATGGTCTATCAGTTGGATATCCACCAGAGCTAAAGCCCCTTTTAGAAGTTTAGTGATATCGCGATCTGCCTGGCTAGGCGTGGGATCACCCGATGGGTGGTTATGAGCTAGGATAATTTTCGCGGCGTTGTGGCTTAAGCTGCGTTTCACCACCTCTCTAGGATAGACCATGGCTTCATTTATGGTGCCATAAAACAGTTCTTCAAAGCAGATCATGCGATGCTTGGTATCTAGGAATAACACAGCAAAAACTTCTTGGGTATGGCTTCTTAAGCGCTGAGCTAAAAAGAGCTTAGCCTCTACGCTACCCTTTAGTATTTCTCCTTGAGTGAATTGTTCAGCATCATGGCGTAGAGTCAGTTCTAGTATGGCTTTTAAGGCCGCATACTTAGCATTGCCCAGTCCAGATGTTTTGAAGAGTTCGTCTTTTGTTGCGCTTAATAGCTTTCTTAAGCTTCCAAATTCAGTCAACAAATCGCGTGCCAAGTCTAATGCAGTTTTTCCGCGTGTGCCTGTTTGAAGAAAAATGGCTAACAGCTCAGCGTCAGAAAGATGTTTGGCGCCACGCATTAATAATTTCTCTCTAGGCCGTTCGCCTATAGGCCAATGTCTAATAGCCATGGGGTTCCTTTAATTTATTTGTTATACTGCGCACAGTTTTGTCTCACATTTTGAGTGCGTAATGCCTAAACGTTTGGTTAATAAAAATATTTTGTTAGGAGTCACAGGAGGAATTGCTGCTTATAAGAGCGCAGACCTTGCGAGACGCTTGCGAGAAGCGGGTGCTTGCGTGCGCGTAGTCATGACTCAAAAAGCCAAAGAATTCATTACACCCTTAACGATGCAAGCTGTATCGGGCAATCCTGTGCATGATGATTTATTTGATTTGCAGGCCGAAGCTGCGATGGGGCATATAGAATTAGCGCGTTGGGCAGATGCTATTTTAGTGGCGCCAGCCACTGCAGATTTTATAGCACGATTAAGACAGGGTGAGGCGAATGATTTGTTAACGACGCTGTGCCTCGCTGCGAGTGCACCTATAGCGTTAGCGCCCGCTATGAATCAAGCGATGTGGAAGAATACTGCAACTCAAGAAAACGTGCAAGCCGTGCAAGACAAGGGTGTAAAAATGTTTGGCCCAGATGCAGGTGAGCAGGCTTGTGGTGATGTGGGTTACGGCAGAATGTTAGAGCCTTTAGAATTAGTTAAGCAGTTAAGCGAATTATTTGAAACAAAGATGTTGACTGGCGTAAATGTTTTGATGACAGCTGGACCTACGCAGGAAGCAATTGATCCCGTGCGTTACATCAGTAATGCAAGCTCTGGTAAAATGGGTTATGCGTTAGCACAAGCACTGACAGAAGCGGGTGCTAAGGTTACATTAATTAGCGGCCCTGTGTCACAGCGTACACCGGAACATGTCACAAGAATTAATGTTATCAGTGCAAAAGAGATGTATGCATCAGTGATGAATCATGTGCATGATAATGATATTTTTATAGGTGTTGCAGCCGTTGCAGATTATCGTTGTAAAACCATTTCATCACAAAAAATTGCTAAGACGTCTGAAGAATTGCAATTAGTGTTAGAACGTAACCCTGATATTGTTGCCAGTGTTGCTCAGTTGGATAAAAAACCTTTTGTCATTGGTTTTGCTGCAGAAACTGAAAATTTAATTTCACATGCAAGAGCCAAATTATTTCGTAAAAAATTAGATATGATAATTGCAAATCAAGTGGGTGGTACAGAAACAGGCATAGGCAGTGATGAAAATGCTGTGACCGTTTTATGGTGTGAGCAACAACAAGAATTTAAACGTATGTCCAAACAAAAGTTGGCTCGTGAGTTGGTAAGCTTAATAGCTGAGTGTTATAAAATTAAAAATGATGAATTGCGATGTTTGAGCGCTTAATTTATTTTATGAACTAAAGAGGAAATTATGGAAACTGAAAATATTTTAGAAAGGAAAGTTCAGCATAAAGAAAATAGTTTTGTTCCAGTTCAGCTCAAGATTTTAGATTTGCGTTTAGGAACAGAATATCCTATGCCAGATTATGCTACGGCAGATTCGGCGGGAATAGATTTGCGTGCCTGTGTGCCTGATCCATTAGTATTGAATCCTGGCGAAACCCAACTTATTCCTACGGGTATGTCTGTTTTTATTGGTGATCCTAATTTGGCTGCTGTTATTTTGCCGCGTTCTGGTTTAGGGCATAAGCATGGCATCGTGTTGGGAAATCTAGTGGGATTAATTGACGCTGATTATCAAGGCCCTTTAATGATTTCATGCTGGAATAGAAGTCTTGATGCTTATACTATAGAGCCCGGCGATAGAATAGCGCAGTTAGTTTTTTTACCTATTGCACGTGTCAAATTTGATATTGTAAAAGATTTTCATGAAACTGCTCGTGGTACAGGTGGTTTTGGACATTCAGGGACAAAATAGGTTAGTTAAATATTATGTTAAGCGAAAAAACTAAAATAGATCATTCAATATTTCGTGCTTACGATATACGCGGTGTAGTAGGCGAGACGCTGACCGTCGATGCAGTTTATGCTTTAGGTAAAGCTATAGGCTCGTTAACACTAGAAAACGGTGAGAAGACGTTAATTGTCGGTAGAGATGGACGCTTGTCTGGACCTTCATTAGTGAAAGCACTGTGCGAAGGTGTTTTAACGACAGGTTGTGATGTGGTTGATTTAGGTATGGTTCCTACACCTTTACTCTATTACGCAACGCATGTATTAGAAAGTCGTTCGGGTGTTATGTTAACTGGCAGTCATAATCCTGCTAACTATAACGGTTTAAAAATCGTAATAAATGGTAAAGCACTTGCCGAAACTGAAATTCAAAATTTACGTAAACGAATTTTAAGCGAAACGTATTTAAAAGGTAAAGGTAAGTGGCGTGAATTTGAAATAGCTGAGATATACATTCAAAATGTGTGTAAGAATGTCACCTTAAAAAAACCTTTAAAAATTGTAGTGGATTGTGCTAACAGCGTTCCAGCAATGATAGCGCCAGCATTATTTAGACAATTAGGCTGCGAAGTTTATCCTTTGTATTGTGAAGTCGATGGTAATTTTCCTAATCATCATCCTGATCCTAGCCAAGTAGAAAATCTAAAAGATCTTATACAAAAAGTTCAGGAAGTGGATGCAGATTTAGGATTAGCTTTTGATGGCGACGGTGATCGATTAGGTGTGGTCACAAAAAAAGGCGCAATCATTTGGCCAGACAGACAAATGATGTTATTTGCAAAAGCAATTTTAGAAGAACATCCAGGTGCAAAAATAATTTATGATGTGAAGTGCACAAATCATTTGGCGACAGTGATTAAAGCGCACGGTGGTGAACCTATTATGTGGAAGACAGGTCACTCATTAATAAAATCTAAATTGGTTGAAAGCGGTGCTCTGTTAGCGGGTGAAATGAGCGGACATATTTTTATAAAAGATCGTTGGTTTGGTTTTGATGATGCGATTTATGCGGGCGCACGTTTTCTCGAAATATTGTCTGCTGAATCGAAAACCATAGATGAATTATTTGAAGCTATACCTGACAGTGTAAATACACCTGAATTAAAAGTGTATGTCGCTGATGATGAAAAATTCGGATTGATGGAAAGATTAATTGCTTCAGCTAATTTTCATGATGCAGAAGATATTAATACTATAGATGGATTGCGAGTGAATTATTCTGACGGTTGGGGGTTGGTTAGACTCTCAAATACGACACCTTGTTTAGTTTTACGATTTGAGGCAGAGAGTGAAAAAGTGTTAGCAAAAATTCAAATGATTTTTAGAGAATTTTTATTAGCATCAGAGCCCAGTTTGGATTTGCCGTTTTAATTAGGTAATAAACTTGTCGCATACTTTTGATATTGTCATTATAGGCGGTGGTGTGGTTGGCTTAACCACAGCACTGGCCTTAGCGCAAAAAACTTCTTTAACAATCGCATTAATTGATACAAAAAAATTATCTCCCGAATGGAAAAAAGAAAATTATGATTTTCGTGTCAGTGCTATTTCTCTCGCCTCTCAACATATTTTTGAAAATCTAGGCGTATGGGATGCGATTAAATTTAAACGAGTCAGTGCTTATGAAAAAATGCAAGTATGGGATGAAAGCTCAGGCACTATAGAATTTGATTGTGAAAAAATAGGCGCAAAATCGCTAGGCCATATCATTGAAGAAGCTGTCATTCGTTCTAGTTTATTAGAAATGATAATGACACAAAAAAATATTTTTCTGTATGACGATATAAATGTTGTCAGCATAGAAAAAAATATTGAATCAGTTGTAGTAAAGACTCAAGAAAAAGAATTGGAATGTAAGTTGCTGATTGCAGCTGACGGAGGAAATTCTTGGGTGCGTGAACAAATGGGAATTTCCATCAACCAAATGGATTATCAACATACTGCAATTGTTTGTAATGTGCAGACAGAGTTTTCTCATGAATATACAGCCAAACAAAAATTTTTAAACTCTGGCCCTTTGGCTTTTTTACCGCTAAGTGATACGCATACTTGTTCTATAGTGTGGTCAGTGCCGCAATCAGAAGCGGATTTGTTGTTAACGCAAAGCGATGAAGATTTTTGTGTAAGTTTAACGAATGCAGGGATTCATTCTTTAGGTAAAATTCTTTCAACAACTCAGCGTTATTCTTTTCCTTTGCGCATGCGGCATGCAGAAAGTTATGTGCAAACTCGTTTAGCCTTAGTAGGTGATGCAGCACACACTATACATCCATTAGCAGGGCAAGGTGTTAACATGGGCTTGCTTGATGCGGCATGTTTAGTGGATGTGATAACGACAGCGTTAAATAAGCATAGAGATTATACTTCATTAGCAACACTGCGCCGCTACGAACGTTTTCGAAAAAGTGATAATGCGCTTATGTTAAATGCAGTTGCTGGCTTTAAAAAAATATTTTCTAGCCAAGCTAAGCCTTTGACAACGTGTCGTAACTTAGGTTTAGCGCTGATAAATAAATCTGATTTTTTAAAAAATAAATTTATGCGGCATGCAATGGGATTGCGTGATGAAATGCCTACTTTAACCTTATGCCAAAAAAATAATTGGAATTTTTAGTATGCGAATTTCGGCTGTGATTGCACGTTCAGAAAATAATGTGATAGGTTTAAATAATAAATTACCTTGGCACATGCCTGCCGATTTAAAACATTTCAAACAACTGACTCTGGGTAAACCCATTTTAATGGGTCGTAAAACCTATGAATCTATAGGTAAGCCGCTGCCAGGTAGACAAAATATTATTTTAACGCAAGATAAAAATTTTTCGGCGCCTAACTGTACGGTAGTGCATTCTATCGCTGAAGCAGTTAAAGCGGCTGAGGGTAATGATGAGCTTTGTGTTATCGGAGGGGCTCAATTATTTGAATCTATGTTGGGACAGATACAAACGCTTTATTTAACCGTCATTCATGCCGATTTTGATGGCGATGCTTATTTTCCCCTGTTAAATCCAGTTGAGTGGCATGAAATCCAAAGAGAAACTTTCCCCGCTGATGAGAGTAATCCCTATTCCTATAGTTTTATTACACTTTTAAGAATAGCGAGTAGCCCGGATTGAGCCCTGCGAAAATCCGGGATTGCCGGCAAGAGTCTCTGAAATCCTGCCCCGGATTTTCGCAAGCTCAATCCGGGCTACAAAAACCTAATATGGATTAATTTAGTGCTATTTCGACAAAAAGATGGTATTTTGCACACTCGTTAAAATTGAGTGGAGCATGAGTGATTGAATATCCGACCAGGTAATAACCTAAGCATCAATGCAGATGTGTCTGCTACAAACGTAGATGACACAGCCTATCGTTCTTTATCGGATTCATCTGAAGAAATCACTGCGCAAAATGAAAATGCACAATCTCTTTTAGCACACTACAAGCCTAGTCTGTGGAACGCCGCTGGCGGAATGACGGGCACATTTGTTTGGCTGCTATTTTATTATGCTTTTGTAGAGCTTAAAAAAGGGGTCAATTTGCCTGCTGGCGCCAGTTACCCGCTTTATATAGTGAACGCATTATTACAGGGAAAGTATGCAAATCTAGCCGCTAAACCTTTTATTAAAAAAGCATGTATGGCAGAAGGTGAGACCGAAGAAGAAGCAGAAAAATCTTCTGCGCATTATGCAAAAATCTATATTCCTGTAGATGCACAATTTGAACCTAATCTCGATTTATCCATTGCGTTTGCTCACTGGATGGAGTCTGGCGTATTTGATTTTAATCAAATGGGTGAGCCTGAGTTTTCAGCACGAGAGATAGGTGTGATGGCTGCAATGACTTTGTTATTGACGTCTTCATCACATTTTTTGATGACCTGGTATTTTTCAGGCGAAAAAGATTATATGGAGTCATTCGGAAAAATATTTATATTAACCATGGCGTTTTATTTTACTGATGCTGTGTTTGATGTGGATTTTGATCATGATATGACTGCATTAACAACGAGTCTTCCTAATCTTTTGGGTTCGCTTTTGATGATGGGTGTGAGTTATGTTTTAGTTGATATTTTTGCAGAAAAAATGATTGCCTTAAAAAATAAATGCAGCTCTAGTGTAACAATTGAAGAGATGCAAGATGAAGAAAAAAGCATAGGAGACTCTCAACCCTCTACAGCATTAGCAGATCCATTGCTGCAAAACGATAGCGAAAATAATCGTCATCGATTTTTTAATTATGCTGAAAGCAAGCCATCTGCTCCCTCGTTTGAACATGTTATTCGTAGGGTGGGTTAGGTGCGCCTTTTGCACCGTAACCCACCAGCTATTTTTAGGTAATAGAAAATAGTTTTCCATCTTCTAACCGCATCGCAGTTAAATGATATCCCCAGACATAGCCCGTATCTAATGCAAATACATGCGGGGTATTTGTGATGCCGCCTAGTGCTGCCCAGTGACCAAATAAAATATTAATCTCAGCAGTTTTGCGGTTGGGAGCATTAAACCATGGCACATGATTAGTGGGTGAGTTCTCTAATTTACCTTTATTATTTAACTCTAAACGTCCTTCAGTCGTGCAATAACGTATACGCGTAAAATAATTTGTAATACATCTCAGTCTACCCCAGCTTTGCAAATCTTCTTCCCATAAATCAGGCTCGTTGCCATACATGTTCAAAAAAAATGTTTTTGCAGAGTCACTTTGTAAAACATCTTCTACTTCTTTAGACAAGCTTATCGCTTTATTTGCTGTCCACATGGGGGCAACACCAGCATGTACTAATGCAAAATTAATTTTTTCATCATAATAAAAAAGCGGTTGATGCGATAACCAATGAATAATGTCTTCTCTATCAGGCGCTTCTAAAATATCAGTTAGCGTATCGTCATGCAGTCCTGGATGCGCATCATGAGCCACGGCCAATAGATGCAAATCATGATTGCCAAGCACTATCTTATGTTGTTCACCTAGTTGTTTGATGAAGCGTAATGTTTCTAGCGACTGAGGGCCGCGGTTAACTAAATCGCCCGTAAACCATAGCACATCATTGTTATTATCAAATGAAACAGCGTTAAGTAATTTTTCTAACGCATGAAAACATCCTTGTATATCGCCTATGGCGTAGGTAGACATTGTGTTGCTCCATCAATTTGTGCGAATCAATTTGGGGTCTTTGGGGTCAGGCCTGCATTGTGCGTTAAGTGATTATGGTAATTTTTAAAGTAGTCCGTCAATTAATTTTTACCATAACTAATTAACGCACAATGCAGGCCTGACCCCAAGACCTCAATTCTGCAAGCTGTTGCTGATATGAATATACTGTTCTACTGTTAATTGTTCGGGGCGTAGTTTGGAATCAATATTTACTTTTTGCCAATCTTCATCTTGCATGAAGTGTTTTAAACAATTGCGTAATGTTTTGCGGCGTTGATTAAAAGCATGCTTCACTA
The DNA here is from genome assembly GCA_031291255.1 of Gammaproteobacteria bacterium. GTDB lineage: Bacteria > Pseudomonadota > Gammaproteobacteria > DSM-16500 > DSM-16500 > UBA5158. Next base: position 163,094 of record JARLJN010000008.1, read on the forward strand.
TGTTAGCAAAATGCGAATAATTTTTTGCAGGAAAAGGAATGGTTGTGTACGGAACCAATTTTACAATTTTAGAATCCACTTTTGGAGGAGGATCAAATGCTGTAGGAGGTACATCAAAGAGTGCGGTAACTTGACAGTGATATTGTACCATTATACTTAAACGGCCATAGTCAGAATTACCTATTTTTGCAGCCATGCGATCAACCACTTCTTTTTGTAACATGAAATGCATATCTTCAATTTGTGTGGTGTATTCTAGCAAGTGAAAAATAAGCGGCGTGGAAATGTTGTAAGGCAAATTTCCAATAACGCGCAATGGTTTTTCATCTGTAATTAATTTTGCAAAATCAAATTCTAATGCATCTGCTTGATAGACATTTAACACGCCTATGTCTTTGCAGCGTGCAGTAATATACGGTATTAAGTCTCTGTCTAATTCGACTACATCCATTACGCCAATTTTTTTTAAGACAGGTATAGTCAGCGCACCACGACCCGGACCAATTTCAACAATATGTTGTTGCTTGATGGGGTCTATCACATCCACTAAATGTTGAATGACTTGCGTATCACACAAAAAGTGTTGGCCGAAGCGTTTGCGCGCAGTGTGTCCCATTGTTATTGCAGCACGCGTTGTGCGGGTAAAAATCCTTGCGCAGCAGATTGCTTAAATAATCCAAGCGCCTTCTCTTTATTAGCCGACACACCCAAACCATGTGCATATAAAACACCTAAGCTATATTGCGCACTTGCTAGATTCTGAGCGGCTGCTTTTCCATACCAACTTGCAGCGGTAGCGTAATTTTGTGGAACACCTTTGCCCGCAGCATATAAATAGCCTAATTCATTTTCAGCATACTTGTTGTCTTGGTTAGCAGATTTTCGGAAATAGCTAATGGCTTTAGGATAATTTTTTGGAGTGTCTTGACCCAGTAAATATCTATATCCCATTTTATATTCATCTTGTCCAGAATAAACATGATCAAAACGATTTGCTAGAGATTCATAAGTGTAACGTTCTGATGCGCAGCTTGCGCAGAGTATGCATAAACTAACAATGACTAATTTTTTTAAAAACATGTGTAACCTCTCTTTTCTAAAAATTATTTTTTAAGTTTCCATGCTGGAATGGCTTGTCCATTAAAAATTTCTTTTGCTGATTTTAACACTTCTGGAGATTGTAATGCAGAAACTAATTGTTTTATGCGAGGATCGTTTTCTTCATTATCGCGAATCACGATAATGTTAGCATACAATGAATCACTTCCTTCATGGACTATAGCATCTTTGGTGGGAGTGAGGCCTGCAGGAATAGCATAATTTGTATTGATGACTGCAATATCCACATCAGCTAAGCTACGCGCTAGTTGTGCTGCATCCAGTTCTTTAAAGGAAAGTTGTTTAGGGTTGTCTTGAATATCGCTGGGTGTGGTGTAAAGCCCTGCGGTGCTTTTTAAACGTATAACACCCGCTTTTTGTAATAAGATAAGTGCGCGACCTTCATTGCTAGGGTCATTAGGTATAGCGACTAGCCCTTTCTTAGGAAGGTCGTTAATATGTTTTATTTTTTTTGAATACACTCCCATAGGATAAACAAATGTTTTACCTACAGTTTGGAGTGTGTATTTTCTATCTTTAATTTGTTGATCTAAAAAAGGTTGGTGTTGAAACATATTGGCATCAATGCTGCCATCATTCAGTGCGGCATTCGGTTCTATATAATCTGTGAATTCAATTATTTTTATTTTTAATCCATATTTGTCTAACGCAACTTTTTTAGCAACTTCCATTAATTCTGTTTCAGGACCTGAAATCGTGCCGACTTTTAAAATGCTTTTGTCTTCTGGCTGGCATCCCATCAAAGTGAATGCGCAAATTAACATAATTAATTTTTTGCTGAAATTTGACATAAACTATCCTTAATTTTATTTTTTAAGCGCGAAAAAAAGAAAATCTTTTCACAAAAAAATCACCTATATATTGTATGGATTGCACTAAGATTATCATTAGTACTATGGTGATTAACATAATTTGAATATCAAATCGTTGGTAGCCATAACGAATTGCAAGATCACCTAGTCCACCACCGCCTACTGCACCCGCCATTGCAGAATAACCCACTAAATTCACGACTGTTAATGTGAGGCCGTTAATTATGCTAGGAAATCCTTCTGGCAGCAAAACTTTCCGTATAATTTGCATGGGTGTGGCGCCCATGGCCATGGCTGCTTCTATGAGTCCTTTGTTCACTTCAAGCAAAGCGCTTTCAACTACGCGAGCAATAAATGGCATGGCGGCTAAACTTAAAGGCACTATAGCAGCGAGAGTGCCTATAGAAGTTCCAACGATTAATCGTGTAAAAGGAATCACGGCTATCATTAAAATAATAAAAGGAATAGAGCGCGTAATATTAATGATGGCTGATAATGTTTTGTAAAGGTAAGTATTTTCCAAAAAATTTTTTGGTCTAGTCACATAAAGTAAAATACCTAGCGGCAAGCCTATCAGTGTTGCAATGCAACTTGCAGCAAGCACCATTAAAACCGTTTCACCGGTTGCTTTAAATAAAAGAAATAATATCGTTTGTGACATGACCTATAATCTCTGCGTTGACACCAATTCGTTTTAAATGATCTATGCCGGCTTGTAATTGATTTTTTTCACCATCAATTGCAACTAACATAATGCCCATAGCATGTTTTTTTATATACTCAACGTTGCCTTGTAAGATATTAATGCGCAAACCAAACTGTGTAATCAATTGCGAGATGATAGGTTGGTTAGCGGTGTCTGGAAGAAACCATAATCGCAGCACAGGATGTGTGTTTTCATTGGCTGTTGCTAAAAGATGTTGTTGCAAAGTGGGCGCTAGAGTTTGTGATAAAGATGAAAAAATAAAATTCTTTGCAGTCTCGGTTTTTGGGTAAGCAAAAAATTCCCCGACTTCGTTTTCTTCAATGAGTTTACCGTTTTCTAAAATGCCTACACGATCACAGCAAGCTTTGATGACAGACATTTCATGTGTGATTAAGAGTATGGCTATATTTAATTTATCACGTATGTCTCTTAAGAGTTGCAAAATGCTGTTGGTGGTCTCGGGATCTAATGCGGATGTTGCTTCATCACATAATAACACTTGAGGCTCAGAGGCTAGCGCACGTGCAATGGCGACGCGTTGTTTTTGTCCGCCGCTCAGTTGGGCAGGATAGTGGTTTCGTTTATCCATCAATCCCGTGAGTTCTAACAAAGGCATTATTTTATTTTTCATTTCTTGAGTAGACAATGAGCTCAGTTCTAAAGGAAAGGCAATATTGTCATAAACCGTTCGGGAAGAGAGTAAATTAAAGTGTTGAAATATCATTCCTATTTTACGGCGGGCACGGCGCAATTCGCCAGGCGTCAGTGTCGTGAGATCTTCACCATTGACTATGATTTGGCCGCTGGTGGGTTGTTCTAAAAGATTAACGCAGCGTATTAACGTGCTTTTCCCGGCCCCGCTTTTGCCTATGATGCCAAAGATTTCGCCCGGCAAGACATGCAGATTGATATCATCTAGCGCTGTGATAGTGCTGTCAGGGGTGATATAATTTTTGTTTAGTTTCTGCAATTTGATCATAATGAAACAATTTCTATTCTAAATTCTGGTTCTATATAATGCCTGGTTTTTCAATTTTTTAAATGAGAAAGTTTGCCTAAAGCGTGTTAGCTGGCAACTATGAGGATATTAAGCACGTGATTTCCCCTTTATTAACTGACTTATATCAATTGACTATGGCATATGGCTATTGGCGTTTGAACATGCATGAGCGTGAGAGCGTATTCCATTTAGTCTTCCGCAACAACCCTTTTCAAGGTAATTATACCGTTGCTTGCGGGTTAGCCACTGTGATTGAGTTTATCCAACAGTGGAAGATTACGTCTGAGGATATAGAGTATCTCAAAAGTTTGAAAAATGCGGATGGAAGCGAATTGTTTTCTATTGAGTTTCTGACTTATTTAGCTGAGATGAAGATTACTTGTAACATTGATGCTATCCCTGAAGGTACTGTTGTTTTTCCGCAAGAGCCTTTGCTGCGAGTGCAGGGCCCGCTGCTACAGTGCCAATTGTTAGAAACAGCTTTGTTGAATATTGTGAATTTTCAAACTCTCATTGCGACCAAAGCGGCACGTATATGCCAGGCAGTCGGAGAGGGAGACGAAGTATTGGAATTTGGTTTGCGCCGTGCGCAAGGTCCTGATGGTGCCTTATCTGCGAGTCGTGCGGCTTATATAGGTGGCTGTGCGGCTACCTCTAACGTGTTGGCTGGGAAATTATATGACATCCCTGTGCGCGGTACACACGCCCATAATTGGGTGACGGCATTTGCTGATGAAAAGACGGCTTTTGCTGCTTATGCAGAAGTGATGCCTCAGAACTGTGTTTTATTAGTCGATACTTACGATACGTTGAAAGGTATAGAAAACGCCATTTCTATAGGACAACAATTGCGTTTGCAGGGTGCCGAGTTATTAGGTGTGCGATTGGATTCGGGTGATTTAGCTAAGCTCAGCATACAAGCTCGCAGCATCTTAGATGCCGCAGGATTTACGGAAACACGCATAGTAGCGAGTAATACGTTAGATGAGTATTCCATAGCCTCTCTGCGTACACAGGGGGCTCCTATCACGGTTTGGGGAGTCGGAACTCACTTAGTAACAGCCTATGATGAGCCAGCCTTAGATGGGGTTTATAAGCTTTCGGCATTACGTGAGTTGGACGGCAGGTGGGAATATAAATTAAAGCTTTCAGAGCAATCACTGAAAATTTCAAACCCTGGGATTTATCAAGTCAGGCGGTTTTTCAGTAAAGGGCAGCCAGTGATGGATATTTTATATGATATTGAAATAGGGATTTCTGATAGCCCTCAAGCTCAGACATATAAACAACCCACCGAAAATATCAGTATTTCTGGTTATGATGCGAGTCAAGATTTGTTGGTGCCTGTGTTAGTGCAGGGGCGCGTAATTTATTCTGCAGAGTCTATTCATCTTATACGTCAGCGTGCTGTTAGTCAGGTGGCACAATTTCGGAAATTCTATTCAGAGCAAAGCTATGCTGTGGGGTTAGAAAAAGATTTATTTGACCTAAAGCATAAGTTAATCAAAGAGTTAAAAAGCCCAAACTTGTAATTTTTAACGACGAATTCAAGCATTAAGTACATTTTTGTGCTAGTATTATAGTTATCTATATACAGAAGTATGAGGGTCTGGTTATGGCGGATAATAAAATTGAGAACCCCGAAATGAAGCCTGAAGTGGCTGTTGCATTAGATAATGCCAGAACTAACCGAGCGGCTAACAACTCATTTTCTCTCGATCCCGTAGGCACAGCGAAAGTTTCAACGACTGCACCTGTGCCCGCTGATCCTTCGGCGAGTAATCCAGAAGAGGAGCGAAAAGTTGCGGAAGATGAAAAATATAATCAAGATAAGGCTAATGAAGAAAAAGCTAATCAGGATAAGGCTTATGAACAAGATTTGATAGCTGCAACAATAGAAGAAGAAGAGCTTGAGGAAGAGATTACGCTGGATGTTGAAGAAAAGGTGCTTGAAGCTGAAGTTGAAGAAGTGTTAGAAAGTCAGGATCAGGGATTAGAACAAGAACCTGAACAGCAGTCTGCTCCTGAAGTGAAGCCAGATGAAGCAGAAGAAGTTGATTTCTTGGGATTATCTGCGATTAATGAAGAGCCCAAGGAAGAACAAACTGAAGTAGCTGCTTTGGAAGAGCAAGCTGAAGGCCCTGCACCAGACTTAGATCCGCGTCTAACACCATTACCAGAAGAGCCTGAACCTGAATCTGAAAAAGGCTACGAAAGTCCAAGACCTAAAGGTCCAACCCATATATAAAATTGAAGAGTTAGTTTACTACATGATGATACCTACCTACCCACTGCGCCGCGTGCGCAGTTTTGCTAAGCGCGACGGCCGCATGACAGCCGCACAAAAACGTGTACTCACAGAATTATGGCCGCAGTATGGTTTAGATAAGTCATCTGGCTTAGCCGATTTTCCTAAGATTTTTGGGCGTGTTGCGCCAGTTGTTTTAGAAATTGGTTTCGGTTCTGGACATTCTCTTTTAGAAATTGCTAAAAATACGCCAGCTCATGACTTTATAGGCATCGAAATGTATCAGCCAGGTATAGGGACATTGTTATTGGGGATAGAGGCAGAACAGGTATCGAATATTCGTATTTATTATGCAGATGCTGTCGAAGTGTTAGAAGAATGTATTCCACTCGCCAGTTTGGATGGGATACAACTTTTCTTCCCTGATCCTTGGCCTAAGCGTAAACATCATAAGCGACGCATCATACAGCCTGATTTTGTTGATTTAATCGTGAGTAAGTTAAAGCCTGCAGGCGTTCTTCATTTGGCAACAGATTGGGAACACTATGCGCTACATATGATGCAAGTTCTATCAAACTCAGATAAGCTAATTAACTTGAGCGGGGCCGGTCATTTCGCCCAGCGCTCTGATCAACGGCCTATTACCACAAAATTTGAAAATCGTGGCACACGATCAGGTCGTCCGATTAGGGAGTTACAATTTGCACGCTGTGAGTAAATTGTAGGTTACTAGGATTTAATAAGGTCAAGGAGCGACAATGAAAAAATATTTTTTTATCTTAGCCTTTATGTTGTTTTTGTCTGGTTGCCATTCTAGTTATCATTACACTTACTTACCACCGCCTGATGGCAAAGCAGAAATGTGCATTGTAAATTGTTATCATTGTAAGAAAAACTGTGTACAAATGTGTGAAGTGCGCAGAGACCATTGTAAAATACGAGGCGGTATTGATGCGGTTGATCGCTATCAATATTATGAAGTACAACGCCACGCCAGAAATTTACCCAATAAAACATTCATCAATGATTTTGATGACAGCGCATGCAGCTGTAACTTTTCATGTTGTCATTGTGTTGAAAAATATAATGCATGTTATCGAGCATGCGGGGGTGTGGTGATAATGACTAAATTCAAAAGCTCTATAGAACAACCATTCTTTGCCCATTAAATTTTTTGCCTAAATTGACATATTTATCTCAAGGAAAAGTTAAATGAAAATAAAAATAGGACTAAGCATAGCAATTGTAACGACTAGCTTAGCAATAAATGCTTTTGCAACGACTGCTGGCGTGTATGTAGGTGCTCAGGTTGGTCAGTCGAATACACATAATGGAGCTGTGAATTTTCCTTCGTTTCCTGGTGCTGCTACTACAGTGCGTGTTTCTCCAAGTAATACAGGTTTAGGTTATCGATTTTTATTAGGCTATGACGTAACGAGTTATGGCGGCATTGAATTTGGTATTACACATTATGCTGCTTCAACTTATAAAGCACCTGCAGGAACGGCGTGTAACAATCCAGCCATTCGTGAATACGGCGCAGAAATATTAGGAAAAGGAATGGTACCTGTTAGTGTGTTCAGCCTTATTGGTAAAGCTGGCATTGCAGTCATTAAATCAAGTAAGTCAGGCAGTTTAATCATGAATAGTGGTGGCACTACCTCATGTTCATCCAATCAAAATACCAACTCAACAACAGTTAGGCCAGCAATAGGAGTGGGTATGAGCTATGATCTGACTCAAAATTGGGTGATAGATTTGTCCTGGATGCGGGTACTAAAAGGCGGTGGTCTTCAAAATGCTGATTTAAGATCTATAGGTATAACATATCATTTCGTAGATAAATATTGCGGGCAGTTTTTGTGTTAACTCATTAGTACGGTATGCAAATATCTTTTGTGCTATGTGTAGGCTGGGTGTAGGTTGGGTTGAGTGCTTTTTACGAAACCCAACATCACTGTGACAGGAGAACAAGGTTTTCATTTTTTTAAAATCCCCAACAAGTCAGCAGTCTTGCATAGTTGTTGGGGATTTAAAAAAAATGAAAACCTTATTCTCCAAAAACATACAGTTATAACTTGTAGAAAAAGCGGATGAGTACTTGTAGGTTGGGTTGAGTGCTTTTTACGAAACCCAACATAACTTGTAGAAAAAGCGGATGAGTACTTGTAGGTTGGGTTGAGTGCTTTTTACGAAACCCAACATAACGTTACGTTGGGTTTCGTAAAAAGTACTCAACCCAACCTACAACAGAGCACTGCGGAATTGCAGCAAAGCACAGAAAGATGTGTTCATACTTTAGATAAAAACATCGCAACTAAATCGTTTAAAAATCGTTGCCCTAATTCCGTTGCACAGATGATATTAGGATTATTTTCTAATAATTTTTTTTCAATCGCATTTTGAATAATGGGTTGAATATAATTTAATTCTAAACCTGTACGCTCAACAAAATAATTTGACGGCACGCCTTTATTCAATCGCAATGCATTTAACATAAATTCAAATGCGCAATCTTCAGCAGAAATATTTTTTTGTTCAGCAATAAATTTTTGATGTGGAGTTAAATAATCTCGCGGATTTTTAATTTGAGAATGACGCGTAATAATTTGTTTATCCATGTCGGTGAGTTTGCTGTGAGCGCCTGCACCAATTCCTAAATAATCACCAAATTCCCAGTAATTTAAGTTGTGCGCGCATTCACGTCCTGATTTGGAATAAGCAGATACTTCGTATTGATGCATGCCATGTTGAGCTAATAAAGCTTTGCCTTGTTCTTGAATATCTTCTAATACATTTTCTTTAGGCAGTGTAGGCGGTTGATGATGAAAGAATGTATTAGGTTCAATAGTGAGTTGATACCAAGATAAATGATTCGTGTTCCAAGTCAGTGCATCGCGTAAATCTGCTAATGCATCTTCAACAGATTGACTCGGTAATCCATGCATTAAATCAAGATTGATATTATCGAAACCAACTTGTTGTGCAATTTCAATTGCACGTAATGCATATTCTCGATTGTGAATGCGGCCTAATGCTTTTAATTTATCATCTTGTAAACTTTGTAATCCCAATGATAAACGATTTACACCTGCGTCACGAAATCCTTTAAATCGTGATTCATCTATGGTGCCTGGATTCGCTTCTAACGTGATTTCCAAGTCAGAATTAAAAGGTAAACGTGCCTGAACTTCTCGTAAAATGTTATCTATGGATTTTGCGGAAAATAAACTGGGCGTGCCGCCACCGAAGAAAATACTCGTTAACCTGCGTCCCCAAATCTGCGGCAGGTGTTCATCTAGGTCTTTGACTAAAGAGTTGACATAGAGCTCTTCTGGCAGCGAATCAGGCGCCTGATGCGAATTGAAATCGCAATAGGGGCACTTACGCACGCACCAAGGCAAATGTATGTACAAACTTAAAGGTATAGGCGAGTTAAATTTTTGCATGGGCGGCATTTTATCACAGATTCTGTTCGTATGGCTTTTTCTGGCGCGCTATACCTGAAGAGATTTTTGCGCTAGAATTTCGCCAACTTTTCAGGGGAGTAGGATAAATGAAAAAACGTGTCAAAATTGCAATCTCAGGTGCAGCGGGTCAAATTGGTTATGCTTTAATTTTTCGTATTGCTTCAGGGCAAATGTTAGGGCCAGATACAGAAATTGAATTGCAACTATTGGAATTAGAGCAAACTTTGCCTTCTTTAAAAGGCGTGGCTATGGAATTAGAAGATTGCGCCTTTCCTTTATTAAAGAACGTAGTATGTACCTCAGACGTTAATGTGGCCATGAAAGATGTTAACTGGGCTATGTTAGTGGGTGCAGTGCCTCGTAAAGAGGGGATGGAGCGTTCTGATTTATTGAAAATTAACGGTAAAATTTTCACAGGTCAGGGCAGAGCGATTAATGACAATGCTGCCGATGATGTGCGTGTGTTAGTGGTTGGAAATCCATGCAACACCAATTGTTTGATCGCTATGAATAATGCGCCAGACGTTCCTACGGACCGATTTTTTGCAATGACAGCGCTGGATGAATTGCGTGCTAGAACGCAATTAGCGATAAAAGCTGGCGTTGATGTCACAGCGGTAACTCAGATGACGATTTGGGGAAATCACTCTTCTACCCAATATCCTGATTTTTATAATGCAAAAATCAACGGTAAATCGGCAGCAGAAGTGATTACGGATACCAAGTGGCTGCAAAATGATTTTATTCCTATGATTCAAAAACGCGGTGCGGAAGTGATTAAAGTGCGCGGTGCATCTTCTGCAGCATCTGCTGCGAATGCTGCTTTGAGCACGGTTTATCATTTAGCACATGATACAGTTGCAGGCGAAAGCTTCTCTGTAGGCCGTTGTTCACAAGGCGAATACGATGTAGAAAAAGGGCTGATTTTCTCAGTGCCTTGCCGCACTGAAGGCGGAAAATTAAAAGTTGTGCTTGGTTTAGAACAAAATGCATTTGGCAAAGAAAAAATTCAATTGACGCTAGACGAACTAAAGCAAGAGCGTGATGCAGTGCAAGCATTAGGTTTAATCTAAATTTTATTTCTCTTCTCCTGCTTGCGGGAGAAGGTGCCATTTCATACGAATGCTTAAGCGAAGGGCATCCAATCCCCGGATTTTCGCGATGCTCAATCCGGGCTACATTATTTTTATATATTATATAGTTAAGACCAAATCCCCAACACAGCCATCACAGAAAGTCCTGTGACCAACGCACCAAATTCTTTCATTCCTTCACCTTCATGCGCTCGCTTGTGATGATTAATGTGATGCAAGGTCGACATATATAAAAATGTGCCTGATGCAAAAGCGGTAAATCCAGCAGCAAGTAATCCCCCTGTTTTATACTGTAAAAACAGAGTGAGTGTTGTGCCTAACGCAATACCTAATGGTGTCATTAGAGAAAATATAGCAATTAAAATGAGCGTAGGCCGTATAGCCAATTTACTTTGATTTAAGGTGATGGCTAACGCAAAACTTTCGGATCCCTTATGCGCTATGATGGCTAAAAATATAATAGAGGCAGTGGCAAACGTTGTGTTTATGCCTAATACCGTGCCTTCTATTAGTGAATGTATGATGATGATGGCTGCAAAAATATAAGAGATGGTTTTGCCAGTAGAGTGATCCCCAGTGTTTTCTGACAGTCTTTCGAAAAAAAGTAGTAATAAAAATCCTGCCGCACAAAAGAATTCTGACAGAGGATATTTGGTGAGACCGAGTATCTGAGTAAATTCAAGATTTGCATCCGGTATCATATGAAATAGCGCTGCACCTAAAAAGATACCGCTGGCAAAAGCATCACCTAATTCTAAAACGCCATTGTGGGCTGGGTGTATGCGAGATTTGAGTGGATAAATCACGGCAACGATGCTGGTGATAAAAATCAATAATCCAGCAATGGCTTTGTAAGTAATAAGAATCACAAGCGCTCTCTAATTAGGTCATGTAGGCATGAGTATAATTCTAAAAAGCACCCCTTGCTACCCTCACCAGTCCCGTTATACTCTCAGCCGCGCTTATCGCTTATATAGGTTGCAGATAGGGATAAATGAAGCGAAAATTTAGCAAAGGCTCAATTTTGGCTGTTTTAATTAATATTCATAGAGTTAGGGAAATAAAGCCTGTCTAGATGTGATAATAAATGAAACTAAATGCATTAAATAGTTTATTTTTTAAAGTGTTTCATGTATTATTTGTTTGCACATATTTTAAACTAGGTGGAGTACACGAATGAAAAACATTACAAAGATCATAAGTTCAATAGTATTAAGTACATGCGTAATGAGCAGTGCTATGGCATCCCAAGGTTATTATGGCACCCCTAAAGCAAAAACAGCCAATGCTGCAAATTATTCTCAAGTTGTTTTACATAATTACACACCAGATACCTACATGGCTTATGCAACTTTCCAACCTACAGGCAAAACCCAAAACCTACCTTTAGGGGCTTCATATCCTTATAATACAATAAGTTATGATATTAATTATCCTGATAATCAGGTTTGTTTAAACGTTGTAAGAGATTTTGATGGAGCAACCGTATTTAACAGCTGCTTATCCTCAGGAAACATCAACGTTGGACCTTATAAGTCTGGTAAAACACCTAACGTAACTGTTAAGTAAGAGGCCTATTATGAAGACATTTCAAAAAATACTCATGATTACTCTTATAGGATGCAGCTTTTTAGCTTTATCAGCCTGTAAAGAAATCGAATATGCTTATATGACTCCGCCTGTGACTGTGACACCTAATTCTAGTTCTGATGCACATTATGGTGTTCCTAGTAACAGCGATGCGCATTATGGGTCAGCATCTGTCACGCCTAACAGCAACAGTAATGCTCATTATGGCTCAGCGCGTGCTCCTGTGGTTAAGCTAAGCCGTAATAGCAGTAGTAATGCGCATTATGGTTCAGCACCTGTTCCTGCAGATCAAGCAAGCCCTGATGATAGCAATAGCGATGCACATTATGGTTCAACAGCACCTCTTCCTACGGTGCAAGTCAGTCCAAACAGCAGCAGTGGCGCACATTACGGCCATTAAAGCTGTGTCGCTTTTGTAGCCCGGATTGAGCACTGCGAAAATCCGGGATACTTTTCAAAGATTCATGCCAACAACAATAAATATCTATAAAAAACCGCGTATAAATTTCTATTACATCCTATAATTACCCCATTAAATTCTCAGAGTATCAGTATCATGTTAGAACTCAGCTTAGTCCAAAAAATCGCAATATGGGCACTCCCAGTATTGTTTGCCATTACATTGCACGAAGTTGCACATGGATGGGTCGCTTCTAAATTTGGCGATCAAACTGCACGTCTGTCAGGACGCCTCACGCTGAATCCTTTAAAACATATAGATATGATGGGCACTATCATTGTTCCTTTGTTAATGTTGATTTCTACAGGTTTTATTTTTGGATGGGCCAAACCTGTGCCTGTCGATGCGCGCAATTTACATAATCCACGTCGTGACATGGCCATCGTTTCTCTTGCAGGGCCTGTTTCTAATTTAATAATGGCAATGATGTGGGCTGGGTTTGGAAAGTTAGGGATATATTTAGTTAGCACAAGTGCATGGTTTGCTGTGCCTATGGTTTACATGGCAGAAGCTGGAGTTATGATTAATGTCGTGTTAGCGGTTTTGAATTGTTTACCTGTTTTACCACTGGATGGTGGACGTGTGTTAGCGAGTATCTTACCACCTCGCATGGATTGGTATCTGAGCCGCATAGAACCGTATAGTTTTTTTATTTTAGTGATATTGATGATCACGGGCGTTTTATCTTTTATTATTTCACCACCGATTATTTTTTTAGTAGCAGGGATTAGTCGCTTATTCGGATTACCATAGCTTTTAAAGATATTTTTAAAATATAAAATAGGAATCATATGCTAAAAAAAATCTTCTCAACTTTTATTGTTAGTCATGTCATTTGTTCTGGGCTCGCTGTTGCATCTGATATTACAGATTATAAAGAGTCTTGGGTCGCTCAGGCTTTAGCTTTACAGCGAGACATAGATAGAGATGCTCCGTTCAATCAGGCAACATTTATAGGTACGCATAACTCTGAAAATTCTGTTGCTTACCAAATTCCTTTCATACGTTACGTAGATCCTAATCAGCAAATTTCAATTTACAACCAATTAGAAATGGGTGTGCGCAGCATAGAGTTTGATGTGCATTGGTACACAGGTCTGCATGCTGCTAAAGATATTTTATTATGTCATGGAATGAATAATCATTTAGGTTGCAGTGTTTTTGATAGACCTGTCACAGAAGGACTGCAAGAACTGCGTGATTGGCTGCAGAACAATCCAAATGAAGTTGTTATTTTATATTTTGATCGCACGCTAGATGGACATGAACCGCGTTTAGCATCGTATCTTGCAGGTTATTTAGATTCATTTATTTATAGGCCTACGTTAGTGCGTAAGAATGGAGAACCGCAGAGTTGTGTTTCTTTGCCCACAACATTATCTAAGTCTGATATTTTGAAAACAGGAAAGCAGCTAGTTATTGTGACCAAAGGTTGTAATATCGATGCCTATCAAGAACAAGATAAATATTTAGGAATATGGAACGATACTGTTTTTGCAGGAATAGGAAATACCCAAGGAAAGCTTTATAGCATATTGGATTCTTCATTCGATGAAGATTTTAAAAATTTTCCAGAATGTGATAAGCACACGACTTTTAATGATGATGCTCAACACAAAAATATCTGGAGAATTTTTGAAGACAGAACCATTTTATCGAGTATAGAAAAACCTACACGTAAACTTTTTGCTAAAGAAGAAAAAGATCTTCTACGTTGTGGGATTAATTGGCCGACTATGGACATGTTGACTGTGAACGATGAAAGATTAGCAGCTGCTGTTTGGAGTTGGGCACCTAATTATCCGCAAAAAAATAATGGGATATGTGCGCTGTATAAAAACGGTGAAGGAATCGAAAATGTTTCATGTACGCAAACAATCGCAGCATATGCTTGTGGCAATCATGAGACGCGAGAATTAAAACCTGTTATCGCAGCAGGTGTTTGGCAAGATGGGGAAAGTGTATGTCAATCAACTGCAGGAGCAGCTTGGCATTTTGTAACACCGATTAATGATGAGCAAATGTATAATTTTAAAGAGGCGACAGTGGCTTTAGGTTTGTCAGAAGTGTGGCTGAATTATCATTTAGATGAAAAAGGTCATTGGCTGGCGAGTAGAGTGTGAGTAATGTGAGTTAAGCCTAGGTTTTTTTGGTTTTCTTTAAAACTTTAAATCGAGGCTTGACTCACATCTTTCGCAAGTAACTTCGTCTAATTCTAGATTATCTTCTAATAAATTATTTACATAAAGAAACACGTCGGTACTTTTATCGGAATGCAAATCCGTTTTAATGATAGAAGTATCGAAGCGGCTGTCTACATGAACCACATATTTTCCATAAAAATAGCTACATTCAAGTTCAACACAATCTGAAAGAATAAAATGAATATCCACAGCCTCATTATTGTTTGCTTGTTTTTTTAATATCCCTCTATTGTGTTCAAAACATATTTCTATACCAATAGTGATTATTTTTTTGGAAATGGGGTGTGTTAAATTAAAAAAATGATTAGCATTATTTGCTTTTGCTGGCTGAAAAACATGATTAAATTCTTGTTGAGATTTACTATCAATCGTTTCGTTAAAAGGTAATACTTTATCATGTTTCATTACGTTGCCTTGTTGAAAAATATAAGCTGTATTGCGCATGATGTTTAATTGTGTAGATCTATTATTTTTTAAAAGAGTAAATTGCTTAAGATGTTTTGCCCATTGTGCATTTAGAGTTATGTTTTTTTCGTTAGTTACAAAAGCTTGATAGGCATTATAGCAATCTTCAATCTCTATTATTTTTTTATTGCAACCTACATCACGAACAGATTTTACCGAACTTAAGCCGCCAATTATCGCTAACTGAGTGTATTGCAGTGAGAGTTTGCTAAGCTCTTCTTTAAGATATGTTTTACTTAAAGTTGAAACATAGTTTGAATTGGCATCTGTTATTCCATTTTCGCGCCATGTAATTATCCATAATGCTTGAGGCTCGGTCTGTGCTAGCTGATCACAGATTGTTGTTATTCTTGCAATTAACTTTTTTATTTTAGCGACAGCATCTAAGCTTTCATATTTAGTGTATGCATTTCTCCTTTTTAAATCTAAACAAATAATTAAGGTACGGCTTGAGGAATCAGCGCAGTCTAAATGTGTTTGCGTTAATTGAGTTGGTTGTTGTGGAAATAACGAATGACTATTCATAAGGTATGCACTACGTATATTTTTTTTCTATAGTTAACTGAGCAACAATTTTTGCTTTTAAATTTTCTAATTGATTTTTAGATTCAATATAATTATTTTTAATTTTATTGGTTAGTAATGTGGCTGTTGCTCGAACATTTCCTGCAGGGAAGGCAGCTATAATTTTTTCACATGTTTGTTCAAGATTGAATGCGCTAGGTTCTTTGCTTTCCAAGTTAATGAGTGATGCTGCGTTTTCAATGAGTAAGGCGTAGGTTGTTTGTATTTTGCGAGTCTCACGAACTAAATCAGAAATCTGTGCAGCTAAGTAGGGACGTCCGGTGATTACGCTTTCATGAGTGTGCTCTGCAGCTAATGCTTCTAACTCTTCTGCATTTGTATGCAGTGCGCTGTTAACGCTGGTTAGATAAAAGGAAACAAGGTCTACTTTTTTTTGAGGGAGAGGCTGCGATGATTTTTTGCCTCTTAATAATATGTTGGCTAAATTAAAGAATGAAGGGAGCATGATGACCTCTGTTTTGTAATGATGTTTTTGTTAAAAGGTAGCATAAAAAAACCCCGCAGAAGCGGGGTTTTTAATACAAGGTTGAAAAGGGGTATTACATCATACCGCCCATGCCGCCCATTCCACCCATGCCGCCCATACCACCACCAGCGCCACCCATATCGCCAGATTCTTCTTTAGGCATATCGGTGATCATGCATTCTGTGGTAATCATCATGCCGGAAACGGAAGCTGCAAGTTGTAATGCAGTGCGGGTGACTTTGGTAGGATCCAAAATTCCCATTTCAATCATGTCGCCGTATTCACCGGTTGCAGCATTGAAACCAAAGTTTCCTTTGCCTTCAGCAACTTTGTTTAATACAACAGAGGCTTCATAACCCGCGTTAGTCACGATTTGACGTAAAGGAGCTTCTAATGCCTTACGGGTTAATGTAATACCCATGTCTTGGCCTTCGTTTGCGCCTTTGATGTTTTTGATGGTTTGCAATGCACGAATCAGTGCAACGCCGCCGCCAGGCACTACGCCTTCTTCTACAGCAGCACGAGTTGCATGCAATGCATCTTCAACGCGCGCTTTCTTTTCTTTCATTTCAATTTCAGAACCCGCACCGACTTTGATGACTGCAACGCCGCCAGCTAATTTAGCCACACGTTCTTGCAATTTTTCTCTATCGTAGTCAGAGCTTGTATCATCAATACGTGCACGTAATTGTTTGATGCGGTCTTCGATTTCTTTTTTGTCACCAGAGCCATCGATGATGGTGGTGTTGTCTTTGGTGATGTGTATACGTTTAGCAGAACCTAAATCAGCTAATACAGTTGATTCTAATGTGCGGCCAACTTCTTCAGCAATCACTTGTGCTTTAGTTAATGTAGCAATGTCTTGCAACATTTCTTTGCGTCTGTCGCCAAAACCAGGTGCTTTAACCGCACAGATTTTAACAATGCCGCGCATGTGGTTAACAACCAATGTTGCTAATGCTTCACCTTCAACATCTTCAGCAATAATCAATAACGCTCTGCCAGATTTAGCAACAGCTTCTAATGCAGGAAGCAAATCACGAATGGTAGAAATTTTCTTATCAACGATTAAGATGTAAGGATTTTCTAACTCTGCTGACATGTTTTGTTGATTGGTAATGAAGTATGGAGAGAGGTAACCGCGATCAAACTGCATACCTTCAACAACATCTAATTCATTTTCTAAACCAGAACCTTCTTCAACGGTTATCACGCCTTCTTTGCCCACTTTGCCCATTGCATTCGCAATGATGTCGCCTATGGAGTCATCAGAGTTAGCAGAGATAGTGCCGACTTGAGCAATTGCTTTGTCGTCTTTGCAAGGTACGGATAGTTTTTTTAATTCTTCAACAGCAACGGTTACTGCTTTGTCTATACCGCGTTTTAAATCCATAGGATTAAAACCAGCAACAACAGCTTTTAAGCCTTCAACTAAAATTTGACGCGCTAATACAGTCGCAGTGGTTGTGCCGTCACCAGCAACATCAGAAGTTTGGGAAGCCACTTCTTTAACCATTTGTGCGCCCATGTTTTTGAACTTATCTTTGAACTCAATTTCTTTAGCAACAGAGACACCGTCTTTGGTCACGGTAGGTGCGCCATAAGACTTGTCTATTACTACGTTGCGACCACGAGGTCCCATTGTGATTTGAACAGCGTTAGCTAATTCGTTTACGCCAGCTAGCATGAGTTGACGTGCATCATCTGCGAATCTTACATCTTTAGCAGCCATGTTGTGTTCCTCTAAAAGTTAACAAATTTGAAATAGTGTTGAAATGATTACGCGTCTTCTAATACGCCCATGATGTCTTCTTCGCGCATTACTAGGTATTCGGTGTTGTCTAATTTAACGTTGGTGCCAGCGTATTTGCCGAACAAAATGCGATCGCCAATTTTCACTTGTAAAGGCTGTAATTTGCCTTCAACATACTTGCCAGTGCCGATTGCAATAACGGTGCCTTGAATAGGCTTATCTTTGTCAGCAGTTTCAGGAATTACGATTCCGCCTGCGGTTTTGGTTTCAACTTCGCGTGCTTGAACAACGACACGGTCGGATAAAGGTCGGATTTTATTAGCCACAGTTGTCATATTTCTCTCCAATTTTTACATTTAAAAAATCTAGTGTGTTGTTTATATGGGGGCGTTTTTAGCACTCTCAAGTAGAGAGTGCCAATAATATCGATAATTGTGGGTGAGTCAAGGATTATCGCGGGGAAATGCGGGTTGAGATAGGATATAATACCTTGAAATTGTTCAGGAGTTTCCGCTAACAAAGGTTAATATATTGTGAAGCACGACTTGATGCCATGGATGGCATCTTTTAGCACAGGATGTGCTGTTTGGAGTGCGTAAACAATATATTAACCTTTGTTAGCGGAAACGCCTGGAAATCGTTGCTTATTTTTTTACCCTGTCATTGGAATGGAAAAATTATAATGTTTAGAGTTATCTTACTTGCTGTCACTCTGTTTTTTGCTGGGCTTAGTTATGGAGAAGAGACGGGGCAACCCCTGCCAGCCGCTCAGGCTTTTAAATTTTCAACTACCATGGAAGCGGATAATCAGTTAGTTCTGCATTGGGATATAGGGGCAGATTATTATTTGTATCGCGATAAATTACAGTTTTCGACTCAGCCAGCTGCAGCGCTTAATGCTAATGCGATAGTGTTGCCTGAGGGACATAAAAAGCATGATGAGGTTCGTGGTAATTATGTTGTTTATACAGGCTTGTTGACTATTCCACTGACTTTGCAATCTGTGTCACAAGATACGGATACTGTTAAAGTTGATGTGAAATATCAAGGCTGTTCGATTAAAGGTTTTTGTTATCCCCCTGTCACTGAGCATGTCACTGTGAATGTCGGTCAACATGCTGTTTGCTATCGTACATCGGCTTCATTATCTGAAACTTGCGTAAATAAATTATTAGGTACTCAGCATTACTGGAGCATTATTTTAGGCTTTTTAGGCTTAGGTTTATTGCTGGCGTTTACACCTTGTGTGTTGCCTATGATACCTATACTTTCAGGTATTATTGTAGGTCAGGGTAAAAAAATAAGTACGCGCAAATCTTTTTTTCTATCCTTGGCCTATGTATCAGGATTGGCATTGGCTTATGCTGGCGCTGGCATGGCTGTCGCTTTAGCCGGCGGCAGCATACAGGCAGAATTGCAAAAGCCCTGGATGATAGAGCTGTTTAGCGCGTTGTTTGTGTTGTTGTCGCTCTCATTATTTGGATGGTATGAATTAAGACTGCCAAATAAGATGCAGGGATGGTTGATCAAGCACAGCAATAAACAAAAAGGTGGCACTTATGTAGGTGTATTTTTGATGGGTGCTATCTCTACGCTGATTGTTTCTCCTTGCGTCAGCGCACCATTAGTTGGCGTGTTGGGATATATCGCGAATACGGGCGACATAGTCTTAGGGGGCGCAGCATTATTAGCGTTGGGCGTAGGAATGGGCATACCTATATTAATTGTTGGTACGTCTGCAGGGAAATTTTTACCTAAAACTGGCGCCTGGATGGATGTGATCAAACAACTGTTTGGGTTGATGATGCTGGGTCTCGCTGTGTGGATGTTAGCGCGTGTATGGCCGGCACGGATCATCATTATTTTATGGGCATTTTTAGCTATTTTTGCAGCGATGTTATTGTGGCGTTTTCGAGCAAGTCATAGACACTGGCGCAAAGTGAATCAAGCTTTGGGTATAGCATTTTTAGCCTATGGTTTAATTTTATTGGCAGGTTCGTGGTTGGGAAATACAAATCCTTGGGCGCCGCTAGATGGGGTAAGTAAAAAGTTAGTTAGCAGGAAGAGTGACTTTATTTTAATTAAAAATATGCAAGATTTTGAAAATCAATTATTGCGTGCAAAACAAAAAAATAAAGCAGTCATTTTGGATTTTTATGCGGATTGGTGTACGTCCTGCATCATCATGGATAGAAATGTGTTTGATAAAGGTGATGTAAAGAGGGCATTGCAGAAATACGTTTTGTTACGTGCGGATGTCACACAAAATAATGAATTTGATAAAGCATTAATGAAGCGATTTAATGTAATCGCACCACCCACCATATTATTTTTTGATGTTAATTCTAAAGAAATACCTCAGCAACATATTGTTGGTGAGGCAAGCGCAACAGAATTTCTCGCTAATCTTAGGCGAGTTCAATTTAATCTTTGCACAGAGGATGTGCGATATTGTTAAGGTGTCATCATGCATAACACAATTTTTAAAACACCGCATTTAACAACAGCTTTAACAGGGCCATTGCAGTTATTAGAAAAACAAATTTTGAATCAACAAAATGAAATTGAAGAATGGCTGCAAGCGCAATGGAAAAAAACACCTGCACCTATTTATGGTTCAGTCGATTTACGGAATGCTGGATTTAAATTAGCACCTGTGGATATGAATTTATTCCCTGGTGGTTTTAACAATCTTCAGCTTAATCCTATTTTTATGTCGTTATCCAGTGCTGCTGCTGACATCGCAATTCAAAAAATTGCAGATGGTGTAAAAAATATTTTGCTCATACCAGAAAATCATACGCGCAATATTTTTTATTGGGAAAATGTGAGTACGCTTTTAACCATTTTAAAAAATGCAGGATTTGATGCACGAGTAGGATCGTTATTGCCTGATTTAACACAGCCTACAGAAATTTCTGTGGCCAGCGGCGGCACTATTACAATCACACCATTGCAGCGTAAAGAAAATTTAATCAGCATAGAAGGATTTATTCCAGATCTCATTTTACTTAATAATGATTTGTCAGATGGTATACCTGATATTTTGCAGGGCTTAGATCAAATCATTACGCCGCCCGCCGAATTAGGTTGGAGTCAGCGTTTGAAGTCAGAACATTTTCAATATTATGCAGACATTAGCAAAGAATTTTCTGACATCATCAAGATTGATCCTTGGTTGATTTCACCTTTATTTTTGCATTGCGGTGAAGTGGATTTTATGAAGAGTTCAGGGCAAGCCTGTTTGATTTCAAATGTAGAAGAATTATTAAGCGCGATTACAAAAAAATATGCTGAGTATAATATTCCTCATGCACCTTATGTGGTTGTAAAAGCAGATGCAGGCACTTACGGCATGGCGATCATGATGGTGAAGAGTGTAGATGAAGTGAGAGCGTTGAATCGCAAGCAACGCACGCATATGTCTAAGTCTAAAGGCGGTCAGCCAGTCAATAAAGTGATAATACAAGAAGGTGTATATACCTTTGAAACATGGGGTGAAGATAATGCAGTCACTGAGCCAGTTGTGTATATGTGGGGCGAGCGTGTAGTCGGAGGATTCTATCGCATTCATAAAGATCGCGGCGTCGATGAAAATTTAAATTCTCCAGGCATGCATTTCGAACCTTTAGCATTTGCGAAGCATTGTTCACAGCCTGTTTCACCCACTGCACCAGATGAATGTCAAAATCGATTTTATGCATATGGTGTGATTGCAAGATTAAGTATGTTAGCTGCTGCTCGTGAAATTTCAGATCAGAAGGCGAGTGTATGACAATTAAATTAGGTGTAGTGATGGATGATATTGCATCCATCAATTTTAAAAAAGACAGTACGCTTGCAATGTTATGGGAAGCGGATAAGCGCGGCTGGGAAATTTATTATTTTGAACAAGGCGATTTATTTTTGCGTGATGGTGTGGCTTACGGCAATAGCCATTTATTATCTGTTTATCACGATGAAATTAAATGGTTCGAATTTGAAAGTGCTAAGCAGATTCCGTTATCAGATTTAAATGTTATTTTAATGCGTAAAGATCCACCCTTTGATAAAAATTATATTTACACCACTTACATTTTAGAAAATGCAGAATCAGCAGGCACATTAGTTTTAAATAAGCCGCAAAGTTTGCGTGATGCAAATGAAAAAATCTATGCGACTTTATTTCCGCAATGTTGTTCGCCTGCGATAGTGACTAGCGATATGCGATTGCTAAAAGAATTTTATGCAGAGCATGAGGATATAGTTTGTAAACCATTAGATGCAATGGGTGGTGCATCTATATTTCATTTACGCGTAGGTGATCCGAATACAGCTGTTGTGTTTGAAACGTTGACGCAATATGGAACGCAATTTATAGTCGCGCAAAAATATATTCCTGAGATTACAAAAGGTGATAAACGCATTTTAATGATTAACGGTGAGCCTGTTCCTTTCGCATTAGCACGCATTCCTGCAAAAGGCGAATGGCGTGGGAATTTGGCAGCAGGTGCGGTTGGAGTTGCACAACCGTTATCAGAAAATGATTTATGGATATGTAATCAAGTCGGCCCAGTCTTACGTGAAAAAGGTTTGTATTTTGTGGGTTTAGATGTGATAGGGAATTATTTAACAGAAGTGAATGTGACTAGTCCTACTTGCATACGTGAATTAGATGAGCAATGTGATTTAAATATCGCAGCACAGTTTTTGGATTGTGTTGAGAGTTTGTTAAGTAGCCCGGATTGAGCTCTGCGAAAATCCGGGTTTGCGTGCATCGTTGAAAATCTTTCTCGGATTTTCACAAAGCTCAATGCTCTAGCTACGGAATGACATTCCACAAACAGTTTATAGGCACAGCGTATAACTCTTTTCCAAACGATAAAATTTGATTACCCGTATATAATACGATTCCTCGTAAAAATCGGTTACCAAGATGCTCTGATAAATAAATAAGTCCTTTGAAATCTTGTTGCATGATATTGGCACTCGCTTTGACTTCAATGCCTACACAGCGACCTTCTAAATTTTCTAATACAATATCAACTTCTTGCCCGCTTGCAGTGCGGTAATGAAACATATTTAAAGTCGCTTTGCTCCAGCCTAGTTGTTTTTTTAATTCCATCACAACAAAATTTTCTAATAAAGGTCCAATTAAACCTGGTTCTGTGTTTAGTCTGGATAACGTTAATCCTAACAAATAGGAAGCTAACCCAGTGTCGCAGAGATAAAGTTTAGGTGTTTTTACGATACGCTTACTTTGGTTGTTGCTCCATGCAGGCACTGTGTGAATTAAAAAAATCGTTTGCAATAATGTCATGTAACGAATGAGAGTTGTGTGCGGAATACCCGTTGCGCGTGAAATTTCAGCGAGATTCATTAAGCTGCTTATGCGTGCAGCTAATAATGAAAGTAAGCGAGGTAATTGTGTAAGACCTTCGATGTTTGCAATATCACGAACGTCACGTTGTAAGATAGCCGTGATGTAACTGTTATACCAGGCTGATCTACGATGAGCGGTTTTGCGGGTTAAAATTTCAGGGTAGCCACCTTGCAAAATGATATCTATGAGCGCATTACGATTAAGCGGTGGGGCAGAAGGCAGCGTAAATTTATTTGTGAAGAGGGCGTCTGTAAATTTTTCTTTGATGTTTGCAATCTCGCCTTGAGATAATGTCCATAAGTTAATGATTTCCATGCGTCCTGCCAGTGAGTCACTGACTTGCGGGAGTAATAATACGTTAGCGGATCCGGTTAATAAAAAATGTCCTGGCCTTCGATTTTCATCTACGGCTTCCTTAATCGCTAAGAGGAGGTTAGGCGCACGTTGTATTTCATCAATAATCACAGGCGTGCTTAACTGAGCCACGAAACTCGCGGGATCAGCGAGTACTGAGGCTAAGGTTGCTGCATTATCTAAATTAAAATAGGTGGCGGGATAATCATTTTTTGCCAGCCATTTAACCAGCGTGCTTTTGCCCGTTTGCCTAGCACCATTTAATAACACAACTGGCGTGTCATTAAGGGCTTCTAGTAGATTATTCAATATGTTACGTTTGTGCATATCGTGTAAATTCCCCATGTAATGGACTATTATACACCATTATATGGGGAAAAAGCAGTATGATTTTATTGGTGTTGATGATGACTTATTGATTTTAAAATGCTCATCCTATAGGATATCGATCAATGTAAAATCATATTTCAGGAATCATAATGTTCTCATCCGCCTCTGCTACATCCGCAAATCAAATAACCTTCGCTGACGAACAATGGCAATTAGCTGATGATTGTTTTAATCAAGCACTTCTCGATTACGATGAAGAAAAATATCAGCAAGCTATAGAGGGTTCTCTTAACGCTATCACTATTTTGAAAAGCTTAATGGATGCTGTTCCAGCAGAGCGAAATATTAAAAAAAATGTTATGTCTTTATCTGTCTTCAATAATAATTTGGGCATGTGTTATTACGCTCAAAATAACTTTGCTGAGGCTGAAAAATTTTATAATGAATCAATTTTATTATCAGAAAATGCTATGAAAATAAGAGTCACTCCATCGACAGTTCGAGAGTACAGCAATAATTATTTTAATTTAAGTCAGGTTTATTGGAGTCAAGACAACCATGTCCAAGAACTAGAATGCTTCAATAAAGCGATTGCTTGCATAACAGAAAACATTCCTGAGCCAGATCGCACGGAAGAAGATTTTGTGTTTTTGGCAAAAACATATAATTATGCAGGATGTTGTTATGACACTTTGAAAAATTTTTCTAAAGCACTGAGTTGTTTTGAAGATGCTGTTGCTATGCTGTTAAAGTTTCCAGATGCCTTGCCTGATGGTGGCGGCCTGTGTCCCTTAGGCCTTTATTATAATAATTTATCCTCCATACATTATAAATTAGGTGATTATGCTAAGGCCATGTCTAATAACTTATTAGCGAAAGATGCATTAAAACGCGCAATAGCGATAGGGAAAAATTTAGATAGTAATTTAGCTAGAGACATTTATGGCATTCTATTTAAGTTATACGCTAGCAATACATTGGAGCATGAGTTGTTTCGCTTTGCATTTGATGTTTGTGAAGGTGGAGAAGCTGCCACGTCAGAAAGATTTTTACAATTGCATTTTAGTGTTACGCAATCTGTCAGTTGGCAAAAACCTTTTGATGCGCAAGCTGAGATATTGGATTTCATGATTATTGCGCGTCATCTTTTTGATAAAAAATTCCTGCCAGAAAGTCCGTTTAAAACCTATCTTGAAAACGTTGAGAATTATAAAGCATTTGAAGATAAAATTGCTGAAGCGCAAAACACAAAAAATAATTTAGAAAATATCATAGGTAGCAGTTCTACTTTTGTGTTAGGTGTGGCGGTGCAAATGACAGAGATGCAAAAACAAATTGAAAGCTTAAAACAAGAAGTTTTAATGCTGAAAAAAACTGCGCCTGCAGAGGCTTCATCCAGTTCTGTTGGGTTTTTTAAACCTGCTGTTGAGATTGAACATAAATCTGAAGTTGCTTTGTGTAAAATTTAATTTCACGTTAGTCATAAGATAGAGTATATTTGCGTTCCCTTCCTTTAATCCATCGATAAATTAATGACGGTGGATTACGATGCGAAAAGCGTGCATCTAATCCCCCCTACGAAACTACAATAACAAATTGAAATTCAAAATCCCGCTTTTCTCCCTCCTCTTTGCTCTCTAAATTTAATTATAAAAATGGAAATAAAAAATTATGAGTCAATACATACGATATTACCACCCGGGTGGATATTATTTTTTTACACTGGTCACACATAAAAGGCGTCCTCTTTTTTCTGATGATGAGAATGTAGAAAAACTTAGAGTTGCAATAAGAAAGGTAAAAATAAACCATCCTTTTTCTTTAACTGCTTTTGTTATTTTGCCGGATCATATGCATTGCATATGGAAGCTTCCGAGCAATGATAAAAATTTTTCAACACGTTGGCGATTAATTAAAAATTATTTTTCTAGAGAAATGCAATCGCCGATTAATTTGCGTAAAGAAAAAGAAATTTGGCAGCATCGATTTTGGGAACATTGTATTCGTGATGAAAATGATTGGCGTCAGCATATGGATTATATTCATTACAATCCGGTCAAGCATAATTTAGTAGCCTCTCCAAAAAATTGGAAGCACAGTTCATTTTATTATTGGGTAGAAAGAGGATGGTATGAAGAAAATTGGGCGTTAGGTGAAATAGATGATTTTTCAAAAATCGAGGTTGGGGGATGAATTTAGAATGGTGGATTACGGTGCTGGTGCACCTAATCCACCCTACGAAAACATGAGGTAAACCAATGCAAACAACGCATGATGATATTATTTATTGGTTAGCGGCCGTTAGACTGCCTGATATAGGGCCTGTGCGTATTAATCGCTGGGTTAATTATTTTTCGTCTATAAAAAAATTATTTGCAGCGCCTGCAGAAGAATTACAATCAGCAGGACTGACTCCTAAAGAAATTTACGCAGTGCAAAATCCAAATTGGCGTGCTGCAGAAAAAGATTTGGCGTGGAGTCAACAATCAGATTGTCATCTTGTCACTCAATCAGATCAGGCTTACCCAGCATTTTTGCGTGAACTCAATGATGCTCCCGCGTTGTTATATGTGCAGGGAGATGTAACACAATTATCTCAGCCACAATTAGCCATAGTAGGGACGCGCAATCCAACTCCCAGCGGTAAAGACACTGCAGTGCACTTCGCTTATAGTTTAGCGCGAGCAGGATTGGTGATTACTAGCGGGCTTGCAATAGGTATTGATACAGCGAGTCATGAGGGTGCTTTGGCTGCATCAGCCAAAACAATCGCTGTGATTGGTTCTGGCTTAGAACAAATTTATCCTTATTCGAATCGTGCTCTCGCTAAGAAAATTATTTCTCAGGGTGCAATGGTCTCAGAGTTTCCGCCTGACACACGGCCTAAACCTCAGTATTTCCCGCGTCGTAATCGTCTTATCAGCGGATTAAGTCTGGGTGTGTTAGTGGTGGAGGCCGCTATACGCAGCGGATCATTGATTACAGCGAGGTTTGCATCTGAGCAGGGCAGGGAAGTCTTTGCTATCCCCGGCTCCATACATAATCCTTTGGCGCGCGGTTGCCATCAATTGTTGAGACTGGGCGCTAAGCTGGTTGAATCGACAGAAGATATCTTGGAGGAGTTAGGTTCTTTATATAAAGCCCTGTCTGAGCCGCCTGTTAAGCCTGCTCCAGCAGCGGATTTAAGTTCTCAGATGCAAGAAATGCTGCTTCATATAGACTATTCAGTGACCGCCATGGATACAATTATTGTGCGAAGTGGATTGACTGCAAGCGCGGTTTCCTCCATGCTGTTATCATTAGAGTTGCGAGGATTGGTTCAAATTGTTCCAGGCGGGTACGCCAGGTCTTCGTTAAGTGTTTGAATTTAACTATGTATGGTGATTATGTTTGACGTATTGATGTTTATTTTTGAGAATTACATGGATGGTAATGTAGCCTTAAAAACGGATAATGAAACTATTGCTATTGAATTAGAAAAGGTCGGTTTCACCAAGGGTGAAATTGATTGCGCATTAGATTGGCTAGAAGGATTAAGCCGATTTAAGGTATCGATGGAAACAGCTCCGCTCTTTGCATCTCCTTCTTTAAGACATTTCATAGCCGAAGAAACTGAACAGTTAGGCACTGAAGGCAAAGGTTTTTTATTATACTTAGAGCAACTCGGCATACTCGATCCTGCTACTCGTGAGATGGTGATAGACAGAGTGATGGCATTGGATAGCAGAGCAGTTGATCTGGGCCGTGTTAAATGGGTCGTGTTGATGGTTTTATTCAGCCTGCCAGAAAAAAAATTAACCCTATCTTTGCTGCAAGACATGATTTTGTCTGATGCGTTTGATGTTTTACATTAACCTTTTGTTATAGCGTAAAGGAAGATCCGCGAGT
The DNA here is from genome assembly GCA_031291255.1 of Gammaproteobacteria bacterium. GTDB lineage: Bacteria > Pseudomonadota > Gammaproteobacteria > DSM-16500 > DSM-16500 > UBA5158. Next base: position 191,000 of record JARLJN010000008.1, read on the forward strand.
ATGTCTAAAAATTTAGTCATTGTTGAATCCCCTGCTAAAGCTAAAACCATTAAAAAGTATCTCGGTACTGGTTTTGAAGTATTAGCTTCTTATGGTCACGTGCGAGATTTATTACCTAAAGAAGGGGCCGTTGATCCTGCTAATCATTTCGCTATGCGTTATGAGTTAATTGAAAAAAATGCAAAGCACATGGCGGCCATTGTTAAGGCCATGACGAAAGCTGATGCTTTATATTTGGCGACTGACCCTGATCGCGAAGGTGAAGCTATCTCTTGGCATATTTATGAAATTTTGCGTGAAAGAGAATTATTAACAAATAAACCGGTTAATCGCATTGCATTCAATGAAATTACTAAGACTGCAGTACAAGCTGCATTAGATAATCCACGTGATATCTCTATGGAATTAGTGAATGCACAACAAGCACGTCGTGCATTGGATTATTTAGTTGGATTTAATTTATCTCCATTGCTATGGCGTAAAATTCGTCGTGGTCTATCAGCGGGTCGCGTACAAAGTCCTGCATTGAGAATGATAGTAGAACGTGAAGAAGAAATAGAAAAATTTATTAAACAAGAATACTGGGATATCTCAGCGCAAACTCAAGCGCATAAACAAGCGTTCACTGCAAAGCTGACTCTCTTCAAAGGTGTTAAACAAGAACAGTTTACCATTACAACATCAGAACAAGCTGAAGCTGCAAAAAAAGAATTAACAAAAGCAGCGAAAGGCAAATTAATTGTTACTAAAGTTGATAAGAAACAACGTAAACGTAATCCGACTGCTCCCTTTATTACTTCCACATTGCAACAAGAAGCTGCGCGCAAAATTGGCTTCACTGCACAACGTACTATGCGTACCGCTCAGCAATTATATGAAGGTATAGATATAGGCGGTGGTGCTGTCGGTTTAATCAGTTATATGCGTACAGACTCTGTCAATTTAGCGGTAGAAGCGATCGCAGAAATTCGTGAATTTATTGCAGACCGTTACGGTAAAAATAATTTACCAGATGAGCCGCGAGTCTATAAAACAAGGGCTAAGAACGCACAAGAAGCGCATGAAGCAGTGCGTCCAACATCTGTGTTACGCACGCCAGAGGCGATGAAAGAATTTCTGAGCATAGAACAATTTAAACTTTACGATTTAATTTGGAAGCGTACAGTCGCATGCCAAATGATACATGCCACCATAGATACAGTTGCTGTGGATTTATCCTGTGGCAAAGATAATAATTTTCGTGCAAATGGTTCTGTGATTGCGGATCCTGGTTTCATGCATGTTTATCAAGAAGGGTTAGATGATAAAAAGCCTGACCAAGATGAAGAACGCATTTTACCTCCGTTAAAAGAAGGTGAAGAAGTTGATTTAGAGGCAATAGAATGTAACCAACATTTTACTGAGCCGCCACCACGATTCTCTGAAGCAACATTAATTAAAGCATTAGAAGAATTCGGTATAGGTCGTCCTTCTACTTATGCTGCGATCATTTATACCTTGCAACACCGTGAATATGTCGTGCTTGAAGCAAAGCGTTTTCATCCTACTGATGTGGGCCGCATCGTTAATAAATTTTTAACAAAATATTTCACACAGTATGTTGATTACAGTTTCACTGCAAAACTAGAAGATGAACTGGATGAGATTGCTTTAGGTGAGAAAGAATGGATCCCATTGCTAGAAGGTTTTTGGACGCCATTCAAACATTTGGTGGATGAGATTTTGGAAACTGTTCAGCGTAAAGATGTGACTCAAGAAGCAATAGATGAAAAATGTCCACAATGTGGATTACCTTTATCTATACGACTGGGGAAACACAATCGTTTTATAGGTTGCACGGGCTATCCAGATTGTAATTATACACGCAGCGTTGATGAAGATGCTGAGAGTGCAGCTAAGCCGGAGTTGGTCGAAGGAAGATTATGTCCTAAGTGCGAATCACCGCTGCAAATTAAAGTAGGCCGTTACGGTAAATTTATAGGTTGTACTAACTATCCTAATTGCAAACATTTAGAGTCTTTGGTTAAGCCTTTAGATACAGGTGTAGATTGTCCTGAGTGCAATCAAGGAAAAATGTTGCAACGTAAATCACGTTACGGAAAAATATTTTATTCCTGCGCGCGTTACCCAGATTGCAAATACGCATTATGGAATGAACCTATCGCTAAACCTTGCCCAACGTGTGCTTGGCCATTGCTAATGATTAAAACCACTAAACGTCGCGGCACTGAATTAGTCTGTCCGCATACGCCTTGTGATTTCACTATGCCATATGAAAAACCCGCGGAAGCTGAGTAATATTAAGTCGTAGGTTGGGTTGTGTGTTTTTTTTTTTAAAAAAAAAAAAAATATTTTTTTTTTTTTTTAAAAAAAAAAAAAAAAAAAAAAAAAAAAAAAAAAAAAAAAAAAAAAAAAAAAAAAAAAAAAAAAAAAA
>JARLJN010000074.1 GCA_031291255.1 Gammaproteobacteria bacterium
ATATAACTGGTCTATCACGGCGTGCGATCCGGGATCTAGTCTTTTAGAAGTCTTCTCAATGCTGCTAAAAACCTGGATCCCGGATCGCGCGTCATGTTAGAACAGTTATACTTTAATATTTTGTAGATGACGCTTGTCCGGGACGACAGACCTGCGATGCATAGTTGCTGGGGATTTTAAAAAAAGAAAACCTTGTTCTCCCGTCTCACTTATGTTGCAGCTTAATAAGCATTTTTATTAAAAAATCCTCGAAAAAACGTGAGTAATATGATTTTACAATCAAAGGCCAAAGACCAATGATCTATGTAAAATAAATCAAATTCCACACGTTTTTCCATCTTATCTAGCGTCTCTGTCTCACCACGCCAACCATTCACTTGTGCCCATCCAGTGATACCGGGTTTCACTTTGTGGCGTTGCATATACGCTTTGATAGAATCTTTATAAAATTCATTATGTGATAGCGCATGTGGACGCGGCCCTACTATAGACATACGCCCTTGCAACACATTTATAAACTGCGGTAATTCATCTAAACTTGTTTTACGTAAAAATTTTCCTAACTTAGTGATACGTCTATCTTCTAACTTTGCTTGAGTGACTTGCCCTGGCGCTTCATTATGTATATACATAGTTCTAAATTTATAAATTTTTATAACCTTACCATCCCAACCATGACGTAATTGTTTAAAAAACACAGGGCCTTTTGAGCTAAGTTTCACTAACAACGCAATCATTAAAAATAATGGACTAATAATAATTAAAATAATTGCAGCAAAAATTCTATCTTCACAGGCTTTCAACCAACGATTAACACCTACCATAGGTGAAGCATTTAAGTTTAACGCTGGAAACCCAGCTAAATTGCTGATGGAATGATTAAATAATCCCAATCCGAAAGTATCTAAGACAAAACGAATAGCAATTGTGTGATGGCGAACTTTATGCAGTAATTGCTTAACTTTTTCTTCAGCACTCAAAGGCATAGCCAGCCAAATTTCATCTATAGGGTCTTTGACTGTAAGCAAATAGTCGCTTAAATTTTCTGGGGTTTGTTGCACAGGAATACCTTGAATCGATGCCGGCTTATCTGATATTTCATCATCAAAAATAGCGACTATACGAAATCCAGTCCACAGTGCTTGCTGTAATGTCTCAGCGAGAGCAGCACCCAAGTCCCCTGCTCCAATAATAATGACACGCCTTTCATTTAAGCGGAATGAACGCATTGTTCGTAATAAGACCAACAAGCTGCATCGGAAAGTAAGTAACAACACAACAGACAAAACAGCCCAGCTCATAAACCAGCTGCGTGAAAAATGCTCACCTGATTTGGTGAGAAATGCTAAACCAGCCAATAACATCAAAACAACCGTCACTGCACGAATTAAGGTTCCCATGTGTTCCCAGAACTTTTTAGCTCGTATGGATTCATAGACATGAAAAAATGAAAAAACAGCCAGTGTAAATACGGCTGCTATCCCTAACGCATCAACATAACGCCCTGGCAAATCTAAATTGCCAAAACGATAGTAAAAAGCCGCTAATCCAGCTGCTATAATCGCTGCTATATCTAAAACATGAAGTAATATAGCTAATGGTTTTGAGTATTCTTTGAGCAAGCCTCTACGGAGCATGGTTTCTACTTATAGTCAGATTAAAGTTATGTTATTCTCGAGCTAAATTTAAATATCGAGCTTTTGTAGCCCGGACTAAGCGTAGCGAGTCCGGGAATGAATGAGGCAGACTTCACGGACACGGCGCTGCACGCCTTTGTCCGTGCTACAAATCAGACAATGATAGTCACCTCGAATTCTGCTATTGTATTGAACTTAAACCCCTTTGACAAAAGAATAAACTATGAAAATTGCGATTGTTTGTGATTGGTTAGTTACCTATGCCGGCGCTGAACGCGTTCTATCTGAACTGCTCGCCTGTTTTCCTGAGGCTGATTTATTTGCGGTAGTCGATTTTTTATCGGCTGATGACAGAAAGCATTTACAAAATAAATCTGCGACCACCACTTTTATACAATCACTGCCGTTTGCAAAAAAACGTTATCGCTCTTATTTACCTTTAATGCCCTTGGCAATAGAGCAGCTTGATCTCTCGTCATATGACTTAATTATTTCAAGTTCACATGCGGTAGCCAAAGGCGTTATCACTGGGCCAGATCAATTGCATATAGCTTACGTACATTCACCTATGCGATATGCATGGGATTTACAGCACCAATATTTGAAAGAAACAGGTTTACACAAAGGTCTAAAAGGTTTTATCGCGAAATGGTTTCTGCATAAATTACGTATATGGGATCAACGTACTGCGCACGGCGTAGATCATTTTATTGCAAATTCACAATTTATCGCACGCCGCATTTGGAAAACATACAGACGCGAAGCCGATGTCATTTATCCTGCAGTCAATTTAAATGAATTCACACCTTACGAGAAAAAAGAAGATTATTATTTAATTGCTTCTCGCATGGTTCCGTATAAAAAAATGGATTTGATTGTTGAAAGTTTTGCGCAAATGCCAGATAAAAAATTAATTGTCATTGGCACTGGCCCTGATTTTGAAAAAGTAAAAACTAAAGCAACCAGCAATATTTCTATACTGGGCTTTCAACCCACAGAAAAATTAATTCATACTATGCAACGTGCAAAAGCCCTACTATTTGCAGCAGAAGAAGATTTTGGTTTGGTTCCACTGGAAGCACAAGCCTGCGGAACACCTGTGATCGCATTTGGTAAAGGCGGTGCACTAGAAACTGTAAGAGGCTTAGGCCAGACTGATCCAACTGGCGTATTTTTCGCAGAACAAAGCATGTCCTCTATTTGCAAAGCTGTTGCAGAGTTCGAAGCACATGAAAAAAGCTTTACTGTGGCAAACTGCGTGAATAATGCGAATAAATTTTCTTCCGCACATTTTCGTCAAACATTTAAAAAATATGTGTCCGACAAAATGCGAGTCACACCATGATAGTACCTGTCATATTAGCCGGTGGCTCAGGAACAAGATTATGGCCGCTATCAAGAACTAGCTATCCTAAACAGCTGCTCTCATTAATAGATGACAACACCTTATTGCAAAATACGTTGCTGCGTCTTCAATCCATTCATGACATCAGCGCGCCCATTATTATTTGCAGCAACGAACATCGTTTTTTAATAGCTGAACAACTGCAAGAAATAGGCATACACAACGCATCTATTATTTTAGAACCCGAAGGTAAAAACACCGCTCCTGCTGCAGCTATAGCTGCTTTAGCACAACGAGATCAAAATAATATTTTATTGGTATTGCCTGCAGATCATTTTATTTCAGATGTAAATCAATTTACTTCTGTCATTAATCATTCAATATCCTATGCTGAAGAAAATAAACTAGTCACTTATGGCATTACACCAACTCGTGCTGACACAGGCTATGGTTATATTAAAACAACTACAAACCACAACGTTGAAAGCTTTATTGAAAAACCCAATCTTGAAAAAGCGCTAGAGTATTTTAGTTCAGGCTCACATTATTGGAATAGCGGAATATTTATGTTTCGTGCTTCGGCTTATTTAGCTGAATTAGAAACACAAGCACCCGATATTTTATTCTCTTGCCGCGAAAGTTTTAACAACGCCGTTAAAGATTTAGATTTTATAAGACTGGATCAACATTCATTTAAATCATGCCGCAGTGATTCCATTGATTATGCCATCATGGAAAAAACAAATAACGCTGTACTCTTACCGCTGGATGCAGGTTGGAGTGACATTGGATCTTGGTCAGCACTGTATGATGCTAAACAACCCGACTCCAACGGAAACGTTTTACAAGGTGATGTGATTATAGAAGATGTAAAAAATTCCTATTTATCTTCTACCAACAGACTGTTAGCTGTGGTCGGTGTCAGCGATCATATTATTATTGAAACATCTGATGCTGTACTGGTTGCACATAAAGATAAGAGTCAAGACATTAAAAAATTAGTTGCTCAGCTCAAACAAAAAGAAAGACCTGAAGCTGAAACACATCAAAAAATATTTCGTCCGTGGGGATATTATGAAATTTTACATCAAAGTGAAAATTTTAAAGTAAAACGCATCTCAATTAAACCGGGTGCGGCAATTTCATTACAAATGCATTTGCATCGTTCTGAACACTGGGTAGTTGTTGCTGGCCAAGCACAAGTCACACGAGGCGATGATGTTTTTATTCTGTCAGAAAGTGAATCCACTTATATTCCTAAAACCGTGAAGCATAGATTAGCTAACCTAAGCGCTCATAATGTTGAAATAATTGAAACTCAATTAGGAAACTATTTAGGTGAAGATGATATTGTTCGTTATGAAGATACCTATGGGCGTATGACTATATAATCACCGGTGTTAATAGACCATTGTTTCAACTAAAGTGGTGTGATAAGCTTTCGCACTTCATGAAATCTAAAAACGAAATAATTATGTCAACAGAATCTACTATCACCGCTAGTACAGACCTTAGTAACGACCGTTTTCCATCTGAGTCTCAAGTTAATTATAAAAGAAAAAACCAAAAGCAACTTGCACGAAAAGATCTGCTAGAAGGTCTCATCTAGATTTTAAAAAAATCACACCAAAAGGTGCAGCCAGCGTCCATGTTGCTAGCAAGTCATTTGTTTTACGATTGCTGTGTGACATTAGCATACTCGCTTACCGCTGATGTCAACTTCCTTGTTAAGAGTAAATTTTGTTGAGCAACGGATAATCTCTGCCGATCAGAATAGCATGATACAAGCATTCCGAAACTCTTTTCATGATGATTTTGATCATTTTTTTGGGCATGCTCCCGTTGCAAATTTTTCACCCTAAACTACTTCAACTAGTATTGATTTAAAAAAAATACATCACTATAATCTAAAAATACGTTATCAGCATTAACACCTGTCAACTTATAAATATACATAACGGTAATAGTTGTTAGATTTCCATCTAGCCTGGGGTAAGTCCTAAAAGGATAAAACGCTTGTTAGTTACCAACTTTAGATTGAAATACGCTCTCTACAAAATAATTCTCCCCTTTTTCCAACTTTTCGACACTGGTCGCATGCATCCTGTACGCGAAAGAGCTATACGTGCACTGAACAGCAGCGTGAACTACATCGAAGCTAATATGCCTGATGCAATTGGCTTTGAAACACAGAAAGAATTAATTGTTTATTCACTTAATGAAACGCGGGTTTCAGGTTTCTTTCTAGAATTCGGTGTATTCACCGGAGGCACCATGCGATTTATGGCAAAGAAAAAACCTACTGAATCCTTTCACGGTTTTGATAGCTTCGAAGGACTGCCGGAACATTGGTCAGGAATGCCCTTAGTTAAACACAGTTTTTCTTTGAAAGGTAATTTACCCAAAGTACCTAGTAATGTTAAATTACATAAAGGATGGTTTAATGAAACTCTTCCCATCTGGCGCAAAGAATACAAAAACAAAGTCGCCTTCATACACATAGACTGCGATCTTTATTCATCAACTGTAGACATCCTAGAAAACTTGGCTGACCACATTCAAATTGGTACCGTTATATTATTCGATGAATATTTTAACTATTCCAACTGGCAAAACCATGAATACAAAGCATGGAAAGAATTCACTACCAAATTTAAAATTGATTATGAATATATAGGATTTGCACGACAACAAGTTGCTATAAAAATTATTCGGCTTGGAAATCACATTAAGTGATTTCAAATGGAAGGCTCTAGTACTGCCATAAAATAAAAGGATTTTAAAATGAAGTACAACGAAGCAAAATCTTATTGGGAGCGCGCAGGGGAAGTAAGTTATGCTGCTGCGATGTTTGCACATTCTGATATTGAAAAACACATAAATAATCGATTATGGCAAGTAGGTATTGATATCGGTAAACAGCTCGGACTAAATAACCAATCTCGTGTTCTTGATCTTGGTTGCGGTGATGGTACGTTAGCGAATATTGTTTTATCTAAACATTTCAAAACAATTGATGGTTTTGATCTTTCGGCTGCAGGCATTAAACGCGCTCAGCAACTTGCTCCGCATAAAAACATGCGCTTTACAACGTGCGATATTACCAAAATGGATTATTCTAGTTTGCCTAAATACGATGGAGCTTATCTTTGGGGCATATTACATCATGTAAAAGACGCAACCCCCAGCATTTTACAAAATCTGCGAAGCACAACTAAAAAAATTGTTGTATTAGAACCGAATGGAAATAATATTTTACGAAAAATTTTAGAACGTACAAGTGCCTATAAAACTGCTGGGGAAGATAGCTTTAAAACCAAGCAAATGGAAGAAATTTTTAAACAGGCAGGTTTTCGTCCGGTGGTTTGGCACCGCCTTAACTTATTTCCTAATTTTACACCGAAGGTTGTTTTTCAACTTTTGAAACACTTTGAACCTGTAGTTGAACACACACCAATATTACGTGCATTGTGTACGGTAAATATGTGGGGTTATGAAGCTATATGAGTAATAAAACCTTGGATTTTCCCGACGCCACAGTTACCTTATCCGCATCTGCACAGCATTATCATTTATTTGAAAAGATTGGCTCCCCTTACGAAGGTAATGAAATAGATCTTACTTTATTCATCTCTTGCTACAATGAAGAAATATTTATCGAGGATACGCTTGCTGTTACTACCAAAGCGATGACGATAGTGGGTAAAACTTATGAAATTATTGTGATCGACGATGGGTCTAAAGACCGTTCTGTGGAATTAGTACAAAAATTTATAAACCAAAACCCTGATATCAATATTATATTGCGTGTTAATAAAAAAAATAAAGGCTTAGCCCAAAACTATATTGACGGCGCATTTATTGGTCGTGGCAAATATTATAGACTCATTTGTGGCGACAATGCAGAACCCATAGAAACAATAGTCAGTGTACTTAAGATGATAGGCGAAGCAGACATTATTGTGCCATATTATACATCCGCTCAAGGAAAAAGCGCCTATAGACAATTTGTTTCTAGAATATATACACATATTATTAATCTCGTAAGTGGCAATAAAATTAATTATTATAACGGTCTGCAAATTCACCTACGATATAATGTGATGCGCTGGCACCCCAATACGCGCGGATTCGGTTTTCAAGCAGGGTTGCTATGCTTATTGCTTGACATGGGATTCACTTACAAGCAAATTCCTTGCATCACCATTGAGCGACGTGGTGGCGGTGGCAACGCGATCACTTTAAGAAATTTACGGTCTGTCATACATACAATAGTCAGCATCTTGTTACGCAGAATGGCTCCTTCGGCAAAAAAATAAAGTAAATAAATAGATACAAATCTGCTATGCATTTTCATTACAAAGATAGCCTCAAGCAAGACAAGCTTCACTTCTTGCGAACTTTTCACTTATTGAATTATTTGCAAAATGGGTATTCACTATCTCAGCCAGACTTGCGAGTAATTTCTCCACACTAAGTCCGTAGTAATCTAAGATCAGTTCTTGACTACCATATTTATCTGGATACCGATCAGGAAAACCAAAACGTTTAATCAACGGAATGATTCTGCCCAATGCTTCTATTAAACTGTCAGTCACTGCACTGCCTAAGCCACCTACTAAAGTGTTTTCTTCTACCGTGACAACAAGGTCAGATTCTTTTGCATGGTGAATAATACATTCTAAATCGAGTGGTTTCACAGTATGACAATGCAATACAGTTGTACCAATCGATAAAGACTCTAAGGCTTTCGCTACTTTTAAAACACGTTGCGTCATAATACCGGTTGAAATTAGTAGAACGTTGATATCTCTTTCACCGTGAGTTTGATGCATATTGATAGCTTGACCAATAGCAAAAGAATTCTCTGCGCGGCTTACCACTTCATCGCCGCCCTTCCCTAAACGAATATAAATAGGTTGCGGCCAATCTAATGTTTGCTTCATGAGACGAGTCACTTCATCTGCATCGCTGACAGATACAACAGTCATATTAGGCAGCGCACGCATAATGCTTAAATCTTCGGTAGCAAGATGTGTTGGCCCTAAAGGTGCATAAACAACTCCACCACCATTAGCGATTAATCGAATAGGTAAGTTATGCATACAAATATCAACTGCGATTTGTTCGTAACAACGACGTGTTAAGAAAGTTGCAATCGTATTCACATAAGGAATATATCCTTCCATAGCTAATCCCGCGGCCATGCCTATGATATTAGCTTCATATACTCCTTCCATATAAAAACGATCAGGAAATTCTTCTTTCATTTTTCCCAATAAACCAGGACTCAAATCAGAGCCTATAAATACGACACGTTCATCCTGCTTTGCTAACTCATATACCATATTTATACACGTTTCGCGCACTGTTATTTTTCCAATTCTGCATACATTTCTTGGATGGTTTCTTTACTCAAACGTGCTTTGTGATGCCATGCAGGATTATGTTCTGCAAAACTAAATCCTTTACCTTTCACGGTGTGACAGATAATTGCGGTGGGTTTATCTTGTTCCAAGAGTAAACGCTGCAACACATTTTGCAAAGCAGGCACATCATGGCCATTCACTTCCGTTACAGAAAAATTAAAACTTCGCCATTTATCCGCTAAGGGCTCTAAATCTTGAATATCTTTCGTGGCACCCGCTGATTGAATTTTATTGTAATCTATCATCGCTACAATATTATTTAACTTATGTTTACCGATACAGAGAGCCGCTTCCCATACTGAGCCCTCATTAATTTCTCCATCGCCCATGATGACAAAGGTTTTATTTTGACGTTTTTTCATTTTTGCAGCCAGCGCAAAACCTAAACCTACTGACAAACCATGCCCCAATGAACCCGTACAAGTTTCTATACCTGGAATTTTATTTGCATCAGGATGACCGCCTAAAATAGAATCGAAATGACAGAATGTATCGAGATGTGAAAGATCAAAAAATCCTTTATCCGCTAACAATGCATATTGTGCAATACAACCATGCCCCTTACTTAAGATACAACGATCACGATGCTCCCAAGATGGATTTTGTGAGTCGAATGCTAAAATATCGTCATAAAGAACGCGTAAAATTTCAATCAAAGACATGGTTGATCCAATATGTCCTCGATTACCACCTTCTAATGCTCGACAGGCTAATCTTCTCAAGTATAGCGAGCGGGCATCTAATTTAATCTCAGATGCTTGTTGCGTGTATGATTTCATCGTAATTGTTGCACGTATGTTAATAATTCTTTAGCACGTTTTAACTGTGTTTGTTTTGCTTCCGCTTGATTTTGATGCACATTGGCATACTGACGATTTAGCCAGAAATGTGGCACAAATTCATTAAGCAAAATCAGCGCCCATCTTAAACCAAACAAAGGTAATGTGTAATAGAAGCGAGATAAAAAAAACTGATCTGTGTTGTAAATTTCTGATAGCCCTTGAATAAATTTTTCATTTTGTTGCAGTGTTAATATCATCTTGGGATGCCATAAAATATCTGCTAATAACTTTACGGGATCATCCCAACCAAAATAATCAAAATCAAAAAAATATAATTTACCCGATGAATCACGAATAGTGTTATGAAAACCAAAATCAGCAGGAATCAACGAACGTTTAGCTAATGGTAATTCAGAGTCAGGACACACATCATTTTCAACATATCCATCTATAGCTTGCTGCTTAAATTTTTTAAAAACAGGATAATAGTCTTTCATTAAAAATTTATTTAAGTCTGGCTCATTTTCAGATAACGCAATTAAATTTTCCAAACGTCGCTCGATCTGGCTAAGCAAAACATTTAAGGATAAGCAGGCTTCTGCTGCTAGGGGTAAGTGAGCTGCTTCAGGTAATGAATTTAACCTAGCAATATCACGAATAAATTGTAAGGCTTGGTCAATATCAGATTCTGAATAATCGTCACGAGGTACGACACCATCAATCCAACTCATAACAAGCCAACGTTCTGTTTCACTGTATGTTTTTAACAAAGGAACAGCAGGAACATGTTGATGATTGAGAAATTGATATACTTCTAATTCTGCCGCCAATCGATCACGTTGTGCTGGTGCATAAGGGGGATAGGATTTTACCGCCCATTTTTTACCATCCGCTTCGACACAAAAAACTACGCTATTTCCACCACCGCTTTTTGTTAACGTTTGAATATTATCACAGGCTAATATTTTTTTTAGCTTGTTGATTTGTTCAGCATCAGATTGACTATGATTAAGAGAATATTGCATTTTTGATATCTGCCCAATTTGAATATTTTGTCAGTGATGCTTGCTGCTCAACCTCATCTAATGGTTGAAATAAAAAACGTTTAACATTATCTGGAAATAAGGGTGAAGCCAACACTTCAACGAGATCATCGATAAAGTGAGTACATTGCAATGATTTGATGCGTTCGATTTTTTCTTCGCGCGTTAATTCAAAAAATACATTAGCTTTGTTAATGTATGGAAAATTTTGTTTAAAAAACCCTTGATCAGTTAGCCATTGTCTTGCAGCATCACGTAAATTAACGCGATTCTCATCAAAATGTCCGAATTCGGTTTTATGACTCACAATAAAGATTTCAATATTTGTATCAGCATTACAGGCAGCAACGAACTCCTTAAACCCAGGGAAAATTTCGGCTTTCTGTATCCTTTCACCATAAGCCTTGCCCTGCATGCGCTGCCATACCAAATCACCTTCAGGAAGCATGCGTATAGTGTCACGTAATTCATGCTTACTTCCTTGATAATCTTTTTCAATCAATTCCCAAGATTTAGCTAAATCACAAAAAACTTGATCGTAACAAATAATGGTATTATCAAAATCAATTCCTATACGCATTTGCATTTCCATTCTATTGGTTTGACATGCCTAACACTATTGTACCTACAATGTTAATTAATAGGTTCACAACAAAGTGCAAATGCGTAATGAGCCATAGGATAAAAACCTGTGTGAACCACCTCATCGTTCATTGAAAAAATAAACACATGACGAAAGTGTTGCTGAAAGAGTTTTTTAAAATCGGGGCTTGACTTACAATTTACATGGCCTATTTTGCTTTGTGGAGAAGCATAGCCTTGCGACTCTAATGTTGGCGCACCTATAATTGCAACGCCATGTGGAGCAAGAGATTGCTTAATATGATTAACATAAAGTTGTTCTACTTCTTTTTCAATGTGTTCAATCACATCCAAACTGTATATCGCATCGTAGTTCTCAGGCAATGGGCCGGTTAAAATATTATGGATTGCAGTCTGTAATGGCCATTTTGCATCTGCACGATTTTTTATATCCTCGACAAAAATCGGATCAATATCATAAACATCTAATTGCTTCACTTCCTGCAATACTATGCGGCTACCAAAGGCATCTCCACACCCTACTTCAGCTACTTTATTTTTTCCACTTAACATCTTAGAAACGAACTTATAACGCGACAACATAAATACCAAACGACGAGGATCGTCATGCCAAACCTGGTTAGACATAATTCCTAATTTTGTTAGCCCTTGTTTATTTACTACGTCAAGGCAGTCATTATATTGTGGTTCTACAGTACTAGCAGCTTCCATCGTGTTTTATCCTTTCTATTAGATGGCTACAGAAAATTTATATTCAAACTATTAGCAAAGCCCGATTTCTTGCATTTGTTTGATATTATAATAAGCTTGGTTTGTAAGAGGCTCGGTCACTAAATTTTTCTCGAACGCAGACTTCAAATCATTCACTGCATCTTGGACGGTATACTTGGGCGTAAACCCAAGCTCTTGTTTGATTTTTTCAGCAGACACATGATATGAACGATTATCATCAGTAGGCACAACTTCAATAGCGATATCTTCAGAAAATGATTTTTTCACAACTTCCGCAATTTCAGAAACCGAAAGATTTTGATAGCCAACATTAAATGTCTTACCATCAACTTTATCTCTACTTGCTGCCAAACAACATAAATATGCATCAGCCATATCTTCAATATGAATATTAGGTCGCAGTTGGTCGCCGCCAAACACTTTAATTTTTTTATTGTAATACGCATGCGTCGTTAAGATATTAACGGTTAAATCTAAACGCAGACGTGAAGAATAACCGCAAACAGTTGCTGGCCGAATAATCACAGTTTCAAAACCTTCAGCCGCTTCTTCAGCTAGAATTATTTCACAATCTGCTTTGAACTTAGAATAGTCTGTTAACGGATCTAAACTTAATGTTTCTGTTACATTCTTTTCGGATTTAATGCCATAAACAGAGGATGATGAGGCATATATAAAACGTTTTACACCCAATTCTTTGGCTATACGCACCATAGGACGAAATGCATCATAGTTAATTGACTTACCCAAAGTTGGATCTAAATCAAAAGATGGATCATTGGAAATGCACGCCAAATGAATCACTGCATCACAGCCCGTCATTGCTTGACGCATAACTTCTGCATCTCGAATATCTCCACAGATTTCAGTCAGTCCTTCATGCCCATGGTAAGATTCAAATACATCTTTTCCATAAATATAGAGATCAAGCACATTCACTTTATAACCATTATCTAATAATTTTGGGATTAAACGACTTCCTACATATCCCGCACCGCCAGTTACCAGAATTCGTTTGAATTGATTTGACATGCTCACTTACTCCATAACTTCTGCTGTTAAAATTTCCTGTTGAATACTATTCGACTGACACCGCTCCTGAATAATATAATCTAACATCGCATGACCTAAAGCTAAATGAGCCACTTCAACAAAACCATATCCTTTTGAAGCAATATAAAAGTTTAAATCACCTAATCGACTTAACGAATTATTTTCTTCAAACCCAGTAAAAGTGATAACTTGACAACCTATGTTTCTGGCTGCTGCGACTGCATTGAGAATGTTAGGAGATTTCCCAGAACTACTAATAGCGATTAAGACGTCTTCTTTGCGTGCGTGAAACTCTATTTGTTTTGAAAACACATATTCATATCCATAATCATTACTTAAACAGGTTAATGCTGATACATCATTAAGTGTTAAAGCATGAATACGACCATTTTGGGCATAATCGATTGCTAAATGACTCGCAATTCCTGCACTGCCACCATTACCAATAAAAATTAATTTACCACTCGCATGACGCATAGTATTAACACAGCGGATATAGTGTTTAAATCCATCATCAATTGCTAAAGTTTCACCACTTAAATCCGTAACGAGAGAATTTAATTGAAGATTATGTAGCGTATTAAAATGATTTTTTATCCAATCTAACATACAATTCCTTTTTAGCCGTGAATGTCTTAATCAGTCTACCAGTTAATTAAAAATTCACATTTTTGTCGCATGAAATCAATTTAAAAACATAAGTATCAACTTAAACGCTTTCACTTTCCAAATATGTAAACCATACTCTAGTTGCATCTGCTATCGATTCCGGTGTCCAAACAGGTGCTTCTTTCCAATAATTAATATTTTCCAACATGATTTTTACACCGTCTTCAATCGGTACTTTCGCATGCCATTTTAAAACAGATCGAATTTTACTAACATCAGCCCACGTCTGATCAGGCTCGCCAGGACGTTTTGGTATATGTGTTGTTTCTTTAGCACCCAGTAATTCTACTAAACGATTCACTGCCACAGGTTCTCGGCCGCTACCGACATTAAAAATCTCTCCGCAAGCGGAGCTATTCACTGTACAAAGAATCGCATCGACGATATCACTCACAAAAGTAAAGTCACGTGTTTGATTGCCATCTCCAACAATAGTTAATGGTTTATTCGCTAATAATTGCGCTAAAAACACACCGAATACTGCACCATATGTCCCGGAAGTACGAGCCCTAGGACCATATACATTAAAAAAACGTAAAGAATTTGCTGGGATTTTATAAATTTTATGCCAATGCATCACTAACTGTTCGCCTAAGCTTTTAGTTAATGCATAAGGATATTGCGTGTCTATATCAGAGTCTTCAGGTGTAGGAAATTTTTCTGGAAAACCATAACAAGAGGAGGAAGCACTATAGATAAAACGTTTTACTTTGTGAAAACGAGCCGCTTCTAAAACGGAAATCGTTCCATCTACGTTAGAACGATAGTATTCGAGAGGATTCTGAATTGAAGGTACAATATCAGCTCTAGCAGCAAGATGAAAAACGCGTTCTACATTTTCAAACTCTTTCATCATCCGCGATTGATCAGTAATATCAGCTACAATCAACTCAAGATTTGAATTATTTTTATGTTGTTCTAAATTTCTGAGATGACCTGAAACAAGACTATCTATTACTTTTACACGACGTCCTTGAGCCAATAAGCGATCTACTAAGTGACTACCAATAAAACCTGCCCCACCTGTCACAATATCCATATGTTATTCTTTCCTATTATTTTGTGTAACTATTTTTAGATAACGCTACTCTCGCATACTGAAATATCGAAACATTCATGCACTACTTCAGAAAAGTGTGGCGGCTTCCAATCACAGAACGCAATTGTGCTTGAACAATCTAACGTTGTAACCAGTGGTAAAAAGATTTTTTTCACCCCTTTCTCAATTGCACTGACTGATTCAACAAGTGATCGTGAACGCCCAAGGCAATCTGCCAAATAATTTGCTAAAATATAATAGGATATATCCACCGCACCGGAAATTTGGTAATAACCTGTTTGTTTGGTTTTACCCAGAAGAACCAATACGTCAATCACTTCTCTCAGAGACACGGGTGCGAGCATCATATCGTGGAATGACTGGATAGGTTGGTTATTTGTTAAAAGATCTATCCAATTTTTTATTAACAACATATTTTGTTCGACAACTTTAGTGAGTCTCACAATTATCCATTGTTGACAATATCTTTTTAACAAATCCTCTGTCTCAGCTTTTTGGTGGCCATATTCATTTTGCGGCTGATACGGAGCTGTAGCTGACACAAATGGCACATTGCCAGAAAAAACTTGGTTCGTAGAGAGATATACAACTGTCGCACCTGCATCAGAAAAATGACATGCTAACGCTATCATTCCCTTAACATTGGTTTGCCTTGTTCGTATGTGATCTTCTTCACATAAATCCATTCGGCAAATACCAGCACACAAATAAACTATATCAAATTGAATGTTCGGAAAAACCCATGACGATGGCTGATCTAGCAGATTCAAATAAAAAACATTCTGTTGATCTACAGCCTCAGGCCTATGTATCGTACCCCATACCGAAGCTCCCATTGATTGCAGGCGAGCATATAAAGCGGATCCAATCGTACCGTTCTTACCGATGACGAGATACTTATGTATCATGTTTAATATCCATTAGGGGAAATAAATAAAACCATAATCTCCCTGATATCCCCATTGATTAAATAACCATTCCCATCCTGCTGGCCTAAAGAACGATTCACAGGTAAGTTGCCAATATAAAAGATTAGCCTTCTCTTTTTCATTACGATAGGACTCTATACAACACCATTTATTTTTTTTACCAACTCTTTCCATTTCTGTAACAGCACGTTGTAGTTCGTCTACAGAAAGATTATGAAAAGTATTAATCGAATAAACAAAATCAAACGTGTTATCTTCCCATGGTAATTCAATGCAATTGCCAACATGTAACTTATCTTTCACTTCTTCTTTAGCATGATCAATTGCATATTGTGAAATATCAATTCCTGTCACTTCAATACCAGGAACAACTTGAGTAAACTCATAAAGTAAAAAAGCTTTTCCACAACCAATATCTAAAATTTTATCGCCAGCTTTCAAGCCATAATGTTTTGCGATATCCTGAGCTATAGCATGCCATCGACCATCATAATGATAACCACCATAACCGAAAGCTCTATCACCATCCCAATAATCATATCCCCAGGACTTGGCTCTGGTTGCACAGTCTGCTTTGTCGTATTTAACTACTCTTTCAACATAATCACGCGGAGTGCTTTTTTGGTATTTTTCAAGAAAATTAATTTCTTCCACCGCTTACTCCCCATATTATTAGGTATATACTGTTATTTTTTATTTCATTAAATGTATTATGTGTTTCATTAGAGGTATTTTTTCAATAAAACTTTTATTGCCCATGATATTAACTGCTTGAGAACCAACAACATTTCCTATGAAACCCACTAAATCAGCAGGGGCATCCTGAGCAACTAACAAACTCGTCACAGCCAATACGGCATCGCCAGCACCCACACGATCCTTTACAGACATTGCAAAAGCAGGAGTTACATAAACCTCTTCACCCATCTTGCATGAGAAAGAGCCTTTTACACCGTTTGTGACTACAACATGTTTATAATCAAATTCCTGCATCAATTGATTTACTTGATCCAAAACAGAAATATGCTTCTGACGGAAATTAAGCTGTAGCTCTCGATTTGCCATGCAAACATAGTCCGCTTTTTTATACTTAGAAATACAATTAAACCCATGATTACTTGCATTTGCTTGTGTATTCACTGCTAAGAACTTAGCTTTATTTTCTATTAGTTCAATGCAGGCACTGTCCAATAATCCATGACCATAATCTGTCACAATAACCATATCGTTATTATCAATTTGACTTTTTATGCTTTCTGAAAAAGCTTCCTTTTGTTCATTATTAAGGTAGCAATCCTCAATTTCATAAATTTCAAACAATTTTTGAGATGAATATTCTTCTATATAACGATGTTTTACAATGGTAGGAGAATCTTTTTTATAATGAAAAATAATATTTACATTATCGTTGAGATTTTCTTTGATAAAAGATTCATATTCGCCTTTTTCTCCTAACGTGGTGACACAAGTTACTTCCTTACAAAAACCACTTAAATGATTAGCTACAGCAAGAATTCCACCTATATAAACTTCCTCTCTGTGATATTTAATGACTAGTGTTGGCTCTTTTCCGGACTTTCCGATAGCTTCGCCATAATGATAAATATCAATGATAGCTTCGCCAACCAACAACACTTTTAATTTTTTGCTGCCTTCAAAATATTTTAGAATATCATTGGATTGATATTTCGTTTTGAATTGATCTAAATAAGAAATCACTTCTGGAGAAAATGGAGAGAAAAAACGATTCAACAAAGCAGAAGAACTAAATACGATATCCTTCGTAAAATTTAACTGACCACCAACCGATTTAACTGCCTCTTCTTCTTCAGCAATTTTCCCAGTGATATCACTTTCTGAATCTTGATATTCAATACCCTTGATATAAAAATCAGGTCGTATCGTTTTAATCGCTTCAATTGCAGTTGGGTGGTGATTGATAATAACGAAATCGACACTGCTTAACGAAGCCAATGCTTCTGCGCGTAAATATTCAGAAAAATACGGTTTGTCAGGGCCTTTATTCACAAATCTATCAGCTGTAATAGTGACAATTAAAATGTCTCCAAAACTTTTTGCATGATGAAAATGTTTGATGTGGCCTATATGCAATAAATCAAAAACACCGTGGCATTGCACTATTTTATTATTAGGTCTCAGCGCAGAGATTAAGTGCGTAATATTTTCTAGACTCACAATTTTTTGTGTATAATTAATATAGCTAGAATTTCGACTATGATCTAACTCAGATCGAGACATTTCAAAATCAATTACGTCACTTTCTTTTTCGTTAACAGCATTCATATACATCCCATTATATTCCCTGATAATGTTACATCTGTAGCAAATTTGTAAAAGATCTATTAATTTAAGCAACAAAAAAGTTTTCTAATTCTTGAATAGCGCTTTCCATCATCGCAATTTTATTCAAGTTCAAAATATCTTCAATGCCCTGAATATCCACTGCCGTGTGGATAGACAAGTCTTCTAAAGCTGCATGCAAACTTAAACCTGCAGATAATATCTTTTGATAAATTCGCTCTCGTTTCTGTACGGACTTAGGCAACATAAAGATGCTGAATAAAACGATTCCATCTATAGAATTTGATGAATTTAAAACTTCTTCCATCATCATATAACAACCAGGCATAGTATACTCAGTTGCACTTAATAAATACTTCATCTGATATTTCTGACAATAATTTCGAATCAATAAATTTTGGACATGTTGAGTAAAATCACAACCATCATATGATCGACTACCAATGTAACCCCTAAAACCTCGCGTTTTATTCTTCATAAAGGCCCTCAGGTAATCTGTAGTCTAATCCCAAACGAGTCAATGGACGAACAGTAATAGGCTGGAAAAATTCACCCATTTTTTTACCACGATAAGGTGTCAATATACTTTTAAAACGACAATTCATTGACCATCGAGTTTCATTTTCTCGATTTATTCTATTACCATGCATGACATTTTGTGAAAACAACAAAACACTTCCAAATGGTACGTCCAGAAATTTAACGTTACTTTCTATAGACTGATATATATCTTCACTGCTTTTATCTTTGAATTGGCTAAAATCTGCTTGTATCTTTTTATCAGTTTCTGCATCTGTGATGAACATAGATTTAGTGGCATAACAATTCACTAAAGGTACCCACAAGACTATTTCAAATGGGGAATCACCCGCCCAAACGTCTGCATGCACTGGCAATAAAGAACTATCATCATTCGGCAGTTGAATACTAAGATTAACTCTACGCTGCATAGCTAGCTCATTGCCTGCAAGAATATTTAAAGCATTACGAGCTATTTTAAAATAAGCTAGGCGAAACCAAGTATCTCGATTCATCTCAGTAATCACTTTTAAACGAATATCGTTTAATTGATCAACCGTCATGATCTTGTGAATATTATTCAGAAAAGAGTCTATCTGAGTATCATTTTCTATCTGATGATCGATCGCATCAGCCGCAGCATGAGCTACTTTTTTCCGAATTGCATTCAGCGAGTCCATATCCTCAGCTTGAATAATGATATGCTTATCTTTTAAAAATTGTTGTGTGATTTTTTTTTCATGATCCGTATAAAAGTCAAACACAAGTCACCATCCTGTAAATTATTAAGTATATTATCTAGCGTTCTCATCAAATCAATTCTAATCATATATACGATCGATGAAATTAATTTTAATGAAATTGCAAAACAGATGAATAAAACTGGCGCGATGAGTATGAGGTACATAAAATCAAAAGTAAACGAACAGCCGTAAAATTGAAGAACAGATGAAATTTACCCATAAATATTTTGATCTCACCGAAAAAAGATAGCTTAATTTTGACTAGGGCGTGTCGTCAATTAGATCAAATATATTTTGACTAATGTAGGGTGGATTAGGCATCTTTTCGCCGTAATCCACACTGCAAATAAATTTCAAATATTAATTTAAAATTTACGATTGTTTCAAATAAAACTGCATGATAAGCTCTTGCGCCTAATGGATTAACAAAAAACTATTGGCACAATTATATGGAATCAATTTTTTCACCGGCTACTTCTTATGAAACAGATACTGTTTCTGACAATAACAAACCATTTAATATAAAAAAAGAACAGCGCCGTCTCGCTTTAAAAGACATCATTGATGGAATCATCAAATGGCGAGTCTGGCTGCTTATTTCTTATTTAGATGTGAAATTACGTTATCGCCGCTCATCACTGGGTCCATTCTGGATCACTATCAGTATGGCGATTACAACTTATTCTATGGGATATTTGTATAGTCATTTGTTTCATATCAACTTACAAATCTACTTTCCCTATCTTGTTGCTGGAATGTTAAGTTGGACTCTCATCTCAACCCAAGTTACCGATTTGACAGAAGCACTATCGTCTTCTGAAGGTCTTATAAAACAAATCAAATTACCTTACACCATATACATACATAAAATTGCCGCACGAAATATTATTATTTTTTTTCATAACATCATTGTCATTATTCCTATACTTGCCATATTTCATGAAGTGGCAAAAGTAAACTTTAATACCTTATTGTTAATTCCAGGTTTATTTGTGATTTACGTTAACTCTATCTCATTTGGATTAATACTAGGAATGATAGGTGCACGTTACCGCGATATCGTGCAAATTATAAAAAGTTTAATTCAAGTTGCATTCTTTCTAACTCCTATCATGTGGAGCCCTGACATTTTGCCTGCTAAAGACAGGCTGATTGCAGTATTAAACCCTCTATATTGTCTTGTTGAACTGATACGCGCACCACTGCTAGGAATGACACCTACCTTATTAACGATATGCGTATCTGCTTTAGTGACTGTTATAGGTATCGCATACAGCTTTGTAATGTTTGCTAAACATAGATCAAGAATCATTTATTGGCTTTAGGTGTAAAAACATGGCGGCAATTAATTTACATTCGGTTTCAGTTGAATTCCCTGTTTATAACGTCAATGCACGATCACTCAAAAAAGAGTTTTTACGCTTGGCCACGGGAGGAACTGTCAGAGAAGATGAAAATCATCGCGTCATAATCAGTGCACTCAATGATATTTCATTAACAATTTCTCACGGTGATCGCATAGGATTAGTAGGACATAATGGTTCTGGTAAAAGTTCATTTCTACGTTTATTAGCATCAATATATGAACCCACACGTGGAAAAATTGATATTCAAGGTCATATTTCTCCCATGTTAGACTTAATGCCTGGGATAGAAATGGAATTAACTGGCTATGAAAATATATTCATACGCGGTACTTTGTTAGGCTTAACTCGCACAGAAATAAATAAACAAACACAAGAGATTGCAGACTTAACAGGTTTAGGTGATTTCTTAACTATGCCTACACGCACTTATTCTTCAGGCATGTTAGTGAGGCTTGCATTCGCAATTTCTTCACAAATAAAACCAGACATCTTATTAATAGATGAAATTTTCGGTACAGGTGATGCTAGTTTTATACAAACTGCAAAAGAGAGAATGATCAATTTATTAGATCAATCTAGCATAGTCGTTATGGCTACACACTCAGATGGATTGATAAAAGAATTTTGCAACAAAACTCTTCTTCTAGAAGGAGGAAGTGTTAAATATTTTGGTGACACTGAAACAGCTCTTGCACTTTATCATGGTGAAGAAGTATTAACAGAAACTGCAAGTTAGTTTTTTAAGATAGGCTTTGCTGATAATAAAAAATTCGAGTATTATCCTCATCGCATTAAATCATTTTATTTTTAACTTATTGGCATATAAACGGAGTTATTATGCAATTCATAGAAAAATATCTTAGTGAAGCAACTTCTATTATTAGCCAACTGAATACATCTCACATTGAAAATGCCGTTAATCTTTTAGCAAATGTTCGTGCTAATAACGGGCGTCTTTTTATTTTAGGTGTAGGTGGAAGCGCTGCAAACGCATCTCACGCAGTCAATGATTTTAGAAAAATAGTTGGCATAGAATCCTATGCACCAACCGACAATGTCTCAGAATTAACAGCTCGCACAAATGATGAAGGTTGGGAAAGTGTTTTTGCAAAATGGTTAGAAGTGAGCCGTTTAACTGCAAAAGATATGTTACTCATTTTATCTGTAGGCGGTGGAAACCTAGAAAAAAATGTAAGCCCTAACTTAGTTTCCGCTTTAGAATATGCAAAACGCATAGGCAGTAAAATAATGGGTATAGTAGGACGAGATGGTGGACATACTGCAAAAGTTGCGGATGTAGCCATTGTTATTCCTACACCTAATCCAGACAATACAACGCCTCATGCTGAAGCATTTCAAGCTGTCGTTTGGCACTTACTTGTTTCGCACCCTACATTAAAAAACACACAAACCAAATGGGAATCAGTACGATAATGCAACGGACTGCAATTTTTTTAGATCGTGACGGAGTACTAAATCAATCCATCGTAAAAAATGGTAAACCTTATCCTCCGTCTACATTATCTGAGTTAATTATCCCTGATGATGTAATACCTGCCTTAAAATTATTGAAAGTGTTAGGCTATTTACTCATAGTTGTCACCAATCAACCTGATGTTGCACGAGGTAGTACAACTCGCTCTATGGTTGAATCTATTAACTCTGCACTATTAGAAAAACTGCCTCTAGATGAGATTCTTGTTTGTTATCATGACGACAAAGATAACTGCACTTGCCGAAAACCATTACCCGGTTTACTGATTTCGGCTGCACAAAAACATCATATTAATTTAGAAAGCAGTTTCATGATTGGTGATCGCTGGAAAGATATAGCCGCCGGACAAAATGCGGGTTGCAAAACGATTTGGTTAGATAACAATTACGAAGAACAAAAACCTAAACTACCGAATTTTACAGCAACTTCATTAATAGAAGCTGCGCTATGGATACAACACAGTAAAATTTCATCTCATATCAACTTATCACAAGGAAATCAAAGTGAAGACAGTAGCAGACTTAAAAGTAAAGATATATGCTGATGGTGCTAACAAACAAGGCATGTTACAAATGTACAATAAGCCTTGGGTTAAAGGATTTACAACCAACCCTACTCTAATGCATCTAGCAGGCATTAATGATTACCAAAGTTTTGCTCAAGACATTATTAAAGTTATTCATGATAGATCTATCTCTTTTGAAGTTTTCTCAGATGATTTTGAAGAAATGTATGAACAAGCATTGCTTATTTCTAGCTGGGGACCAAATGTTTACGTAAAAATTCCCGTCATGAACACTAAGGGTGATCATTCCTACAAACTTATTTCTGACTTAGCAAACAAAAATGTAAAAATGAATGTAACGGCTCTGATGACATTAGATCAAGTCTACGACGTGACTAAAGCCTTAGCGAATGCGCCCTCTTCTTATATTTCAGTTTTTGCTGGGCGAATTGCAGATACCGGTCGTGATCCTCTACCTATCATGCAACAATCACTCGAAATTATGAAACCACATCCACAGTTAGAATTAATATGGGCCAGCCCTAGAGAACTATTAAATATTTTCCAAGCAGATGATATAGGCTGTCACATCATCACTGTGACAAATGAAATTCTTAAAAAATTAGACATAGTCGGAAAAGATTTAACTGAATTCTCTCTCGATACAGTACGAATGTTTAGAGATGATGCGATCAAAGCGGGTTTTTCTCTAACCGTTAAATCTTAATCTATGACATAAAAGTTAGGTGAAAATTAAAATGAGTAAAATCGCGTTAATAACAGGTATCACAGGACAAGATGGTGCGTATTTAGCTGAATTTTTATTACATAAAGGCTATATAGTCCATGGAATAAAACGCAGATCTTCATTATTTAATACAGACAGGATAGATCATTTATATCAAGATCCTCATGGCAAAAATAAACGATTTTTTCTGCATCATGGAGATATGACAGACTCCACTAGTCTTATTCGTATTATTCAAGAAACACAACCTGACGAAATTTATAATCTCGCTGCTCAAAGTCATGTTGCTGTGTCATTTGAAGAACCAGAATATACTGCTAATGCTGATGCACTAGGAACCTTGCGTATGTTAGAAGCCATACGTATTTTAGGTTTTGAGAAAAAGACGCGATTTTATCAAGCTTCAACTTCAGAGCTCTATGGTGAAGTACAAGAAGTTCCACAAACAGAAAAAACTCCCTTTTATCCTCGCTCACCTTATGCTGCAGCAAAACTGTATGCTTACTGGATAACAATTAATTATCGTGAAGCCTATGGCATGTATGCTTGTAATGGAATTCTTTTCAATCATGAATCACCATTGCGAGGCGAAACATTTGTTAGCCGTAAAATTACACGTGCGCTCACAAGAATTAAATTAGGTGTGCAAGATTACTGTCTCTTTTTAGGAAATCTTGATGCACAAAGAGATTGGGGACATGCAAAAGATTATGTAGAAGCGCAATGGCTAATGTTGCAACAAGATAAGCCAGACGATTTTGTCATCGCAACAGGAATACAATACAGCGTAAGAGAGTTCGTAACAAAAACGGCTAGCTTGTTAGATATGGACATAACCTGGAAAGGAAAAGGCATAGATGAAAAAGGCTATGATCCACAAGGAAATTGCATAGTACAAGTAGACTCACGTTATTTTCGCCCAACAGAAGTTGCAAGTTTATTAGGTGATGCACGCAAAGCGAAAGAAAAACTAGACTGGTCACCAAAAATTAGTTTTGATGACTTAGTCAATGAAATGGTATACAAGGATCTAGAAGCAGCTAAACAAGAAAAACTCGTTAAGCAAAATGGTTTTTCAATATTTGAATATCACGAATAAATTGTAACTTAGCCTTTGTAGCCCGGATTGAGCTCTGCGAAAATCCGGGATTGCCCGCATGATCTTTGCAACCCCACCCCGGATTTTCGCAGAGCTCAATCCTAGCTACATGGCTATTTAATATCTGAATTTTTTTACCAAAAGATCAAACGCTCTTCTTAAAAATTCTTTTAGCATAGCTTGTTGAGCAGCAAGCCATGCAATTACTCTAGCACTACCTTCATAATAAAGCCCTGTAGTCGCCCACAGATCCATCCACACTGCCATAATAAATTTCGGATTAGGATAAGAAAGTCCTGAGCTTGATTTAATTTTAGCACCTGCATAACTGACTATTCTTTCAGATGGAATATAACCTAATTCTTTTTTTAATAAATTATTTGCTTCTAAACTTGCTTCTAAACAACAACGAAATGACTTTGTTTCATTATAAACACGCGCACCTGCAAGCATCTGAGGAAGATAAGCAAATTTTACCCCTCTTAAACCCAGACGTAGCCAATATTCATAATCCATACAAAATTGCAGAGATTCTTCTAACAATCCATGTTTATCCACTGCACGTCGTCTAAAAAAAGTAGACGGCTGTGAAAGAAAGCAACGCACTTTTAAACGTTCTAAATTCCAGGACTCAGTAGGATAATATCCCACTTTATTATCTACACGATCAATTAAACAAGAATCACCATAAACTACATCAACTTCAGGATGATCTTTAAAAAATTGGCAAACTTTTTTAACCGTATCAGGATAATAAATATCATCTGAGTTCAACCAACCAATTACATCACCTGATGTCATCTGCAATCCTTTATTGATTGCATGACTTTGGCCATTATCTGCTTCTGATTTCCAGCTCAACTGATTTTCATAACGATTGAGTATATCTAGCGTTTGATCAACACTGCCACCATCCATCACTACATATTCAAGCTCATAATTTTGTGCAAGAACACTTTTAATCGTACGTTCAATAAATTCGCCGTGATTAAATGAAGGTGTGATGATAGAAACTTTCACGCGATTAACTCTCTTCTACCATATATATCATCGAAACGAGTAATATCGTCTTCACCAAAATACTCACCTGTTTGCACTTCAATTAATTCCAAATTGCTATCCGTTTTATTTTCAATACGATGTTTTACTTTGGCAGGGATGTAAATAGTTTGATTTTCTGATAAATCAAAACATTCTTCGCCACGCGTCACTGTCGCAGTGCCTTTGATAATAATCCAGTGCTCTGATCTGTGTTGATGTAACTGTAGAGAAAGTTTTGCTCCAGGTTTTACTATAATGTGCTTTGCATGATAGTTATTAGCTTTGTTCAGTGTTTCATAACAACCCCAAGGCCTATCCACTCTCTGAGCTGTATTCGCTTCAACGCAATGTTGAGATTGCAATTGAGACACTAGCGATTTGATATCTTGAGAATTATCCTTATGCGTCACAAGCACAGCGTCTGAGGTTTCTATTACTGCAATATCAGATAAGCCTACAACTGCGACTAAACGTTTTTCTGAGCGTAGATATGAATTTTTAACATTTTCAGTAAAAATTTGTCCCTTCAGAACATTACCATTCGAATCTTTATCACCCATTTCCCACAAAGCATCCCATGAGCCTACATCACTCCAGTCTGAACAAAGTGGCACTACTGCTATGTTGTTTGCTTTTTCCATCACAGCAAAATCGATGGACTCGCTGCGGATTTTCTGAAAGTTTTCACTTAATCTATAAACATCTGAGTCTGTATCCATTTCTGAATAGACTTGCTGGCAAGATAGCAAAATATCTGGAGCATATTCTTTCATCGCATTCAAATAAACTGATGCACGAAACATAAATATGCCGCTATTCCATAAATAATTTCCAGAAGAGAGATATTCATTTGCTTTTTCTAATGTGGGTTTTTCAACAAACTCTTTAACATGATAGCCTGTAGTGCCCTGTAGATTATCGCCTCGCAGTATGTATCCATAACCTGTTTCAGGTCTGCTTGGAACAACTCCGAACGTCACTAGGTTTCCTTGATCCGCTAAAATAGCACCCGTTTTTATAGTAGCTAAAAGTTCTTTTTTATCTTTAATAACATGATCTGCAGGCATGACTAGCAGTATAGGGTCTTGTTTTTGAGCTGCGAAATGTAATGAAGCCATAGTCACTGCTGGCGCTGTGTTTCTACCTTCTGGCTCTAAAAATATTTTTGCTTTTTGAAATCCCACTTCTGATAATTGTTCTGTCACTATGAATCTGTGTTCGTTGTTGCAGATAATAATAGGATTACTTTGTTCGAAAAGTCCGTGCACGCGCAGTAGAGTATTTTGCAACATACTCATCTCATCAATTAATGAGAGCAAATGCTTAGGACGAACAGCGCGAGATAAAGGCCAAAGTCTAGAGCCAAAACCACCGCATAAAATAACTGGGGTTATACTATGATCCATTCCTTTATACTCCATTCCTTTTGGCGATATAGTTTAGATATTCATTTCACAGTTAGTTATATCATGTTCACTTTTTTCGAGTTTAATATTGTTCCGTAATATATCGCTTTTTTATAAATATATCAGCAAAAAAATAGTTACTTACGATAAGCTGATATAACTTTTTTCACTGCAATAATTGTTTCTTGAATATCTTTATCTGACATTCCAGGCCACATAGGCAAACTAATAATTCTTTCATATAATTTTTCAGCGATAGGCCACTGTCCTTTTGTATAACCAAGATTCTGATAATAAGAATGCCATGGGACAGGAATGTAATGAACGTTCACACCAATATTTTCAGCTCGTAATGCATGAAAAATTTGTCCTCTATTGACAGTTAAACATTCCAAAACTAGCTGTACTACATAAAGATGCCAAGAAGATTCACATTCAGGCAGTGTAACAGGTGTTATAATTTCTGGATAATCGATAAATGCAGCTGTATACATCGCTGCAATTTCACGTCTACGTTGTACCCAAAGATTGAGTTTTTTTAATTGTGAAATTCCTAATGCACTTTGTATGTCTGTTAACCGGTAATTAAATCCCAGATCAGTCATATCATACATAAATGATCCAGCTTCTTCGCGTTGCTTATGATCTAGCGTGATACCATGATTACGAAATGCACGCATTTTTGCGGCAAATTTAGCATCATCTGTGGCAATCATACCACCCTCTCCTGTAGTGATATGTTTCACAGGATGAAAACTAAATGTAGTCATGTCAGCTAACGACCCCACCTTGCGATTTTTATAAGTTGCACCTAAAGAATGTGCAGCATCTTCTACTACAATTAAATTATGCTTATCAGCTATGGCTTTAATTTCATTAAAATCTGCAGGATGCCCAGCAAAATCGACAGCAATAATCGCTTTCGTTTTTTTATTAATACTTTCTTCAATTTTATTATGATCAATATTGTAAGTGTCAGCACGAATATCGACAAATTTAACTGTTCCACCCAAATAACGAACTACATTGGCTGTAGCTACAAAAGTAAATGGCGTAGTAATGACTTCTGAGCCTGGTGCGACTCCTGCAGCAAATAATGCCGTATGTAGAGCAGCCGTTCCACTATTCACAGCAATAGCATATTTTGCATCCACTGATTCTGCAAATTGTGCCTCAAACTCAGAAACCTTAGGGCCTGTAGTCAGCCAATCTGAATTCAAAACTTCCATAACAGTTTCTATGTCCGCCTTACTTATAGATTGTCGACCATAAGCCAGCATTTTTTCTCGTACAGGGACACCACCTTCAATTGCTAGCTTATTCAACATTTGTATTATCTTCCTTAGAATGCTATTGGAACAAAACTTACAAGACCATACTGAAGAGCGGCTTGAAATTCAAGCGTGCAAAGAGATTTAAGATAAAAAAATTATCTTTGACCATATACGTTTGAGGATTTACTATTGCAAATCGTTCTGAGATGAAATCGATTAGTTCAGAAAAGCAACCCCAAGAAGGAACTTATAATGTATAAAATACATGAATGGTTAGATGAAAAAATTGCTACGCATTTAAATGGTACTGCCATGATTGACGTAGGTGCTTACCACGGTGATTTTACAGAACGACTACTCTCAACAAAAAATATTACTAAATCCCATTTATTTGAACCCAATACAGAACATTACAATTATTTGGAAAATAAATTTGCTGATAACAAAAATATTTCCATATATCCATATGCATTAGGTAATGAAATGGGTATAAAAAACTTTAATTGTAGTCAAGATGATGCAACTGGCTCTTTACTTCAATACCATGACAAATACCATCATGAAAACTCAGGCAAAACCGTTAGATCTTTCTCTGTTGATGTCACTACTTTAGATGATGTTTATGCTAAATATTTTCCTAATGATAGGATAGGTCTTATTAAAATTGACACTCAAGGTTTTGATTTAGAAGTGCTGAAAGGAGCTGAAAAATTAATTAAGGAACAAAAACCTTGGCTAGTAATAGAATTAAATTTTTTACCTTTCTATGCCTCTCAAGCACCTATCAATTCTATCTTTAATTGGTTAGTCAATGCTGGATATAGTCTTGGTGGATTCTTCAATGATCATTACTCTAAAGACAAATGGCTTGCCTTTGCTGATGGAATATTCATTCCTGAAAATACCATTAATACGGTCATAGAACCATTCACAACTAAAGCATTTTCAGAAGATCTTTTAGAGCAAAACAAATATCTTGAAAATGTTTGTGAAGAAAGATTAGCTTTAATTAATGATCTGCACACGGAAGCGGTAAATCGTCTCAACATTATAAATAATTTAAATAAGCAATCTGATAAACAGAAAAAAACAGAAAAAAAATGGTATCAATTTTAATATAAAACGACATAATTTAGTTTAGAGAGATGGGTTAAGGTGTAAACACACCCTATCCCATCCTACACAGTACAGTCTATCCTACGTCTTTTTCATAAACCTGCATTTTCAAATTAAATCCTGCTTTATCAAAAACACGCGCTGATGCAATATTATTTGCTAATACCTTACCCCGTAAGATTTTAATTTCGGGAAGGTTTAGCTTAATCCAATCTGTACCCGCTAATAATATTTTTGTTCCCAGTCCTTTACCACTCAATGCTGGTGATACATATATACTTATCTCAGCCTGACTAGAAACAAGATCATATCGCAACACACCTACGGGGTTTCCACACTGTTCTGCAATTAATAAATATCGATTATGCATTTTTAAACTTTGTTCAAACCACTTGATATGGTCTAATTTATTTAAAGGGCTAGGATCAAAGGAGTAACGCCTCGTTTCAGGCGCATTACGCCATTCAAATACTATTTCTGCATCAAGCGAGACTGCGGGTCTTAACGTAATAGTTTCCACTTTCATCTCCATTTGAAATTATTACAGCTTCATCATCTCAGTGACTACTCGATTTACACCTAAGCCATCTACCAGAGCCATTCCTGCTTGACTCATCATTATGAGTTGTTCAGGATCAGCAATTATTTCATTTAGCCTTTGAGCAATTTTATCTTTGCTTAAATTACCGAGATCACCTAAGTACTCTATTATATTTGCAGAAACTCCCTGCTTAATTAATTCTTCTTGATTGTTTGCAGTTTGAATAACTAAGCTAGGCAAGCCTAAACAACAACGCTCCCATGTAGTACCGCCACCGGCACCAATCGCTAAGTCAGCATTTCCCATTATTTCAGCCATATTTTTAGCTCCGTAATGAAAATGATAATTTTGATGATCTTCACACCACTTTTGAATCTCATTTTTATGCTGACTGGCTGCCCCTACTACAACATCAACTTGCAAAGATGAACATTTTGAAAGATAAATAGCCTCTAAAACCTTTTGTGTGCCATTACTCGCATCAGTACCACCTAAACTCACCATTAAGCGCTCTACTTTTCCATCTCGGTTGATTATTTTTTTTCTAGCTTCGTTAAATTCTGGCCTCATTAACGCAAAATATGGGCCCAGTAGTTTTTTGCAATAATCCGTAACTAACCCGACATATCGATTCATACTATCGGCAGAGTAATTCTGATCGAGCAAAAGGTCACAATCATGTGCCCTATCAGCCAAATCATCGATAATCATTATTTTTTTTACATAAGGGCGACAAGCGGCTTCCCAGTTATCATCTATTCCATAGTGATCCACTACTAACCAATCAATTTGTTTCATCTTCGCTAAATACGATAAAGTCTGTTGTAAATCTACTTCTTTTGACTCGCCTAACCATTGCTGATACTGAGAAAGTACACGAAGCTGCTTTTGTAATCGAATATCATATGGTAGTTCAATAACTGTAAAGTTTTTATCTTTGAGAGCAAAAATATAATTACCAGGCATATCACGACAGATAAAATCAACATTATGACCTTTATCACGCAAGACATCAGCCAAGGCCATACATCGCATGATATGGCCTATCCCCATAACATGTGAGGAATCTACTCTGAATACTATATTCATATACCACTATAACTTTTTGAAAAGGGATATTGCTTTGTTGACAAGTATAAACATAAAACTCAAACATCCCAAGATTTACGCTAATACCATAAGCAAATAATTTTTGAATTTAATAAGATTATGCTATTCTTCACACTCAAAATATTCAGTGCATAATTAAAGGTGAAGGAGCACAAATGTCGAATACTAACGATCAAGATCTTTTATACCATCAGGATACTGATTTTGAATTAATTGAGTTGCTTCTACCCTTTGTACAACAAAAATCTTTTCTTGATATAGGTGCTGAAAAAGGATCATTCACAAGATTTCTCGCCTCTAAAGGATTCCTAGGAGGATTTTTTGAACCATTACCTGCTTTTGCACCAGAGCTACAAGCTATTGCAGATGAAACCAACTGCAAATTTTTTACATATGCAGTCGATTCCAAAGACGGCACCGCTGATTTTTTTACTGCCTTTGATCACGATGATAATCCTACAACTTACTTTTCCACTATGCATCCACTCACCGATGATGAACGCATAACTCATAAAAAAACAACCACAGTGACCTGCAGAAGTTTAGATAGCTTATTAGAAGAAGGTTTAATTAATAAAAGCATAGGGGTACTCAAGGTCGACACTGAAGGAAATGATTTGAATGTACTAAAAGGCATGAAAAATATTGAGACTGAAGTCCTTATGTGTGAATATTTTATGCCAGGCATTTATTCTGGCTGGGAGCTAGGTCATCCGCTAGGCTTAATTAACGAGGCAAAACAACTGGGTTTTAATAACTACATAGCCATAAAACGCATTGAAGAGTTTGAACTTGTTTCGGTTAATAATAATGAATTTATTAATAAACAATGGGGCAACCTAATCTTTATCAACGATAATATCTTTAAGGTGGCCAAAGAAAAAATTAACAACTTCATAGCAAAAAAAGAAGTTAAATTGATTAGAGATTTTTTAGCTGTTACAGGAAATTTAAAAGCCATTAGCCAAGAAAGATTAGACGTAATCAATAATCTCAAACAAATTTGTGATGAACGATTAACATTAATCAATAGACTTCATAATGAATTAAATGGTGTATCAAACTAAGCATTTCAATTCAAACCATGGAAGAAATCAAACAACAAATAATTCAGGTAAATTAAATGTTGATTTAATTTCACAAAGGAAATTATGTATGACAGATACAACCCGAGATCAAAATAGAAATCTTTACCCTATTGATCCACTTGCTCTTCCTGTCTCAACCAATCCTTTAGTAGATACTAATTCATGTACAGAATCTCATATCAAAATAGAAAAAATGCTAGCTTCACTAAAGCAAAGTAATACAGAGATTCGACAAGAATTTGAATCTTTAGCATTATCAGTTAATCAAAGCCTTAAACGAATAGAAGACACCTATCAAAAAGCTGAAAATATATACAGACAAATTAATGATGAAAGATTAAACGTAATCGGCCAATTAAAAATGGCTCTCATAGCTTATCGATTAGCTAGTATAGGTGAAAAAATAAAATCATTTTGGCGGCCTCGTATAGGTAAATTGAATCAATATCCAGCACGACCGCTGGTGATTAAAAAACAATATCAAGATAAAATCCCTCTCATTAACACTCCAACGATTTCACTTGTTACACCCTCTTTCAACCAAGGTGAATTTATTGAAAGAACCATTTTAAGTGTTATTGAACAAAAATATCCTGCACTTGAATATATTATTCAAGATGGCGGCTCAAATGATAACACCCAGGAAGTCATTCAAAAATATGCGTCTTCTTTGAAATATTGGGACTCCCAAAAAGATAACGGCCAGTCACATGCACTCAACTTGGGATTTGAACATGCTACGGGTGAGATCATGGCTTATCTTAATTCTGATGATATTTTATTGCCCGGCACATTAGCGTATGTAGCAAACTATTTTACTAGCAATCCAAATATTGATGTTATTTATGGTCATAGAATATTAATTGATGAGCATGACCACGAAATTGGCCGATGGGTTTTACCACCGCACAATTCTAAGGTATTAAAATGGGCTGATTATATCCCTCAAGAGACATTATTTTGGCGGAAAAGCATTTGGGATAAAGCTGGTGCACAGATTGACGAAAGCTTTAAGTTTGCCATGGATTGGGATTTGTTGTTACGATTCCAAAAGGCTGGCGCACGGTTTGCACGCTTGCCGCGCTTTCTAGGCGCATTCCGTATACACTCTCATCAAAAAACATCTGCTCAAATTTCAAAAGTTGGAGTGGATGAAATGCACCGCTTACGGACAAGATCTCATGGGCGCCAAGTATCTCACATTGAAATTAAGAGAAATATTATTCCTTATTTAATTAAGCATATTATTTTTCATAAATTATACAAAATAGGTATTCTACGTTATTAAAAATATATATTAAGAGCTACATATCATGGAAAATAGTATTAAAAGGACAGCTAAACGTATTTTTGCATCCCGTAATAAAAATATAACTGATCTCGACAGCCCTGATCGTTTTTGGGAAATTCGCAATACCATTAAAAAAAAATCAGCACTGCATTATTTATATCTAGAAGTATATAAAAAATATCTAGACTGCATAAAACGCTCTCCATCAGGAAAAATTGTGGAAATCGGTTCAGGGGCAGGATTTGTTAAAGAACTTATCCCAAACATCATAACAACAGATATAGTAGCGTATTCCGGAATCGACAAAACATTAGATGCAACAAAAATGGATTTTCTTGATTGCAGCCTTTCTTGTATTTGTATGTTTAACGTATTACACCACATACCTAATACTCCTGCTTTTTTTCAAGAAGCCTTGCGTTGCTTAGCACCTGGAGGTCGTTTATTTATGGTTGAGCCATACCCAGGTTGGATAGGTGCATTAGTTTATCGTTATTTACATCACGAACCCTATGATCCTCACGTTAAGCAATGGGAATTTGAATCTAAAGGTCCAGTATCTGATGCTAATAACGCTTTGCCTTATGTTATTTTTGAGCGTGATATAAAAAAATTCAGATTGTTATTCCCTGATTTTTCTATTGAACGTTTTGAAACACATACACCCTTACGATATTGGCTTGCTGGAGGATTAAAAAAATGGTCTCTATTACCTAGTTGGGTATTTAATTTCGCTACATGGGTAGACCGAAAACTAATACAGATTTCGCCTAAATTTGGCAGTTTTGTAAATATTGAATTGGTGAAAAGATGAATATCTCAAATAAATGTACAGAAATACTGTTATGGTTATATAAGACAAGCAACCGTATGGGTTGGCTGGATTCGCAGTTCATTCAATCACTCTATATATCATCTTATTTTAAATATAAAAAATTTATTGAAGACCCCTACTCCAGACTCGTTAAACATCACAGCAATCTATTTAAAAACGGTCATATTCTTGATATAGGTGCCAACATAGGATACACATCTTTTGTATTTTCAAAAGCACTAGGCAACACGTATAATATATTTGCTTTCGAACCAGAATATAAAAATATGAAAATCTTAAAGCTAGTCAGTCAACAATATGGTTTTATTAAAAAATTAATTCCAATATCTGCAGCTGTAGGAGATAAAGAGGGTGAAATTGAATTGTGGCGTAATGAATCACACAATGGAGATCATCGCATTTTAACGGATGAACTGAAAAAAACCCTTAAAGGCAGTATTAAAACTCAAAAAATTTCTGTTGTCAGTATTGATAACTATTTAAAAAATTACAGGAATTCTTCTCCAGTTTCTTTTATTAAAATTGATGTGCAAGGTTATGAGTTAGCAGTATGCAAAGGCATGCAAGAAACGTTAACTAACAATCCTAATGCTGTCATAGGGTTTGAGTATTGCCCTAGCATAATAAAATCACTGGGCTTTGATCCTCATGAACTTTTAGAATTTTTTCAAAAAAAGAATTTTAATTTTTATTTCTTAAATAAGAAAAATTTACTTGAAACATTTGATGTTAATAAAACCGATATGCTGCTTCCCAAAAAACCGCATGATTATATAGATATACTTTGCTCTCAAAGAGATTTACTGCGTGTTAATTAAATTTTCTCAACACTAGCTCTTTATCGAAGAGCTAGTGTTGCTAATTTATCATGAGATAGGCTCCCACTTTATTTCCCGCAACTTAACAGCTTTATTAACAAGCAGGCTTAATTTAAATTTATCCTCAGGCTGCACGGTTACCAACAATTTATTCAGGCCAGGATTTTCTTTTATAGGCTGCGCTTTAAATAAATTATCACCTATCTTCAATTCTACATCATTCATATTTCCATCAAAAATCAAAGTCAGTTGTGAGGGCTTATCATACTGAGCTTTGATATCAACAGAACCTGATTTTAAAAGCATACGGTAATGACCTAAAACATCTTTCTTACTATCTGAAGTTATAGAATTAGGTAAGATAACACTGTAATCATTCCGATAATAAACATCACCAATATTAGTAAAACGAGCCATACGTGACGCGTAGATATCTTTGGTAGACAGCCATTCTTTAGGATATCCATTGCCTACAGGTACCACTGCTTGCTCAGAGCGACCGATAAGAGATGACACCATATTCTTTGTCCAATGCTCATTCTCACGTCGCAACGCTAAATCGAATTCCTCTTTAGAAAGACGAGTATTATATTCCGACCATACAGGTTGGTAATGCAAGCTGGTATATATAGGCCAAAAACTAAGGATACTATCCCCTATCACATGTGATAAGGAAGGAATATTAGAAACGATCATGGAAGGTCGAATAGTATCGTGAAAGCCAGATAATAATACCGGACTTTCATGCAAAGCTGAAATAGATAGTTCATTTTTTAATTTCACCCAAGCAATATTACGCTCATCAAAACGTGGGATAAGTGGATCATTATAAACATCATGCGAGGCCAGATAATTAATTGTTCTAGTGACAGTATATATATTCGTGCAAATAAAGACTGTAAGTACAATTTTACCTACCGTGGTAAAACCTACTTGTAGAACACTAGTCTTTTTTGTAAAACAAAAATATCTATTTGTTATAGCAACTAACCCTATCATAGCAAAAGGCATAGAATAATGCAGGCTACGAGCGAATCGTAAACCATCTTCTGCATTCGCCATAATCAGTGTAACTAGGGGCCATATGATCAAAGGGATCGCATATACACGAGCTATGGAAGTTTTATTTTTGAATAATCCAACCAACGCAATACCACAGAAAGTAAAGAATACTATAGGGCTTAACCATTTTGAGCTTGCTATAAAGACGGCAGTATGCGCATTGAAAGAGCTAGAATCATAATAAGAAATAGCGCCAAGTATAACCGAAGCTAAAGTCCACTGTTGAAAAGTTGAATCTAAAGGTACCGAGAAAAATTCTTTGGCACCCACGCCTGCTGTGAAATGATACTCCATAACACTTACTATCACTGGATGAAGATTATCAATGATTCTAGAATAAATCGAATAAGCTGCATAAGGAGCAGCAATAAACACTAACAAATAGACAAAAACAACACGTTGTAACGCAGAAATAAATCTTGGCCATCCATGATTCAGTTGCCACATAACTATTAAGGCGCTAGGGAAAAATATATTTATTGGGACTGGTTCTGAATAAATTGAAAAATATGCTGCCATCGTGATTGCGGTCAGCAATTGCCAACGCCATGAAGGGGCTCGCGCCACACGAACCAACATTGCTAAAGTTACTAAACTTGGAGCTATACCAAGAATTAAAGCAAGACTTCCCTGTACGTGGATTAAAAATAAATAAAAACCACTCAAGAAAACCAATTGTAAGATCAAAGAAGTTAAAATAGAAAATCGTAAAAAAGTCCGACCTAAAAAACCTAAAGCTAAGCCTAATGTTAAAATTGAGCAGGAAACAAGAACAGGAAATGCTTCTTGATAGCTAAGCCCTATTAGCGACTTAGTCGTTGCCAACATGATATCGGCTCCACGTCTAAATGCTTTTGCATAAGGTACAAGACGTGCCCCTATATCGTGAACATAATGATCATAGCGAGGAATAGGAAGATCATTAATAGAACCTGTATTCATTTCTTCTAAAATTTGCTTTGCATCTAAACAGTATAGCAATTGATCCGAACTTCCAACCAACAATTGATATCCACTCGTATGAAATAGCCATGCAAAAACAAGAAGATAAACAAAAGGTAACATCCAAAACCACTTTAAAGGCTTTTGAATGCTATATTTAACAATTTGATAGGTGCTACTTCGCAAACTCAAACAGAGCATTAATGAGAAGAAACCTAATATACATACATTTAATTTGGGTGTAAGCGGTATAAGTAAAACAGAGAGCTCAAAAAACCCGACCAGCGTTAAAAGACACATACCTAATAACGGTGCTAATAAAAATGCTTTTTGTTTATGTCGACCTGTGAGGAGAACCACAACTGGACCAAGTCCAATTAGATACCAAATGGAAAAAGCAGTAAGCGTGATGACTATATTATTAATGAAATTCATAATTAAATAACCCATAACTTAATGCTGTTGATTAATTTTCATATTCAATAGCAATGTTTTTGAGTAATATTTCCTTAACCTACAAATGAAAAAAATACTTTTTTTCATTTAGTTGCTATAAATAATGTGGGGCAAACAGGGGTTATAAAGCTAGGTACTTTAAAGCCAAACTGTAGGACCCACCTGCCTAGTGGAATTTCAGTGATGTCAACATGATTAAATTTTTTCTGAATTTCATCACCTATTAATTCTTTTGGATATTGAAGCGTCATGGGGTGCTCTAGAAATCGTGCAGCAAATTTTCCAGCTAAGCGATATACCAATTTTTCAAAATGTAAAAACCATGGGGGAATACAGGACTCCATTAGAATAAACTTTCCATTAGGCTTCAGTACACGATGAGCTTCTGAAATAGCTAGCTGCATATTTTTCATAGAGCTTTTTACGGTATCCCCTGTTAAATGATGTATTAACATAACCATTAAAACCCCATCAAAACTCTCATCCTTTTCAGGAATTTCTAAAGCACTCCCTGTTTTAAAAATAACATTTTTTGGATGAACGAATGTATCAGGCAATTGATCTAAAAATAAATCCAAAGCAGTAATTTTTTTTACAAGACTAGTATCATAGTCAAATACCCCGCCATTACCGATATCTAACAAATGATCTATATCAGGTATTGATTGATCAACCGCTTGACGAATTGCTTTATATGTATCTAAAGATTGGATATTCTTATTATAAGATTCAAGATTATTCTGAAAAAAAGAAATATTCTTATTAATGCTTTCTTGAGTTTGCGGCGTATTCGCATCCTGCATTTTATCGCTCCATTTCAAATTCATGTCTTACGTA
Source organism: Gammaproteobacteria bacterium (assembly GCA_031291255.1). GTDB lineage: Bacteria > Pseudomonadota > Gammaproteobacteria > DSM-16500 > DSM-16500 > UBA5158. The sequence continues at coordinate 37,898 of JARLJN010000074.1, forward strand.
CTGTTAATAAACATCTAATTCCAAAAGGGTACTCAACATATTTACCCAATAATAATTCCAACTTAATGATGCTAGATAAAAACATATTTTGTCTAGTATATTGTATATTTTTTTCAATTGTTCTTTTTTGTTGTGCTTCACTTTTAAAAAACAAACGTTTATTTTTTTGTTTAATCAGCCAAAATCCAGGGTATATGAAGCAGCCTAAATGCGACTTTTTTGCAATTGAAAAACCGGTATTTTTTGTCAGTGCTATTAAATGGTTCAATGAATAACGACGAAAATGTAACAACAGTTTATCATGCAAATCATACAAATTTGGTGCTGCAGGCACCTCAATAATTGCGATACCTCCTGGTTTTAATATTCTATAAACATGCTCTAGTGCAGCAACATCATTTTCAATATGTTCAAGAATATTCAGCAATACAACAACATCAATTGAATTATCAGGCAATGGGCAATTTGTTAAATCAAATCGAAGCAATGGAGTGTTTGGCATTTGTTTAGCTAAGTTCAACAATGGCTCTCGAACGATATCAGCACCAATTAAAATAGCATTAGGCATAACTTTATGAAACTCTTTTAACATAAATCCAGATGAACAACCCACCTCAAGAATGATAGGATTTGGTATGTTTGAATATTGTTGAATTTGCGTAAGAGTGTGTGCACGTGACGCACTATCAATTGCATGATTTTCACCTGCATGATCTTCATGAAATTGAGTTAATTCATCATTCCACCCTTGAAAATTTTCACTATATTCTAAAATCTTATTCTCACTATTTCCGACAATGAAAGCGCTGCCATTCCAATATGGCAAAGGCCCACTTTCTATTAAAGGTGGTAATCTGAATGGTAATAAATTCATTTTTTCCCCTGAAACTTCCATTCTACTAATGAAAATCATCTGATACGCATATTATTATGACCATTTTTTTAATAACTAAACAGACGCTATAATATACTAAATCCCAACATAACCATTAACGAAATTACTAAAAAATGTGAACGAGTAGAGATATCATAAATATAATGGACATGACGAGGAATCGGGACGTCATCGACTATATCGTATTTATTATTTTCATTTAATGCCTAACAGAACAATAGAAGATATTGTGATACGAATTACAATACTTATTTATCTGACTTAAAAACGTTACAATATACTAAATTCCAATGTACATAATATTCAGGTTAAAACTCGCTTATCTAATTGTAACGCGATTACCTCATTAGCGATACGATTAGCCACTTGTTGAAGTGCTGGTGGTTTCAAATGCTCACAATCTAAAAAATACTCTGTATCAATAAGACCACTTAAATCTACAGAATTTATAGCGCCCATATTGGATAATGCAGAAATTAAAACTTGTCTATTTTTATTTAAAGTAAACCGATAAAATGAAGTTGCATCAGGTGATTTAAAATTAGTATTGATAGGAGTGATATAAAATAAAATTGGAACGTTATTTTTTTCAGCTAGTAATGCGAGCTTTTTCCAATCATCAAGTAAAAACTTAGAAATAGGCCCGCCATAATATGAACCTATCAGTGGTAATTTATATCCTATAGGATGAATAACAGGAGTTAAATTAATTAAGTCTATAATACTATCAGCCTTGTAGTAATCAGAATACTTGAGATGATAGTAATTAAATATGTCATCTCTCATTTTTCTCGAGAGGTCGAGAAATCTTTCTCTAGGTAATGGCGTAGTAATCCATCTCCCCCATCCTAATTCCATTATTGAAAGCAAAGGCGGTGCCGTATAAAAACCTTGCGTGCGACTCCAACCAGCAGGATCATTATAATAACCATGCGTATAATAGGCCGAAAAACCACGGGGATTAACTTCCACAATTATCAACTTCGGCAAACGAATTGATTTTTGCTTAGCTACTTGGAATAATTTCTCTAAGCATTTGTAATATAGACGACTCAATCCTCCATGAATAATCGCTCCGTGAACAGAAAGACTAACGCCTTGTTTATCTAGCGCACTTTGAAGCAGCATTGGGAAGGGTTTGTCTTGATTTCCTACGTCATGAGTAGAGCTTCCAATAGTTAAAATATAATCCTTTTTTTCATCTTGAATCTCTGCTACTAGCTTATTTACTTTTTCTCTGTCCTTTGAAGACTCCAGTTTATGATAATCTATTGCCATCAACATAAAAATCATTACGGCAAGAGCTGAAATTAATGGAATAAATGGCCGAATCATTAAAGTCTTTTCCTAAAATTGAAAGTATATAAATGGTGTGCCTGTAATAAACATTTCTTTAATACTAAACATAATAATAGCCAAAACAAATCCTGTAACAGCACGCCATTTAAAATTTAAAAGAATCGATCTAATACACTTTCCTCCAATTCTCAAATGTAATAACCCATAGGTTAGGCAAAGTATTAATGCCGTTATCGTAGTGCCCTCAAAATAATTATTGCTTATAAATAATCTTGATAAGTAACATGTAGCTACGGAAAGAGATGAGGCACGAAAAAAAACCCATCCAATACAGATAAGAATAAAAGTAATAAGTGTGGAAAAAATCCTAATCCAATGATAACGACCGACCGTTTTAAGCATTTCAATAGGGAATAATACTGGTGTTAACACAAGAAGAAGCCCTTGATAAAATCCCCAGACAATAAAGTTCCAAGATGCACCATGCCACAATCCGCAAACTGTCATGACGAACACTAAATTTACTGATTTTCGTATTGGACCCACCCTCCCTCCACCCAATGGAATATAAAGATAATCTTTTATCCATCTAGAAAGCGACATGTGCCACCTCTTCCAAAATTCTTGTGGGGTTGCAGATAAATAGGGGCGATTGAAATTCTGTACTATTTCAATGTTGAATAGCTTACCGCATCCACGGCATATATCTGTATACCCAGAAAAATCAAAATATATTTGGAAAGCATATGCAAAAAGAGCCAGCCACAAAGAAAATGAGCTATATTGATCAGGGGTAATCCAAATTAATTCTTGTGTGCTTCCTATAGGATCAGCAATACAAACTTTTTTAAAATACCCTATTGCAATTAATATGGTCCCTTGCCTAAAAGTCTCAATCAATGAACTCTTATTATAAATAGTTCGTTCTCTAAAGCTGGGTAATAATTCATTGCCACGCACAATTGGACCTGCAATTAAGTGCCCAAAAAAAGATAAGAAGAGTAGTGTATCGACAGCGTTAATAGATGGAGAATAAGTTTTTTTATAAGTATCAACTAAATAACCAACAGAGATTAATACCGTAAATGAAACCGCGATTGGAAGCAGAATTGAATTAGCTATATCTCTTATTCGACCTGATTGAATTTCTAAGTGAGCAATAGAACTAAAAATATCGAGTGAAAACTTGAAGTATTTAAAAAAAAATAAACCTATGAGCGGCACCAAAAGAGTAACCACAAAAAACGATTTGCGACTATTTCCTTCCAGACTAGCTAACTGTATGGCTGCTAGGTGCACAAAAACACAAAACCCTATAAATAAAATTCCATAAAATATCGAATTTGAAAAATAAAATCCGAAACTAAAAATACATAAAATCCACTTTTGTGCTTCCCAAGAAAAAAATCGGTATGCTATAAACCAAAACATCAGACAGACCAATAAAAATCCTATAAACTCAGGAGAAATTAAGTTCAAAATCAGACTCCATTCTAGAAGGCTTAATCACCTTCCTAATATTATTAAATAAATACAGACTCAATTTTAATATTTGACACACATACGATAGGAACGTTATATATGCACATTATTTGTAAATGTTTCGATTCGGATGTTAGAACGTCTAGTGCAACATATCAATATCTAAGTAAAACTATTATCATTAAATTATAAGAGTCAAATTATTTAGTAAATAGATAATGTTTCAATTTTGAATAATAAAATATCTAATTTAAAAACATAATGTAACAATATATCAATACAAATAAATATTAAAAACTCGATACTTGTTGTGTTTTTGGTATGATGCAGCAAGATATAATATTTAAAATATACGCATTACCCAACTGCTGCAAACTCGATAAGGCTAAAGGAATTAGATTCATGTTTGTAAACTATTGGTTTATTATCTTTGCAGGTATCTTTTTTCCTATTTTTTGGTTATGTAAAATTCCAAAAATTAGAAAAATGTGGCTGCTGCTAGCGTGTGTGATATTTCATTACCGTTTCGCTGGTGCTGCCGGTGTTATACCTATCATTTTCCTGGGCGTTGTTACGTATTTTGCAGGTATATCAAATAACAAAACTTTTAGAACATTAACCATTATTTTATGTGTATCAGAACTAATCTTTTATAAGTATTCAATTTTCTTTATCTCACAAGTCATAGGTTATATTAACGCTGATTTTGCACAAACAATGCTTAGCGTAGCGAAAGATAAATTACTTCCCACTGCCCCGCCACTTGCTATTAGTTTTTTTGTTTTTGAGTTTGTACATTACCTAGTTGACCTCCAAAGAGGGAAACAACCTATAAGATCAGTAGGTGACTTTACTTTATTTAGTATATTTTGGCCTTCGGTCGTATCAGGGCCTATAAAACGATTTGAACAATTCCTTCCATCTATTGTAAAAGGATGTGAGAACGTAAATGCAATGGATATTCAAATAGGTCTAATGCGTATTACTATGGGTCTAGTAAAAAAACTCATAATCGCAGATAACTTAAATGGTTATATTTCATATTATCAACCTAACTTTGCAACTCTACCTTATGAATTACGCTGGCTAATATTTATTGCTATCAGCTTACGTATCCTTTTTGATTTCAGCGGTTACAGTGACATGGCTATAGGATTTGCAAGATTAATGGGTATAAGACTTCCTGAAAACTTTAATTGGCCTTATCTCGCTTCTAGTCTACAAGATTTTTGGCGTCGTTGGCATATATCACTTAGTTCATGGATACGTGATTATATCTACATACCGCTAGGTGGCAATCAATGCGGTATGATGCGCAAAATTTCAAATGGTATTATCGCATTCGGTATTTGTGGTTTATGGCATGGCGCAGCTTGGAATTTCATTTTTTGGGGCATTTACCATGGCATAGGATTGGTTGTCTCTACTAATATAAAATCATTTTTTGAAAGGTTTTGGATAATTAATAAAATGAGTTTATTATTCTTGCCCTTCACTTGGTTCGCAACACTCACATTCGTTTCTGTAGGATGGCTTTATTTTTTTTACCCCGTCTCTGTAGCAACATCTATGATTTATTCATTAATATATCGTTATTAAAGGTATCAAAATGACCAAAGCAATGCTTAAAAACAGTATAAACATTATCATTGGTATACTGTTCGGAATTCTTCTTCATTATTTTTTTTATCGCTATTCCCTTCCAGCAAAAGCATTTATTTACGTAGCATTTTAAGATTTTGGATTAAATATTATGACAAAATACCTACGCCCTAAATTTTTCCTAGCAGGAACTTTGTTAGGTTTTATTCTATGTTGCTTATCCGGATATCTTATTAGCAACAAAGCAAGACTACATCATTTCTCCAGATTTTTCCTAGAAATAGAACCACAAACATTATATTACCCAACAGCTAGTGAGTTATTACAAACTGCAAAACATGATCTTAGTGACGATAAAATATTAGTATTGATAGGAGGAAGCTCAATTTTCAGAGGTGTAGGACAGGATCCTGATGAACTTTGGTCCAACCATTTACAAAAACTCTTAGGTGATAGATTCAAAGTCGAAAATTTTGCATCAGACGGCGCCTCATTTTCATCATATGGTGGTGTTCTTTTTCGTATGCTCAGAAAATCACACCCTAAAATGATTTTTGTTGCATCATCTTATCAGTTTAATTCTGAAGGCTATATGGATGGATTACAACCCTATGATTACCTTTTTTGGGATGCATACTATAAAAACCTATTTCAACCTTATGACAAAGAAACTGCTTTAATTAAACAACTTCGTAAAAATCAGATGACAACCGCGGGAGGGATTGAACAACATGTCATGAATTATCTCGACAGCTATTTTTATTCAAGAAATCTTTGGAACTGGATGAGCTATCGTTTGGTATTCACTATGTTTAGTGAATTTACATTTCGAAAACCCTTTCAACCTAGACGAAAGTTTCATGACGAAACCATTCCTGCTGATTATACAAAGCTATTACTTAAAACCTATAATGATTCAGAACATTTAAATAAGTTCAAAGAATTTCTTACTCAAACAGCAGCATACTATGTAACCGATATCAATAAGTCACCCCTTCAAATTCTTCCCAGCGTTGCCGCTGGTGGGTTGCAAGGTTATGATGAAGTATTTCAACCCATTGATCGCTCCAAAATTTTAATGGTTCAAACGACTTATAACACCCATATTATGTCTTTGTTACCCAGAAAAATTCAAAATGCGTATTGGTTTGCTAATACCCAGTCACACATAATGATGAAATCACTAGGCTATAACGTAATTGATGTTGGACAAGATTTTACTGGTGATGATTATATGGACATCGATCACTTCAGAGCAACGGGTGGAAGAAAACTCTCTTTACAAGTTGCAGCAGAAGTAAAGCACATTGCCGAAGCACATAAATGGATCGTTAATAGCCAGTATAAAGTTAACTAGATATAAGAGAGCAACAAAATTGCCGCTCTCTTTATCTTAAGACTGAGCAATAACTTGAGTTCCAGCAAAATCAAATCTGAAACGGACTTCTTGTAGACCTGCTTGTCGCATAACATGACGTAACTTAGCCTTATCATCTGCATAAAACATCAGAAAGCCGCCGCCGCCAGCACCTATCATTTTCCCGCCTACAGCACCATTCTTTATAGCTAATTCATACCACTCATTAATTCTATCGTTGCTCATATTTGAAGAACGTTGTTTCTTGCGTTCCCAATGCACGTTCATGAGATCGCCAAATTCATTTAAATTTCCACTCTCTAAAGCTTCTTGGCTTTTCAAACCTAGCTCTTTAATAAAGTGTAAATTCTCAGTCATGTCTTTATCTTTACCTTTGCTTTTGACATCCTGCTCTTTAAGAATATGAGAAGCTGATCTAGAGTAACCTGTAAAAAATAACAATAAATTATCTTCTAAATTAAATAATGTTTCTTGATCTATCTTAAGCGGCCATGCTTCAACTTGATCATTTTTATTAAAGTTAAAACAAGTAATACCGCCATAAGCTGCAATATATTGATCTTGCTTACCAATGGGCTCATTCAAAAGATTTAATTCTATATGACAAGCTTGTTCGGCTAATTCTTTTGGATGAATCAGATTTTTTTTCAAAGTGTGTAATGCTTTTAAAAGAGCTGTCGTAAAACTTCCTGATGATCCTAAACCGGTACCAGCAGGTATATCCGCCATACTGCTTATTTCTAAATAAGGCGCGCTGACACCAATATGATTGAGCGCTTCACGAATAATAGGATGCTCTACATCATCTACTGATTTGACTCTCTCTAATTTAGAATATTTAATGATGAGTTCATCAACAAATGTTTGATGCAAAGTGATATAAACATATTTATCTATCGCGGCTGCAATTAAAAAACCACTATGATCACGATAATACGAAGGAAGATCTGTACCCCCTCCTCCTAATGAAATGCGTAACGGGCTTCGAACAACTATCATATCGCTGATATCCTATAAATTTCTTCCACTATCCTTAATGCTGCTTGAGCGTCAAACAGACCTGCTTTAGGCTGACGAGATTGTTTAATGTCTTCAAGAAATTCATTAAACTCAAATTCCCACGAATCATCTGCCATAGGGTATTCCCAAATAAATGTTTCAGGTGGACCCATAGATGCAGACATTTTATAAAATGAAATTCGTTCTACACCATAGCTACCGCCCAAACCATTGATGTCAATCTTACCTTTTTGACCATATATTTCAAATGAAAATGTATTCTTCCATTCGGTACAACTTGCATGTAAATGCGCTAATTTTTTTTCTGCGGTTTTTAATAATAAAAATCCATTATCATCAACGGGCATATCCCAAAAATACGTGTGGGCATAGCCTTGAATGTCAGTAAAATCGCCTAAAAATAAACGTGCTAAATCGATTAAATGTACGCCTTGATCAATCAACTCACCGCCACCCGATAACTCAGGTTGCGCACGCCATTCCTTATCGTAACCTACTCTACCGCCATGCCCATATCGAGCACGAATAAACATAAGCTCACCTAACTCACCTGCATTCACTAATTCACATGCTTTACGAAACGCACGATGATATCTATGATTAAATCCAACACGAACTAAAGCACCTGTGTCTTTCGCAGCTGCAATCACTAAATCTAACTCTTGTGATTTTCGAGCTGCAGGTTTTTCAATAAGCACATGTTTACCTGCTTTTGCAGCAGCATGACTAATTTCAGCAAGTGTAGAATGCAAAGTAGAAACTATGATGATATCTATGTCAGGTCTTTGCATTACCTCATGCCAATCTGTGTAAGCCTTACAACCAGGATGCTGTGACGCAAGAGCATTTGCTTTTTCAATAACATGATCAACACAGGCAAGTAATTTTGATGAGCCTAAATGTTTTGCACGCTTTTGTCCTATGAATCCGCATCCAATAATCGCTACGCCTTTCATAAACATTCATCCCATGTTTTAGCTCTATCTTTTGGTACGATACGACGTAAGGTATAGATATCTGAATTTTTTAATTCTTCTTTGTATTCAGGTAAATTTTTCCAAGGATCCCATACAGCACTTAATAATCTACCTGTAATACCGTCACTGACAGATGAAGCGAGAAAAACACAAAGTGACGCGCCCACTTCAAAAGAGGTACCGCCATTTTCTTTTTGCTTTAAAGATTGATCGTAAAATTCTTTACCGACTTTTTCAGGACCCGCTGCTAATAACTCATCTAATAATCGAGTATTCAATGCGCCAGGTGCAACGGTATTTACATCTATATTAAAATCTTTTACTTCTTCTGCTAAGGTTTCAGCAAATCTAACTACACCTGCTTTGGATGCAGCATAAGCACTCAAATTTGGCATAGGTTTAGTTGCACCACCGCCAGACAAAATAATTATTTTTCCGTAATGTTGTTTTTTAAAATGTGGCAATACACTGATACATTGCAACACTGTGCCTTTTAAATTGATATCAATAGCTCTAGACCATTCATCCCAATCTATTTCCTCTATTGGACCTTTAGTGCCATAAATTCCGGCATTCGCAACGAGTATATCAATTTTACCAAACTCTTTTAGTGCATAAGCAGCCAATGCATGCATCTGTTCCGGGTCTGAAACATCCGTGACTTTTGCTAATACTTTTACTTGAGGATTTGCTATTTTTGCTAGAGCTTGTTGTGCACTTGCAAGCGATTCTGCATTACGTGCACATAACATGACATGCGCACCTTCCAATATAAACATTTTCGCGATTTCATATCCCAAACCTTGTGAAGCTCCTGTGATAATAGCGCTGCGACCTGCTAATTTCATATTTGGTTTCCTACTGAATAATAACTAATGCGTTTGTCTGAACCTAGCGTCTTCATTAAAAATCCGCCAGCATCAAAAACTAAAGGCTCACTCACTTGATTGACAATTTGATCGGCAGTAAGTGAAGTGAACTGCGGACATTCGTTCGTAATAATAACTGCATCTGCGCCAACTAATGCCTCTTCCATCGTTGTTTTAAGTTCTATGAAATCAGCTAAATGTTCTGGAAGATGCGTAAGCAATGGATCATACGCTACAACTTTTGCACCTTGCTCTTTTAGCCATTCACAAAACTCAATCGCGGTGGAGCGTCGTAATGTATCTGTACCCACTTTGTAAGTTAATCCTAATGTTGTAATCGTCTTATCTCGCAAATTTTTTACTACTTGCAACATACGACGAGCGGACCATTGTTTATGAGACTGATTACTGTCTAGCAATGCAGAAAATAATGGGGTAGGTAACTCTTGTTGTTCACCTATTTGAATTAAATAATTGACATCACGCGCCAATGTTCCGCCAGCAATCGCATTTCCTGGTCGTAGATAAGCTTTAGGCCCTATGCGATCTTCACTCTTTAATCCACGTTCTACTTCTCTAGCATCTGCGCCCACACGTTCACAGAGTGTTGCTAATTCATTAATAAAAACGACAGACGTTGCAAGAAATGCATTTAAAGCATGCTTAGTCATCTCAGCAGACTCTATAGACATCCATACTATGTTTTTTGTAAATGGATTTAATAATTCTTGCAGTAGTTCTTTATCTGCTTCTGATTGTATACCGACTACTATGCGTTCAGGATTTTTGAAAACATCTATTGCTTTACCTAAACGCAAATTTTCTGGACTCACAGCAAAATGAATTGCTTTATCGTGCCACTGCTCATCGCAGAATTTTTGCAGCTTACGTGCTGAACCTACGGGTAACTGAGAAGAAATTAAAACTAATGCATTTTTTTTTAAATGTGGAAGTATAGCTTTAACTTCACTCATTACAAATTCAATATCTGCAACATCATTATCATCTACTGGAGTGTCATACGTAACCCACACTATATCAGCCGTAGAAACATCATTTGCATCACTAGAAAAATTCAATAATCCTTGAGTGTGAGTCTTAGTTATCAGCTCGTCTAAACCCCCTTCGAAAAGAGGAGCTTGTCCTTTCTGCAATTTTTCTATTATTTTTTTATTCGAATCATAAGCCAATACTGTATGACCCGCTTCAGCAACACAAGCTGCCGTAACACAACCTAAATGCCATAATCCAACAACAGCGACTTTCATGTACGATTCTCCAGCACCCATGGGTTTTCATGCAAGTATTTAATCGTTTGCATTACACCATCACGAATTGACAATTTAGGCTTCCAACCTAACTTACGAATTTTGCTGCAATCTAAAAATATAAATGGGTTATCACCTATCCAACCACTTTCACCACCGCCATAATTGAGTTCTGGTTTAACTTGTAAATAATCACAAATCCAACCTATAGAATCATTAACCTGACAATATTCATCTGTACCTAAATTGAAGATATTCACTTTGTCATCGCTATGTTTCAACGCCCATTGAATTGCGTCTATGCAATCTTGTATATATAAATAGGATTTTCGTTGTTTACCATTACCTAAGATAAATAATTTGCTAGGATCAACTAATAACTGTTTGTAAAAATCAAAAACATGTCCATGCGTGTAACGTTCACCTAAAATAGAAACAAATCGGAATATGTAAGCTTTGAAATTAAATCCTTCGCAATAGGCTTGTATAAGCCCTTCTGCTGCTAATTTGGATGCACCATACAATGAAGTTTGCACGGGAAATGGTGCATTCTCTGGTGTAGGAATCACAGTAGCTTCGCCATAAATAGAACCTGTAGAAGCAAATGCAATTTGTTTTATATTGTGAGCACGCATTGCTTCTAAAACATAAAAAGTCACTAAAACATTTTGTTCCAAATCTTTATTAGGATGATCTGTGCCAAAACGTACGTCAGCGTTTGCAGCGAAATGGAATACCATATCGCAACCTTGCATAGACTGTGTTACCAAATCTCTGTCATGCAAATCACCATTAATTAAAGTAAAATTCGGTGATTTTTTCGCATTTTCTAAAAATTCTTGCAGCCCTGTAGAAAAATTATCATATCCTACAACTTGATGACCTTCTTGTAACAATCGATCTGTTAAATTACTGGCAATGAATCCGGCACAGCCTGTGATAAAGTATTTCAATTGTATGACTCTCCAATTAGGTAAATAGTTTTTCTAAACATGCAGTTTAATTTTTTGGTCGCAAGGTCAGTCCTAAGCACAAATTTAAATTTATGCTTGGTATATAAAACGGAAAATAACTATCATGCGTAATATAAAAATACCGCTCTAGTTCAGTGATAATTTCGTGAGGTTGATTTATATGCTCTCTTTCTATAAGCCATTTATAGGGCTGTTTATATTTTTTTTCAAATACACGTTGCGCGGAAATGCGCCTAGCTAATGAATACATCCAGCCCCCTTCACAGGGTATCACAACCGAAAAATAACCATTTTGCTTATCGCATAAACGATACATTTCTTTGATAGCAGCTGGTAAATTTGGTAAATGTTCTAAAACATGAATCGCCAATATACGTTCGAAGTAACCATCTTCAAAAGGTAACCTCTCCTGACAATTCCCAACCACTGTTTGAATTTTAGGATACCGCAGTCGAATAGCATCAGCCATGTTTTCTCTAAGCTCTAACGCGACATAATTTTCTTTTTGACTATCGGTAAGATTTTCATATTGTATATGCTCTCCCAAACCAGCGCCGATTTCTAAAGTATGCAAAAAATTTGTGGGTGCATGCGTAATAGGATAACCATGATTAAATTTTTCAATAAGGCCATATCTAGCATTTCCTGCTAACACTTCATGCCAAAGCTGCATAAACTCATCACTAATGCGTTGCTGATCTAGTGTCAAAGGCGGGAAAACTTTAGGCCACTTATTAGCGTTCATTAAATTCCCTTTTTCTCAATTACCTTGTCTATGATATACATAGGCCTACCTTTCACTTCTTCGTAGATTCGACCTATATACTCACCCATCAGCCCTAAACACAACAACTGGACACCTGAAAAAAATGTAACAATCAATACCGTTGTTGATAAACCAGGTGTTAAATCAAACATAAATTTTTGTATTATATACGTTACACCAAGTAAAAAACTAAATCCTGCAATAGTCGCACCCGCAATTGACATCATTTGTAATGGCCGACTACTAAAACTAATTAAACCGTTTAACCCTATTTTTAATGATCCTGTTAAACGATTATAGTTACCCTTGCCTAGTAGCCGTGGGTCTCTATCATACTCAACGTAAGCTTGCTTGAAACCCACGTAGGCTACTAACCCTCTTAAAAAGCCATGCGTTTCATTTAAGCGTCTTAATTCTTCTATCACTCTACGTGACATAATACGAAAATCACCTGTGTCACGCGGGATTTGTATGTCGCTCATTTTATTTATGACTTTATAGCCGAAAAAAGAAATCACCCTTTTTATTAATGTTTCACCTTGACGGGACTTGCGTTTGGCATAAACAACTTCATAACCTTCAGAAAGTTTATGATACATAGCTTGAATCAGCTCAGGTGGATCCTGTAAATCTACATCTATGACCACACAGGTTTCACCTTTACAATTTAAAATGCCTGCCATAGTCGCAGCGGGTTGACCAAAGCGTCGTGAGAATATCAATAGCTTGATATTACCATCATGATCGATTTCTTTTTGTATTACTTCTTCTGTATTATCAGGGGATGGATCTAGACAAAAAATAATTTCGTATGATAATCCAGTCTGATCTATGACTTTTTTCATACGAGTTAAGAAAGGTTTAATATTATCGGCTTCTTTATAGACTGGTACGATAATAGAGAGTTGTATATTGCTTGATATCTTAATTTCATCCATTTTACTTTTTCCCTGTGTGACATATTACAAAACATATCATGCATTTCAAGATGTGACATTCTATGCTGGGTTGGATTTAATTTAAAGAACAAATATAAAAATGGGCAGTAACGCCCAGTTTATTGTGTTTAACACTCTATAGTAACGGGTGTTGAATTAAAATTAATACGAAGCTGCCTCCAACGTGATTGCGCTAAACTGAATCCTACGAAACTACAGAACATAATTATTCCGAAAATCGATATTAGCCAAACTGTGACCGGTAATGAATACCGAACTATGATAGGACTAGATAAACTATGTGTTGTTACAACCAGCCTGTGATTGAAATCTACCTCACCATTCAAATGCACACCATTTTGTGAAGGAACTGAAAATTTATTATAAATAACAGGCAGCTCTATCGTATAAAGACCATTATGATTTGGCTGGTGAACATTAAATTTATTTTTATTGATTGAAAACACTCTTTTATAACCATGTGATTCATCCAGAGTCAAATCTGTTGCTGGTATAAATGAAGCAGGAGGATCGGAAAGAAGCAAAACTTCTTCTGGTCTAATAAGCGACGCTCCTAAATCAATTTTAGTATTGCCAGATAGTGCATATATACGCAAACCATCTTCAGGTTTATTAATTTGAAATAATGCTTGGAAACGCCCCCTCTGCACTTCAATAACATTTGAGACTGGATGTGCTGGATCACCTACTTTAGCAATAAATATTTTAACTTTTTCTACATTATCTCTCGTTTTTCCAGTGATTTTTAAATATGAAGCTATATTGTCTGCATTGGATAAATTAAGGATATTACGTGCATCAAGCCAGCCATCGTACCAATTTCGTAAATATTTTTCATGTGTAGAGTTTGCGTAAAAGGCATTGTATTCGTAACCCTTAAGATATTGCACATCTGGAAATTGTTGATCTGGCATATGAAATAAGATGACAGGCAGTTGACTTATAGTGATCAATATGAAAATTATAGCCCCAATGTTGCGTGACATGTTTGGAAAACTAACACAGAGAGCAAAGGATCCCAAAACACTCAAAAATGCCAATAATCGAAATGTAAATTGAATAGCACCAAAAAAGCCCGGTAAAAAAGGAAAAATAATATTGGGCAAAAAAGTTAATACAAAAAATATAATAAAACTTAAAAATATGCTAAAAGCGGCAATTCTAAGTCCTTTTTTAGCAAAGAATAGACTTGCAATTCCAGGTATTGTCCACCAGCCTATAGTAAAGAAAAATTCACGTTTTGTTCCACTCCAGGGCTCGACGAACTGCTTAGGAAAAAAACTCCATGCTCCCGATAAATCTGCGAGGCGACTTGGGGGATTATGCACATCAAAATTTCCGATATAACTAAAAGACAATTCCTTCAGTGTCATTAAAGCTGGCATCCATTGCCAACTAGATGCTGCCAAACCAATTAAAACACCAGCGGCGAGAATAATTTGAAGTTTAATGTTCTCATTAGCTACATTTTGATTTAATTTCTGAGTATCTGCATAAGCTTTAATATTAAAACATTTTACTACTTGTACATATAGAGCATTAAGATACATCAAAATAACATTACTAAAAATAAGCAGACCACATAAGACTACCCCATAGAGCATAAAAATATTATGACTTAAAGCAAGAATGAAAACTGCCAGTGCCATCGATATGATGACCTTATTGTGCATACTCTTTATTGCAAATGCGTACCCTAGAAGTATCAATGGCAATGCACTTTGGCCTAGAGATTCTGAAATCCCGCCTCTTCCATAAAAATTACTGATTAACCACGGGGACATAACATAAGCATATCCACCTAGAAAAGAAACCACTCTATTTGCTCCCAGCACTCGTCCAGCAGCATAGAGAACTATTCCAGAAAATGTGAATGCAAAAATAACTATAAGTTGCAATGAAACAATTGCTGAAATTCCAATAGAAATCAGCGGGTATGCAAGAGCACTTTGTAAAAAACCATAATACTGAAAAACCGGCGAATCTATCGTAGGTGCTGTTCCATCAATAGAGCCTCCTCCAAATGTAACATCACGCGGAAAGATAACCCATCGTGGAATCCATTGGCCGTTATTAAATGATTCCTTAAAATTCAGCGCATAACTCACGGCAGGTCCAAAATCACCACATGCCGTAAATTTACCGGTAAAAACAAAGTGCCCATAAATTAAAAAAGAGATGATAGTAAAAAAAAGAATAAGAGAAAGTTTTTTTCTTTGAAAAAAAAATTGCGAACTTGCTAAATACAAATGGTGTATTTGATTTTGAATCATTTAGAGTCCTTTCAGAACCACACTAAGCATAAACATATACGACTTTTAATTAGTCTATCCCTGTTACGATTGTGGATGATGCCACATGTACTCTCAGTGTCAAGCCACCCTTGTACGTTAAACCCCATGCTTAAATTAAAAAATATTAATATCTACACCTAACATGATGACTCATTTACTCATCATCAAGATTGATTTTACTTATTATGTCAGTACAATTATCAGATTTTGTTTCTCCCATGTAAGAACTGATAAAAGTTATATGCATAAGGAATATTCATGTCTTGGAAAGACCGTTTAACCGCTTTTTTTACAGCACCTGCCATCAATTTCTTCGATTTTCTAGTAATCGCTTTTCTTCTATTCGGTGGGATGTACTACCTCCATGATTATTTATATTGGGGTGTGGGTTGGGTAGGTGAATCTCAATACGGTGATGCAGAATTTTGGTGGAACGGAGCAGTACAAGTTGCGGAGGGTATATTTAAAGATAATCCAGGAAAAGGTTTTCGTCCTGGTTACTTCATATTAACTGGCTTCACACTTCCTGTGATTGGAATGCTATTTCAACAATTTTACACTTATTTTCTCATCGCATTTCTAACAACTGCTTCTATTTTTTATTTATCCTTACGCCCGTTGCTAGGCAGATGGGTAGCTGCATGCGTGGTGGGAATGTTAATATTCAACCCATTCACAGCTGAATGGGTTGCAACCTCTACAACTGACAGCACTGGCCTTATGCTAAATTTAGCTGCATTAAGTTGTTTGTTATTTGGAGTAAACAATAAATTAAAACGATCCTGGTTAATCGCTTTCGGACTATTTTTCGCGATGGCGACATTAACTAGACCCTTAATGACACCATTTATTGGAATCGTACTACTTGCATTGCTTGCATTACCCAAAGAACCTTTTAAAAAACGCTTAGGCATAATGGTATGTGTACTGCTTGCATTCACAGCACCCACTTTATTATGGATGACAACACAAAAATTAATAATCAATCAATGGTCATTATCATCCAATGATGCCTCTGCTTTTTATGCTGCTAGTGATCCAGCTATCCAAGTTTGGAATCCAACTATGTATGGTCATATACAGGAAATTGCAGCCAAACGTAATAACATAAGCCTTACGGATGTTGATGAAAAATTAACTAACCGCACCTTTTGGCAAGAGACCATAAAAAATTACCAACTCTATTCACAATATCATTTTAAACGTGCAGCGCCACATGTATGGGAGATTGCTCGTTTCTCTCCAAAAATCTCGGTGCATGGAACAGATACTTGGCGTACAGCTTTATTCATTTTAATCACAGCGGGTTTATCACTTTTTTTCTTGTTTAAAAAAAGGTGGTTTAGATCATTGCTGTGCATAGGATTTGGTATAGCGATATACCAATACACTCCGCTGTTATTATACATGACCTTAATTGGTGGCACCCTTGCATTACTTAGTGGCAGACGCGCAGAAAAGCTTGGAATATTTTTCTTAAGCGCATACTGGTTTACAGGTGTGTTTGCACTCTATTTAGTAGGTGGAACCTGGGGAACACCCTCATTTACTGCTTTGTTTGATTTGAATGCGTTAGGTTATCGCCTGGGAACCCAATTCTTTTTTGTGGGTGATTTACTTGCAGCTTACTGCCTTGTTTGGTTAGCTTATTTTAAATTTAAGCTAACACCTCAACTTGAACTTTCTAATATTAAAAAATTATGTCAGAACTTATTTTGTAAACCCTCTCCTATTGCAGGAATAGCTGTAATGGGATACATAGGATCTGTTTTAACAGCAACTACAGTGATTTATTTTGTCGGAGGATACGTTGCTATTCAACGAGCTTATGTTCGCACCCATGCAGAAGCAACATTATTTCCCACTTTAGAACCTATCAATAATCTATATAAACAGCGCGCTGGACATAATGTTGCTCTTGGCATCAGCAAACAGGGAGCACTCACTAACTTAGTTCCCAATAAAGCTGACTTTATATTCACAGGAACCATTAGTCCTTTTATTTGGAACTTGTCAGGACAAGAACGTGTGCAACTTAAAGTTTATGCTCAAAATAAAATGCATCCTATCACTATGGGGCCTAGTTCTATTTATCTTGATATCCCTAAGCATATTCAAATCAAAGATTGGGCAGGCCACAGAGGTGCTTTCATTGTTCGTCAAATAACAGATCAGCATAATGTCAGCAACCTTCCTTATTATTTAACAAACCCAGAAATTATCGCTTTTTTTCCTCTCGCCTCGGATGAAAAAAGTTACGACTTATCAAAAGCAATCTGGTTTCCTCTTGTGAAAAATGCCACTCAACTTGCAAGTGACGGTCACTTGCAAAGCGGTAATAATAAAATCAATTGGAGTCAAGATTCTGGTTCAGCACATTTTCAGAGAAGATTTTATTTAACGCCCCAAGTGCATAATAAAAAAATTCTGTTATCTTTAAATACTAAAACAGCTATAGGCACATCAGAGCTCAGTTTTTCATATGCATTGGCTAAACCCTCTAGTGAAAACAAATCATCATTAGCTGATAAATATTACGATGTCGAAATCACAGCGATTAGTAACAAGAACCCTACTCAACGCCGCGTTATTTTAAAAGCGCATAACCCAGTTGCAACCAAAGATAAAGACGACTCTATAAATAGAGTTAATTTTACTCTTCCGCCACATACTCAAAATGTAGAAATCACATTTGATAACCTTTTACCTAAAACAGATATATGGTTTTATGAATTCAATTTAAGTGCAAATGATTTTGTACTTGCAACTACAAGGAAGAATTAAGATGACAATAACAACCCATAATGAAGTTTTTGTACCTGCAGATGAAGGTAATATGCCTTTTGAAAACAATAGTCATTTGAAAAACGTACAATCATTTTATGATCAAGCCGGAGCTTGTATTACTTGGGCAGGACACCAGTATAGACGTATACTGGCGCGCTATTATCAAAGATTAATTCCAGCTAACGCAAGCGTGCTCGAAGTGGGTTGCGGTGATGGCGAGCTATTATCACACTTGGCAAATACTGATGTGACAGGTGTAGATCTATCTCCTATTCAAATTGCATTGGCGCAGAAAAAAATCCCGCATGGCAAATTTGAAATGCAATCGGGTGAACACCTGCAACTTAATAGAAAATTTGATTACATTGTTCTTTCTGAAACAGTCAATCAAGCGAGTGATGTACAACAAATATTTGAAAAACTTAAAACCGTATCTCATCCTAGAACACGGCTACTCCTTAATTTTTATAATACTGCTTGGCGTCCATTGCTTAGCTTTGCAACTCTATTAGGATTTAAGGCTAAGCAGCCTGCTAGCAATTGGTTAAATTCATATGATGTTAAAAACATGCTTGAATTAGCGGGTTGGGATGTCATCAAACAGCAGAGACGTATATTATTGCCGCTGCAAATAGTTGGTCTAGATAGACTCATGAATCGATTCCTTGCGCCTCTTCTACCATGGTTTTGTTTGACTACTTTTCAAATTGCACGCCCTATCAGTCCTCCAAAATCAAAATTACCATCTATCTCGGTCATTATTCCCGCTCGCAATGAGGCAGGAAATATACATGCTGCTATTAAACGTATGCCTAAACTAGGCAGTCATACAGAAGTTATTTTTATTGAAGGACTTTCAAAAGATAACACCTGGGATGAAATACAACGAGTAGCACGTGAAGAATCTGATAACTGGGATATAGTCACGCTGCAACAAACAAAAAAAGGAAAAGGGAATGCAGTACGTGAAGCATTTGATATTGCCAAAGGTGATATCTTGATAATTCTCGATGCAGATCTTACTATGCCGCCTGAAGAGCTAGGTAAATTTTACGATGTGCTTGCCTCTGGTAAAGCAGAATTTTGCAATGGTGTTCGTCTAGTCTATCCTATGGAAAAACAAGCCATGCGATTTTTAAATCTATGTGCAAATAAATTTTTTGGTATTGTTTTTACGTGGGCTTTAGACAATCCAATTAAAGATACACTGTGCGGCACTAAAGCATTATACAGAGAGGATTATCTCCGTATTGCCGCTAATCGTTCTTACTTTGGTGAGTTTGATCCTTTTGGAGATTTTGATTTACTATTTGGTGCTGATCACCTATTACTTAAAATTGTAGATATGCCTATACATTACCGTGATCGCACTTATGGTTCGACTAACATTAGTCGTTGGAGACATGGCGTATTACTTCTTCGTATGCTGTTGGTTGCTATACGTAAGATCAAGCTAGGATAATCGTAGAGTGGCACGGTGTGTTTTTTACACCGTAATCCACCAGTTTTATTTTGGTGGATTACGGCCCTTTAGGGCCTAATCCACCCTACATTTCTCACTTTCATTTTTAACATACCAATCATATGTGGTTTTCAATCCTTGTTCTAAACCAATTTGAGCCTTCCATCCTAGCTTATTAATTTTTTCTGTATCGACTAATTTTCTCAGGGTGCCATCTGGTTTACTTGTATCAAAAATAATTTCACCCTCAAACCCAACTACCTTACAAATCAACTCTGCGACTTCTTTTATACTCACTTCTTCGCCTGTACCCACGTTTAACATAGGTTTATGTCCTGCTTTTTTCATCACAAACAAACAGGCAGCTGCCATATCATCCACATGCAAAAATTCTCTCATAGGCTTACCTGTTCCCCATATACTAAGAGTTTTTGATTTATTTATTTTAGCTTCATGTGCTTTACGCATAAGAGCAGGCAAAACGTGCGAATTCTCTAAATGAAAGTTATCACCAGGACCATATAAATTTGTTGGCATGACTGAAGCATAATCCGTGCCGTATTGAGAATTATAGGATTCACACATTTTGATACCTGCTATTTTTGCAATAGCATAAGGTTCATTTGTCGATTCTAATTCACTTTGTAAAAGATACTCTTCTTTCATAGGCTGAGAGCAAGCACGAGGATAAATACACGAACTACCAAGAAACAATAATCTTTTAACACCACTCTGACGAGCTGCTTCCATCAAATTAAGTTGTATTATGAGATTTTGATAAATAAAATCACCACGATAAACATTATTCGCATGAATGCCGCCAACTTTAGCTGCGGCCATGAAAATATATTCAGGGCGTTCCCTAGCCATAAAATCATTTACTTGAGCTTGGTTTGTTAAATCTAATTCTTCTCGCCCACGCGTGAGAATATTATTATAGCTTTCATTTTTTAACGCTCTAACAATTGCAGAACCTACTAAACCTCTGTGGCCTGCCACAAAAATTTTATCGTTTGTTTGCATTACATCTCCTTAATTAATCATTATTCCTTTATATAAAACCAATAAATTTAATTTGCGCACCTATTGGCCTGTTATCACCACCTGGAAGCTTCTGACCTTCGCTAAAATGAAACTCCACTTTGTGCTTAGAAAAACTAGATATCACTGGTACAGTAACATCAAAATTTCCAGTTTTAAGTTTGCTTTCAGAAATCTTCTTTCCATCAACTAAAATTGTTAATGTAGATCCTGCGAACTGTTTATCAATTTGTGGAATCATCCCTTGAATTATTAACTCACTATTTAATTTTGGCTGTTTTAATTGAAAAAATGAATCCCTTGAAATCCAACCATCTTCAAAAATTCCTGAATATTCGAGATCATTGTTAGCAAGATCTTTAGGGAACTCCTTAATTGAAGCAGGAGAATTTAAGTTCTGATAATCCTCTTCAGAAATGAGAGAAAGATTACGAACAAAAGTTACTACTTGTCTTGTATCCAAGTTAAGATTCTTATTGAATAAATTCATAATGCCTTTTCTATGGGAAGGAAACAATACACCATCAGCATTCATATCTGTAGCTACGTAGGACTTCCCTTCAATCATTTGTGGAGAAAACAACTCTGAAAATACACGTGCAGAACCACTACCCATTACAGGAAATGAGACTCTTGTTTTGCCTACAGCGGTAACCTGAGGTAATTTATTCAAACCATCTCCATTAAAACTATTTGTCAAAGCAATTTCCATTCTAAATTTTTGACCTGGATTAAACACTTTCATTAAAAGATAACGCCCAACAGATTGCATACTTTTATCAGGGTAAAAATAATCATTTTCTAAATTAAAAAGAGATAAATTTTTCATATTGCTATCTATCACAGAATGGTAAACTCTGCCTAGTGTAGAATCGATAAACACAAGGTGATTACTGACTTCGCTCAATTTTTTTAAAGTAAAATTATGCTGAGATTCTATAGTAGAATATCGCCTATTAAATACACTTCTAAGACTGGTGTCAGCAATTATGAAACCATTACTACAATCATTTTTGTTATTACAAAATTCATTTTCCGTAAAATTTATTAATGAATGATGCGCATCATGCAGATTAAAACTGTCTGAATAAAAACTTTCACTGAAATAAGTATCTGCAATTTTCTTCGCTTTCGCGCCATAAAATAGCTTGCTGTGTACAGCCGGCATCAAGTACAAATCATCAGACATCGCTCCGACTATAAAATTACTTGGTGAAGTGAGAGGAATGAAACGGTGATGTATAGATTGAAGTGCCTGAGACTTGATAATACTTATATTAAAATCATCAGAAAGCAATAAAGTATCTTTTGGGAGACCTGAAATTAAATTTCTGTATTCTTGGTTAATCTTACTCGATGATCCGTATGGTATTTCACTAAAAAGACCTGGTGTTACCGACTTGCCTCTATCTAAATAAAAAGATATAGCACCATATCCTGACATAATTAAAACTAGAAAAAATAAATTCCGTAAATAATCATTTTTAATGCGCTCAAATACTGACATCACTAGTACTGAAATTAAAAAGGGTTGTATATACATAGATAATTTAAACAAACCAAAACCATATTGTTTTATAAAAAAATCAAATCCTAAAACTAGCATCACAAACGCAGTAATTGCTGGCAAACTAGCTCGTCCTAGAATTAATTTTATAGTTGCACTGATGACAAATAATGTTAGCAATGCACCACAAATAATGTCAGCACACATAAACAATTCAGCTTTTTCAACCATGAGGCCTGCAAAACCCCACAAGTTACCCAACCCGCTAGGCAATAAGAAGTATGGAAACAATGCTACTTGCAACACAGCTGATTCTGAAGTGACTTTATACTCACGAATAAAAAATTCAAATATAGCCAGTAAATGTATGTTTAGAAAAAATATAATAAATATTATTGAACTTAAAAATGTATGAAAAAATATTTTGTTTGGACGCCATCCTTTCCAAGTATTAATTATGAAATATATTATGCTTGAGATAACTAAAAATGGAATCAATTCCATATACATCATTAACAATACCGATAAAATAATAGCAATGAGCAAGCCCTGTTTTATGCCATTAAATTTATTATGTGTTGTGAACGGTTGACATATTAAAATGATAGAAGTCATTAATAAGCTCAAACCAATGACTTGAGTGATAAGCTGAGATAGTGTACCTAATACTGTTAAAGCGGAACAACTTAATACTAAACAAGTGACTAAAGCAATAGAGTAATTACGACGTGATAAATAGACTAGTGCACCTGTTGTACTAATGAGTATAAGATGAAAAGAAACAATGACTGGCATAAAAATCTGTAATGGATTTAGATGAGTGCAGCCACTTACCCAGGCCAATATTAATTCAGACCCGGGTCGAATCATATCAGGGACCTGCCAAAACCAGAATAAGAGACTAAAATCTTTTCTCTGAATAAGATCGGTTGTATTTGGTATTTGAAAAAATCCATGATCAAGGAATCGCGCAGCTCCTAAAGCATAGTTTGTCATATCATCATTGCCAAAACTCACCCAGTCGAATCCGTATCTTAAAAGAGAGAATCCCACTAGACACAAAGCGAAAAAAAATATTCCAGCAAAAGGGAGATAGTATTTAGTTGGAAATAATGGCTTTTTCCATAAAAGAAGCCCAATACTGTTGAGAAGAAGGATAGTACCTAAAAGTAAAGCAAAGTGACCTACCGGAATACCCAACCGATTTAGCCAAAACACAAATAATATGGTTATAGAAAACCCAACGACTGGCGCAAGCAACAGGTTTTGCATGGTATTTCGTTGAGATCGTAACAAACTCAGAGCTGCATAGCCAACAACACACCAATAACTAAATAAAAATATTGGTATGCAAAAGGCAATGAGGTGATATATCGCGTCCATGAAGTGAATACTTCCTATTTATTTTTAACTAAATTTTTTTACTCGCTATTTTTCGTAGGGGGATTAGGCTCGGATAGGTGGTAATTCCCCCCGCGAAAAATAGCCAGAACATCGAGTTTTATCAGATTATTAAGTGTGTTGAATTCTATTGTGATCTGCTGAACTTATCAAGTTTGATTTGCCCCACAATAAAATGAAATTAATCGATAAATTTACATTGGACTTACTAATGCATTATAAAGTATAGTTTCCATCGTTTAACTAAGTCTTAAATTAGATCAATGGAATGACAATGACTCTAGAACACACCATAGAAAATTCAAAAATTAATCTTACAGCGCCTACCCTAGCAAAAAGTGAAAGTAAATTGAATTTCTGGATTTTTTTTGTTTTTATTGCGTTAGGTGAATTTTTCTGTTTTAGATATGCCTTTATTCATACTGTACAAAATACTTATCCGGCCGCATTTGACCAAACAAGCTACTTGTCATTCTTTTATGTTGTTTATGAAAATGTAAAACAGCAAGGATTTATTTCAGGAATCTTAAATTCACCACCATTAGCCACTGGAATTTTTTTTCCTATTCAAGCAATTCTGTACTTTAGTGTATTTGGTGCGTCACGCTTTAGCGCCATGCTTATCAATTTCACCTACTTTATGATTTTGCAACTTTGCTGCATAAAGTTAATCAGCACCCTATCCAACAAAAAATATTTTGCATATCTTTTCCTTGCCATTCTTTTTCTAATGAATGTCCCTTCCTTCCGCGTGGGAGGAATATTAGATATGCGTATGGACTTTATTGCATTTTGTGTTTATGGAATTTTTTTATGCTCCGTCATAAAATCGAGTTATTTTCTTAATCGAAAATGGACCTTTATTACTGTCCTGGCAGCTGGCCTTTTGATTTTATTGCGCACCCTCACACTTGTATACGTAGTCGGGCTCAGCGTCAGTTTATTTGCTTATTTATTAATAAAAAAATGGAGCTTGCAACGTAATAAACAAAGCTGCCAACAAATCAATAATCGTTTAGTAAATCTTATTATTTTTTGCTTTTTCATAGGGTTGATCACATTACCTTTCATATGGCTTAATCGTGTAACGCTTTATAACTATTATGTCATAGGTCATATATTAGGAAGTGAAAAATACATACGTGCTGCCCAGGAAGGAATAACTAACATGCTTTCTGCCTGCTGGTTTTACCCACGTATGCTATTATTCAAGCAGATAGGAATTTCTGTCTTATCTATTTGCTTATTCTTTTCTGTTATTTACTCCTATTTTTATATCACTACTCGCAAAATAAATTTATCTGACAGTGAAGACTATGCAAAATGGGGGATAGGATTTTTTTATATTTTATTCTCAATTCTTATCCCTCTCGCTGCTCTAACATCTGATATTAACAAATCGCCAGTAGTTGCCAGCATTATGGTAATCCCATTTATTTGGTTGGTTTTTTGGTATTGGTTATATGTAGATTCAAAATTACAATTGTCAAAACAAATTATACGAATACTCAATGTGTCAGCAATTATTCTATTAGCCCTTGGAATAATCAATCAAGTTAATCAATATCATCATGGACTGAGCAAAAATCAAAAGAAAGATCTAGCTGTTATTTCAACTATGTATCTAGACATAGGAAATTATGTCGTTTCTAAGCAATGGGAGAATACTCCTATTGCATTTGATCAAATACGTGATTACTTAACATCAAATGGTATCGTAATAATATATTATGAAACAAATGGCAAACTACTTAATATAAATACTGAAAAATTAGGTGGAAGTATTTTTGCAATTGATAAGCAAGGTGCTATCAATAGTTTAAATAATTCAAAAGTGTTAGTTGTAAATTTGAATGGATACCCAGATAAATCTTTTTTTCCTTTTGATCAGTCCATAGAATCGTTAAGGCCTACCATTCTTCAATATGCGAATCAACACTTTAACAAGTTAGGGGATTATCCATTTATGGATTCTGTTTATAGGGTTTATGTAAAAGCTAACTAACGATTTTATTTTCGTAGCAATTTTACATTTGCTCAATATAATAGATTCATTTTACCAGCATCATCAAAAGGGAGCTTCAAAGTGTTTAACAACAAAACTATTCTAATAACAGGCGGCACTGGATCATTTGGTACAGAATGCGTCAAAACACTCTTAAATCAATATAAACCAAAAAAAATAATTATTTACTCTAGAGATGAGCTAAAACAATATGAAATGCAGCAAGTTTTTCATGACCAATGCATGCGCTACTTCTTAGGCGATGTACGTGATGCTACCCGCCTTAAACAAGTAATGCGAGGAGTCGACTACGTTATTCATGCTGCTGCCCTCAAACAAGTCCCCGCCGCTGAATACAATCCTATGGAATGCATAAAAACCAACGTTATTGGTGCTCAAAATGTCATTCGTGCAGCACTAGCTAATGGGGTTGAAAAAGTTGTGGCACTTTCAACTGACAAAGCTGTCAATCCAATTAATCTTTATGGAGCTTCAAAATTAGCTTCTGACAAGCTTTTTATCGCAGCGAATAACATTGCTGGCGGTCATAAAACACTTTTTTCTGTGGTTCGTTATGGCAATGTAGTTGGCTCCAGAGGATCCGTCCTACCCTACTTTAAAAAATTACTTCAGGAAGGTGCCAAAGAGCTTCCCATCACTGATGCTCGCATGACACGATTTTGGATTACACTACAAAATGGCGTTGATTTCGTACTCAATTGCTGTTTCAAACAAATGCGTGCCGGTGAAATATTTGTTCCTAAAATTCCATCTGTGCGTATCGTTGATTTAGCTACTTCACTTGCACCTCATTTAAAACACAAAATTGTAGGTATACGCCCAGGTGAAAAGCTGCATGAATTATTGTGTACCAGTGATGATGCAAGATTCATCTATGAGTTTAAAGATTACTTCATCATCCAACCGAGCATTAAATTTTATGGCGAAGAATTAGATTACTCTATCAGTAAAACCCTCGAAAATGGCGTCCCAGTTGACCCTGAATTCGAGTATCACTCCGGTAAAAATCCACACTTCTTAACTGTAGAAGAACTCAGTGAAGTGAAAGAAAATCTCACTTTAGAAAATATTGCCGGATAAAAAATATGGAGTTATTAACTGGTAAAGCTTGCTGCTTAAAAACATTTGACGAATCTCATTTAAATAATTCCGACTATTTAAAATGGGTCAGGGATTATGACGTCATTAAAATGCTAAATAAAATTGACTACTTACGCCCTGTATCATTTGAAGAAGTTAAACAGTACTGCACTAACGTCATGCAGTCTCCAAACGATATGTTTTATGCGCTTTATGAAAAAGAAGCTGACAAATTCATAGGAACAGTAAGAGTTTCTAAGATCAATTGGCATAACAAAGTTGCAGACCTAGGCATTATGATAGGTGATAAATCCTACTGGGGAAAAGGCATTGCTTCTGATGCAATTAAAAGTATTTCACTCTATCTTTTCCGAAAATGTGGTTTACGTAAATTAACTGCTGGATACATGGATACAAACCCTGCAATGGGAAAAGTTTTTGAAAAACTAGGCTTTAAAAAAGAAGGAACCTTTCGTAAGCAAGATTATTTTGAAGGCAAATATGTAGACCATATCTACATGGGATGCTTTTCTGATGAATTTGTTTTTGAATCATAATATTTTATTGAGAGTGATTATATGAATAATCAATGGCGTTTTGGTGCAGAAGAACTTAAATACTTACAACAAGTAATAGACTCAGGTTATGGCAGCTCAACAGAAGGCAGCATGAATAACCAGTTTGAAAGAATTTTTGCTGAAAAAGTTGGGGCTAAATATGCCATAACGTTTAACTCTGGCACATCAACACTACACGCTGCTCTTGAAGCAGCAGGCGTAAATTATGGTGATGAAGTCATAACAACTCCTTTAACTGTCATATCAAATTTAAGTGTCATTTTAGCGCAAAATGCTGTTCCTGTTTTTGCAGATATTGATGAAAAAACTTTTAATATAGACCCTGAAGAAATTGCAAAAAAGATCACTCCTCGTACCAAAGCCATTATGCCTGTTTCACTTTATGGATTATCGTGTGATCTAGATGCCATTATGGCTTTAGGTAAAAAGCATAATATTGCTGTGATTAACGATGCAGCAGAAGCTCACATGGCTGAATTTAATCATACCCCTATCGCTAAACTTGCTGATATTACCAGTTACAGCACCGAGAACTCTAAACATCTCACTACAGGTGATGGCGGTATAGTTGTAACTGACAATGAAGAATATGCTATTCAAATGCGTAAATTTGGCAGTTTAGGTTATGCGGCTATGAAATCTGGTGATGGTCGTATACGTTTAAATAAAGATATTTTCCAAAATCCTAACTACAAAAGACACGATGCATTCGGATACAACTATCGCATGCCTGAAGTAGCTGCTGCATTAGGTTTGGCACAAGCAGAAAAATTAGATCACTTTATTGACCTAAGAATTAAAATAGCGAATTTGTATAACGATGTTATACGTAGCTGTGATTATTTGATTCCACAATTTACTCCTAAAGGTTATAAAAATACCTACTGGACCTTTACTCTTAGCTTTGAAAATAAAGATGTGAGCTGGACAGACTTTAGGAAAAAGTTTATGGAGCTAGGTGGAGACGGAATTTATAGCGCATGGGCACTGCTTTATCATGAAACACTTGTAACGTCTGGCGCGTTTAAAAAACGCTGCCCACCTTTATATGATAAATTACATTATCCTATACAAGGCTTATGCCCTGTTGCTGAAAAATTGCAACCCAAATTAATGCAGTTCACCACTAACCATGGCAGCGTTGCTCTTGCAGAACCTATAGCAGACGCATTAGCTAAAACAATTCAATACTATAAGTAAGAGTACGAACATGAAAAAAATTGGCGCATTAATTCCTATTCGTCTAGCCTCTGAAAGACTGCCAGGTAAAGCCCTAAAAGAAATTTGTGGCAGACCTGCCGTGTGGCATTTATTAGATCGTGTTTGTGCAAGCAAACATATCACCAAAGAAAATGTAGTTGTTTGCACTACAGAAGATGTATCAGATGATCTATTAGTAGAAGCGGTTGAATCTTACGGCGCTAAAATATTTCGTGGATCACGCGATGATATTATTCAACGATTTTATGATGCTATTAATCAATTTCAATTCGATATTATTCTTCAAGTTGATGGTGACGATATATTAGCTGACCCTCTTTATATGGGATTAACTATACAAACTTTGCTAGATGATGAAAGTTTAGATATTGCTACCTGCGAAGGTTTACCGCTAGGAATAGCCAGTAAAAGTTTTACTCGAAATGCAATGGAAAGAGTTTATCGTTCATATAAAACAACACAAAATGATACAGGATTTATTTATTTTTTTACTAAGACAGGTCTTTGCAAACAGCATATTATCACCCCAATGTCAGATAAACATATATGTAATGAATCCAGATTAACTTTAGACTATCTTGAAGACTTTGAAGTCTTCAAAGCTATTTTTGAAGCATTATATACAAATGACAAACTATTCAGTTTAGAAGATATCAATAATTATTTAAAAACTCATCCTGAAGTAATGAACCTAAATCTATTCTTGGATGAACAATATTGGCAACGCACAAATGAAAAAGCTAAATTGCAATATATAAATAATGAGAATGAATTAAATTATATTTCTACGCTTTAATTACGCTTCATCCTTAATCATCCAAAACATCATAAGCTGCAAACATTTGTGGATGACGCTTAACTGTTTCAATTAGCGTAGAATCTATAGGCAAAATCTTTCGTTTTTGATTAGTCTTATTGCAAGGGTAAAGTGAATTTACTAAATAGAGCAGTAGTACCAACCTATGATCAACTTGTGGTAGATTAGCTTTGTGAAAACCACGAGTATCCGCTATGAATACAGTTCCCCGTAAGCCAGTCAGATCCATGATACGTTCCTGTCCATAGACATTGAGAATATCCTCGTCAGATACTTCCACAACACCTCTACGTCTCAGCTCTTTACTTTCATCGGTTGATTTATGACTACCAAGTACATAAGAATGCGGGCCAGTACCCTCAGTTACATCTGTAAGATACACAAATATTTTTAGAAACCTAATATTCGATATATCATTATGAAAGAGTTGGGCCATATTACTGGATGGATTTATGGGGAAAACAGTATTCCACCATAAATAAATTGAACGTACTTTTGGCTGAACT
This sequence comes from Gammaproteobacteria bacterium, assembly GCA_031291255.1. GTDB lineage: Bacteria > Pseudomonadota > Gammaproteobacteria > DSM-16500 > DSM-16500 > UBA5158. Next base: position 68,107 of record JARLJN010000074.1, read on the forward strand.
CCCAAATAACCTTGCGCTATAGCAAGGAGGAGCGGATCTCCCATGAACTGTTGAAATACCGGTTGCTGCATCATATCAATTTCATCAAAATCATAACCAGCAGCAAGAGGTGCGGTTGAATCGAATACTGCCGAGCGAGTCGTCTTATTTGCAAACGGCCCACGAAGTTTTGCTTCTGTAGTCTTGGCATATTTAAGCATTTCGTCGAGCAAATCGGCGGAAAGCAACTGATCAAAAACATAGAGTCCATCGCGATCAAGCGTTTCAATGATCTTGTTCACATCATCAGAGCCAATCCATGGAAAAATAGCACTCTTTCTCCATTCAGGCAGAGATTCGCAGCTTTTCCCTGGCAGCTTCCTCAGTAGAGTATGAAATCGATTACTGCTTACACCATTTGTTGCTTGATTAAGTAATTGATATTTTACCCAAGCACCAGGACGAGTTCTCCCTGTGACTCCCCACCACGCAAAATCTATTAAAACACTAAGATATCGTTTTGCAATATCAAAAATCTGGCCTATTCGGGATGCTGGTTGATGAAAAACAAAGTGAGGATTCATTAATTCATAAGCAATTTTAAAACTAGCTGAAGCTTCTGCAGAGCGCCCCATTTTTCGCAAAAGAAAACCCAGATTATTGTAAGGATTTGGATAATTTGGATTTAAAGAAATTGCTTGTCTATACAACTTTTCGGCTTCAGTAAAACATCCGTTCTCCTCTACCACTAAACCAAGGTGATGCATTGCTTCCACATAGTCAGCTTTTATTAAAAGAGCTGACCTAAAACTAGCAGCTGCTTCTTCCTTTCGTTTTAAATCATAAAATATTTTTCCCAATGTAAAATGTGCTTCTGCATATTCAGGCGATAAATCAATCGCAGCTTGAGCTTCAATTACCGCCTCAGATAGCTGGTCCTTCTCTATTAAACATCGGGCTAAAGTATGGTGAGCTTCAGCACATGCCGGCACTAAACTGATGGCTGATTTAGCTGCCTTGGCAGCCTCATCGAATTTCGACTGATTCAATAAGGATCGCGCAAGCAAGTTGCAGGTCTCTGCCGTCCTACATGAAGGCTGAGTTTTAGCATGAGCTACGTTTTTAAGTGAGCTCAGAACAGCTCGAAGGCGGTGATTGATACCACGTGAAATTTTCCTTATAACATCCATTTTCATCGTCTCCCTAAATTTTTTTCTTAGCGCATGGAAACAGTGAATTTACCATGTGAATTTCTAAAAGTAACCTATCTCCAGTTAGGGGTCGGTGACATTTATGAAATCCTCGGGTGTCTGCTATGAACACTGTGCCTTTAGTCCCGACTACATCAATTATTTGATCTTCCCCATAAACTTTGCAAATATCTTCATCTGATATTCCAACTATACCTCTCTCACGTAATTTTTTACCTTTGATATCCGATTTATGACTTCCACGAACAAATGAAAATGCCCCCGTATTGTTTGTTGTATCATTGAGATATACAAAAAATTTGAGTGATTTCAAATGAGAGATGTCCATATGGAATATCTGTGTTAAATCACTGGATGGATTACGTGAGTAAACCAAGTTCCACCATAAATTGAGTGAAGCAAATTTAGGTTCGACTTTAAAATAAGCACGAGCAATAGCAAGTATGAATGGATCGTTAACAATTGTTTGAAAAATTTGATGTTGCAACATACTAGCTTCATCAAAATGATATTTGGCCATAGGCGCAGCTGAGTCATATGTAGCAGCTGTAATGCCTGTTGCAAAAGGCACGCGCAAGTCTTTCAAGGCAGTTTTTGTATATTGCAACATTTTTTCAACTACATCTATAGGCAGTGTTTGTTCACATATATAAAGACCATCTTCGTTAAGCGTGTTAAGAATTCTCGATATATCAGTCTGATTAGCCCAGTAAAATAATTTGCTAGACTGCCACACATGTTTCTTTTTTACAGGCGATGAAAAAGTTTTTATAATTTGATTAAAGTAATTACCACTATGATTATTTGTTGCTTGATTTAAATATTGAAAATTTTGCCATGCTTGTTGGTTCACTTTTCCATTGATGTTCCAAACTAAGAAATCTTTTATGGCCAAAATATATCGTTTAGTAATATTAGAGATAGCTATGATTCTTGTGCTGGGTTGTTGAAAAATGAATTTTCGATTGAAAAATTTATTCGCTAATAAAAAACTTTCAGATGCTTGTTCAGAACGACCTAATTTTCGTAAAAGAAAACCAAAATTATTATGAGCATTAGCGTATGCGGGTATTGAATCGATAACTTTTAGATATAAAGATTCTGCTTCAGAATGTAAATTCATATCTTGTAAAACAAGAGCAAGCTGGTTCATTGCTTCCATGTAATCTGGTTTTACTGTGATAGCTGATTTGAAACTTCTAGCAGCTTGCTCAAGTAATTTTGAACTATAATAAATATATCCTTGGGTAAAATAAGCCTCTGGAAAATTTGGTTCGCAATGAATAGCTGTGTTCACATGAAGCAGCGCATCTTGAGTTTGACCTTTTGCAAAATAATATTGTGCAAGAACATGATGGGCTTCACTATAATCTGGGGCTATTTCTAAAGCTAATTTTGCTGCCGAAATAGATTCATCTAACTTACCTTGATTAAAATAAATATGTGCCAATAAAAGTTTAGGCTCAGCATAAGATGAAGCAATTTCAACAGCTTTAAGTGATGCATTAACAGCATCATCCCATTTATTTTTTTTGTATAGTGTTAAGGCAAGCAGATAGTAAGCTTCTGCTGATTGATCTTCAAGGGATATAAAGTGTCTGATCATTGATTCTGATTTTGATAGATTATTATCTTTTATTAATGCACGCACCCCTTCAAAACTAATTGACGTCATCTTGCTTGCCTTCAAATAATTCTATTAAATTTTATTTTAAATGTTATAACCTGCATACACCTTAGGATGTGCTTGTAGTGCTTCTGAAAAAACTTGATTGCTTGGGATGAGCTTCCATTTTTTCTTGCCATCTGGATAAAGTGAATTAACTAAATACATTTCAAGTACAAGTCTATGATCAGTAGTAGGATTATGCCCTTTATGAAAACCACGAGTATCTTCAATGAAGATTGTGCCTTTAGGCCCTAATATATCAATAACATTTTCTTTGCCATAACTCTTATAAATATCTTCATCACATATTCTTACAACCCCTCTGTTTCGTAGATCTTTACTTTTAGCATTTGGCTTATGACTTCCGCGGACAAATGAGTGAGCTCCACTTTCCTTTGTAACATCTGTGATATAAATAAATATCTTTAGCCATTTAATATGAGATAAATCATTATGAAATAATTGAGCTAAATGACAAGAAGGATTACGTGAAATAGCAGTACTCCACCATAAATTTAAATCTCTAAATTTAGGAAGCACACCTAAGTATGCTTGTGCAATGGCGAGAACTAGAGGATCCGCAAGAAATTGTTGAAAAACAGATTGCTGCAACAAATGACATTCTTCAAATTGATATCCGCTTGCTAAAGGTCTTTGTGGATCAAAAACACCACGAACTTCGCTTGTTCCCACAGGTGAAACCAAAAATGCTTCAGCAGTCTTCGCATAACATAAAATTTCATCAAGTAATTTATTATCTAAAACCTGATCAAAAATATAAAGACCATCTTGATTTAATTTATTTAGTATCTTGGGCATATCTTCCGGAGTCACCCAAGGAAAAATCGAGCTACGCTTCCATTGAGGTAGTATTTTTGAATTTCCTGGAAGCTTTTCTAATATTTTGCTAAAGTGATCGCTAATTTTGCTATTGGTGGATTGACTTAATAGTTGATAATTTACAAATGTTTTCGAATTAGCTTTGCCTGTCATCCCAAAACGCATAAGATCAGCAGATGCTTTAATATATCGTTTAGTTAATCTTAAAATACGCGTTACATTTGAAGTAGATGGATGAATTACTAGATGAGGATTAAATAAATCATATGCATTTTTAAAAGTTTCTGCAGCTTCTTCTTCTCGCCCCATTTGACGTAAAACAAAACCCAATGTATTCAATGCATTTGCATAATCTGGCTTTAACGTTGTAGCACGTTTAAGAATAGCTTCTGCTTCTTCTAGCTCTCCTGTTTCTTGCAAAATTATCCCTAACATATTCATTGCTTCAACATAATCACTTTTAATCGTAATTGCATCTTTAAATGTAACGATTGCAGCTTCAAGGTGCTTTAGACTATAAAAAATATTTCCCAATGTAAAATAGGCTTCTGCATATTCAGGTGCGAGCGTTATTGCAGAACGAAGTTTTGGAATTGCAGACTCTGCATCACCTTTCGCATTTAAACTTTGGGCGAGAGTATGGTAGGCTTCTGCATAAGTGGGGGCTAAGCTAACGGCAGTTTCTGCAGCTTCTGCTGCTTCTTCGAATCTTCTTTGAGCAAAATATATTTTCGCCTTGGTATGGTAAGCCTCAGCAAAGTGAGGGGCGAGATGGATAGCTGCATTAACGGCATTTATTGCTTCTTCCATCTTTTTATTTTTAAATAATTTTTTCGCAAGTATATTTAAAGTTTCGGGTGATTTTGTCAATTTTTTAAGCTTATTTCGAGTAAACGATGACTTAAAGTTGTTTAGACGAGTAGATTCATTCCTTGTATCCCTGTGTCTCATATTCATCTGAGCATTACTCCTTTTAAAATATTTGTAAACAATAATGACAATTACATTAAGTGGTCTCTTCTTGAGTATGCTCTTCATCAGGATAAATGAACGGCGTACCATTCATCAGTCCATCACAAATAATATCTAAGCCTTTATGAACATTTGGCATCAGCTCATCTAATTTTTTTATTTTAGACTTGAAAAGCAACCAATCTTTTGTTTCTTCAAAAAATGTGAGAGGTATCATTTTTCTATAAAACGCATGATAAGCGTATTTTCTTGCACGCTGAATTTTTTCATCAGAAAGACGACTTTTAAAAGGCATCTGATTAAGACAACTGAAATATTCCTCTTCTGATGAAGGCTCGTGAGCAATATCTTTGTTACGTATCCAAGCATCACCTGCAACAACAACAGGAATTCCATCCATTGCAGTTAACTCGATTCCCGTTTGAGTTTGGTAAATAATTACTGAATCACAATGCTGCATGGCTTCATATGTACTAACATTAGTATTTGACTCAATAATAAATATGTTAGATGGCAGCTTAGGAAACATTTTATTGATTTCAATCAGTGCCGGCTGTCTACTGATATTCCACATTTGTTCTGCGGGATGTATTCTAATAAGTAATTGCAAATCTTTCCGTTTTGCAAAATAACTAATGGTTTTTTGTAGCCAAGTCAGCATATCAGGAAAAATACGACTATTATATTCAGCATAGGCTTCCCAAATTATATTGGTAAGCAGTCCAACTATAGGCTTGTTTAAATCTATTTTCTTTTCATTTGCAAAATCTTTGAAAGAAATTTTAATGTTTTCTTTAGGAATTGGCAGCCAATCTTTTGTATTGCCCCATCTGCTATTTAAATAATCCATGATGACTTTTTCTTGACTTGTTCCCCACTTAATATTTTCCCAACTACTGTTAGGCTCGTGGAGCATAGAATAAAGTGTTTCACCTCTAGAAAAAATAAACCTATTCTTTAAGCACGTTACAACCCAACAAACCACGGGTATCTTGAGATGTTCACAAATATCTTTGATAACACCATGTGGCATATATACACCATGGGTTAGACATACACTCTCATATTTATTTTCAGTTAATATTTTTATCAAAGCATGGTACGTAATAATTGATGCTTCAAAATATCGTCTTAAAGTTTCTTCACCTAATGTAATTTGTGTAGGTTCTGAATGTGAAAAATATCGTATAGTCCCTGACGTGGCGTGTTTTCCAACGTTCACACCATTTATGTGATAGCCTTTAATTTCAGCAACAGGGATAGTTTGCGACAATTCACGTGCTTGCTGTCTTTGCTCTAAAGTAACATAACTACTCAGCATGTGAGTCGTTAAACCTAACTGTAGAGATACAGCAGCACTGTCTTTATAACACCCCTTACAAAGTGTTTGAGAAATTTGTGAATGATGAATAACTTCTGGCTTAATGTAGGCATATTCAGCTTTAAGGCAAACAGGAAGAGCGTGATCACATATAAAAGTTTCAACTTTTGCGCCACGTAAAGTGAGCGCAATATTTAAAAGATTATCGATATTCATGATATGTCTATGGGAGAAACCACCACCTAACGTTATCATTAAAACTTTCTTATCATCGGAGGTTTTTTCTAATGACTTATTCCATAATTCACGATTTGAATCGAGCAGCTCTTTCCATTCAAATATAAAGTCATTCTTGTCATAATGATGATGGACATCCAAGAATGAATCATTAGTAATGGGATACATTTCAACTTTTTCTTCAATAATGTTATCTTTTTTGCTGCGAAAATAGTCTTTGAAATTCATTGTCCATTTCATTTTAATTATTCATCCAATATAAATTTTAAGACCATAGTCATAAAATATCTTGTTTAAAGCTGTCATAGTGAGATATTAATATTGCATTTTTTTTCAAAAATACAGGTATATTTTTAACTGTAGGAAAAAGAAATCCATCACTTTTACAAAAAAATCCTTCGTCTACTTTAATGAGATCTTGATAACTAATAGGAGAACAGAAATTAACTTCATCAGGGATTTGATTTACATTGTCTTTTTCGACAATGATGATACTCGCTTTGTTTAAAGGGTTACTATCCAATTCCCATGGTTCATGCCGGATTATGTTAGCATTCAACTTAGATAAATGTTGTTGTAAATGTTTAATATAACCATGCGAGGTCATTCTTAACTTTTGCTCGTTTCCGAACAAATCATAATCGGGCTCAATTAAAATCAGATATTTATTAGTTACTCGCAACAATTCTTTCAGTAGATATTCTTCGTTACCACCATTAGACTCCAATGTATGATAAGTGTAAATGCACTCTATTGAATTATCTGGAAAAGGAATACTCGATAATTCAGAACAAAACAAATTAACGTTGTGATTATTATTGGCGAGATATTCATTTGCGTACAAGAGTCTGCTCATTGATATATCGAATGCAAAAGTCTTATTAAACTGCACTTCAGACAAAACATGGCTTAAAGTCGTTGCCTCTCCAACACCTGCTTCACAAACGTGATTTACTGAAAGATCTTTTAATATTCCTGCAAGCTTAAGCCCAATTTGTTCTTTAAGAATTTTATGTGCTTTTTGGTCTGACAAGGCTTTAATATAGCTGCCTGCTTGGAGATCATAGCTATGAAGAATTGCCTCTTCAGGATTTAAATCGGTATTTGATTTGATATAATGAATTATGTTTTCATTATTTTGAAATAATGTTTTTAGTTTGACTATATCCCTATAACTTAACATACCATTCCTAATTAAATGCAGTGCGGTGAGTCAATAAAGTTATTTAAAATCCCTGTGCAATATAAATTATGAACCCACCTTGGTCAATAGCAATAATTCTTTACTTGTTCCATCAGAAGTATACCTTTAAAATCACAATAAATGTGACACCTATACCTCAATAAACAAAAAGTGATTAGCATATGAAAATCAAGCTCTGCAAAAAATGTGTCAATCCTAGCACCCGACCAAACATGAGTTTTGACCACAATGGATGCTGCCCTGTCTGCCAGTATGCAGAAAGTAGAAATAATTCTGAGATTGATTGGAAAGCGAGAAGTTCTGAATTAAAAAATATATGTGACTGGGGAAAATCTAATACAAAATCCCAATACGATTGCATAGTGACTGTCAGTGGAGGAAAGGATAGCACACGCCAGGCATGCTTTGTTCGTGATGAGTTAGGAATGAATCCATTGTTAGTGAGTTGTTCCTACCCTCCAGAACAATTAACGGATTTAGGAGCCGACAATCTTGAGAACTTAATTCAGTTAGGGTTTGACACCTTATCAATGTCCCTAAATCCTCTACTGTGGAAGCGTTTAATGCGCGAAGGTTTTTTTAAGTTTGGAAACTGGCAAAAATCGACAGAAATGGCCTTATTTGCCATTCCTATCCATATAGCAATTGCATATCATACCCCTTTGATTTTTTATGGCGAGAACCCTGTACACACCCTAGGTGAGAAGTGTGGAAGTTCAGATGGCAATGCCTCTCAATTAAAAAGTGGAAATACTATAGCTGGTGGTCCAGACACTCTATTGCCCAAAGATGTCACAAAGCAAGATTCGCATTTTTACTATTATCCTTCAGATGATGAAATGAAGAACGCAGAATTGCGTTTAATTTATTTAGGCTACTATATCTCAGATTGGAGCGGTAAAAATAATGCAGAGTTTGCAATCAATCGTGGACTCAAGGTGAGATCTGATGGACCAGAAGTCATTGGTGATCTGTTCGGATTTAGTTGCCTAGATGAAGATTATTCTATTGTGAATCAACTTTTTAAATATATAAAATTGGGCTTTGGCAGAGTGACAGATCAAGTATGCGAGCTAATTAATGCTGGCTCATTGACAAGAGAAGAAGGATTAAAGCTGGTTAAAGCTTATGATGGAGCTTGTGATCCATCATTTATACGAAGATTCTGCCATTATTTAGACATTAGCGAAGAACAATTTTGGGAAGTTGCAGAACACTATCGTAACCAGACTATTTGGAAAAAAAACAAAGATGGTAAATGGGAATTACAGAGAGAAGAAACCAATGAACCAGTTAGTGATACTCGATTATGGAATGGGGAACATACAGTCTATTCTTAATGCTTTTAAAAGATTGGGGGTAACGTGCATAGCATCAGCCGATCCAACTGTCATCTCCAAAGCTGATGGAATTATACTACCTGGTGTTGGAGCATTTCATTCCGCGATGAACAACCTTCATAGTCTTGGTTTTTATGATGTTCTTAATGAACAGGTTCTTCACCATAAAAAACCTTTCTTAGGGATATGTCTTGGTATGCAACTAATTGCTGAGGATTCTGTTGAATCGCAGTTTACCAAAGGTCTGGGATGGATAGCTGCGCATGTGACAAAAATAGAAACCCATCATAAATATCCTGTCCCACACGTGGGATGGAATGAAGTGAATTATAATAATAACTCCCTATTATTTAATGGGATTAATGAAGGTGGACATTTTTTCTTTGATCACAGCTATCATGTAGAATGTGACCCAAATTTAGTTGTTGCTGTTTGTGATTATGGTAAACCCATAGTAGCCGGCATTCAAAAAGATAATATTTTTGCTGTGCAATTTCACCCAGAGAAAAGCCAAAGAAATGGGGCAAAACTTCTTAGAAATTTTTTAAATTTTGTAAAAGTTTATAGATGAGTAAGAACTAATGTTGAAAACAAGAGTCATTGGTACCGTATTAGTTAAAAACAATATTGCCGTACAAAGCATAGGATTCAATCAGTACCTTCCGATTGGAATACCTGAAATTGCTATTAATTACTTAGATAGATGGGGAGTGGATGAAATCATAGTCCTGCATCTCGATGGCAGAGAAAATAAACTTCCCCCCACAGTAGAGCAAGTCAAATCCTATGCGGCTCAATGCCAAGTGCCTTTAACAGTTGGTGGTGGCATTACAGATGTTTCACATATTAAGCAAATTATTCGCTCAGGTGCAGACAAAGTTGTTATTAACTCTAGCTTAATCATACATCCCGAGATAATTCCTGAAGGCAAAGAATTATTTGGGCAACAAAGTATAGTGGTTTCAATCGACGCTAAACGACAAAATAATAATACATTTATCGCTTATACTCACTCTGGCAGAACATCCACAAATCTAACCGCACATAGTTTAGCAAAACGAGCTGTTGAACTCGGTGCAGGTGAAATTTTTATTAATTCTATAGATCAAGATGGGTCCAAAAAAGGTTTCGATTTAGAATTAATTCGATCTGTTGTTAAAGACATAGATGTTCCTATCATTGCATGTGGTGGTGCTGGTCATCCTAAGGATATACAAATGGCTATGCATTGCGGAGCAGCTGCGGTAGCTATTGGCAATATGTTTCATTTCACAGAACATAGTGTGACTACTGTAAAACAATACTTGAAATCATTGTCTGAGCCCATTCGTTTAGATAGTTCTTTTCAATACCAAGACTTCAGTTTTGATATTCATGGTAGGCCCGCAAAACTAAACGACAATGTTCTAGACTCTTTGCGCTTTCAATATATTAAAGAAGAGGAAATCTAATGCAATATTGCACACGCTGCCTTTATCCTGCAAATCATCCTCTTTATATCACCTTTGATGCAGAAGGTGTTTGTAGTGGGTGTCGCATACATGAAGAAAAAGATATTCTAGATTGGGCGGAACGATTAAATAAATTAAAAAAAATTGCGGCGGAGTATAAAGTTAAAACTCGCTCCATACATGATTGTGTTATTCCTGTAAATGGCGCCAGAGATTCATACTTTATCGTCCACGTTGTCAAAAATATTCTAGGCCTTAATCCATTATTAGTGACTTACAACAAGCATTATAATACTAATCTTGGCATTAGAAATCTTGCCTATCTTCGTTCAATTTTAGGTTGTGACATCTTAACAATGACAGTAAGTCCCGAACGTATTAAGCGCATAACACGTGCATCTCTTGAAAACAGGGGTAGTATGTATTGGCATTGTCTTGCAGGACAAACTGTTTTTCCTGTTCAAATCGCTGTTAAGTTTAAAATCCCGTTGATTATTTGGGGTGCGCATCAAGGTGTAGATCAAGTAGGAATGTACTCACATCTTGATGAGGTAGAAATGACTAGGAAGTACCGTAAAGAACATGACTTGATGAGTCTGGAAGCAGAAGATCTTCTAAAAAATTCTACCAATATAACATCAGCTGATATTGAACAATTTATATATCCCCACGATAAAGAAATAGAATCTGTTGGTGTTAGAGGTATTTATCTGAATAATTATATTCGATGGGATACTAAAGCACAGCATGAGCTAATGATTAAAATGTATCATTATGAAACGATGAAGCAACAAAGAACATTTGATACTTACAATGATGTCGATTGCTTTCACTATTCATCTCTACATGACTACATAAAATTTTTAAAATGGGGTTATGGTAAAGTGACGGATCATGCAAGTAGAGAGATAAGGCTGAAACGTATGACTAGGGAAGAAGGATTGGAACATCTAAAACAGTATAATTCAGTTAAGCCTATAGCAGACTTACAATTATTTTTAGATTGGATTGAAATGAATGAAAGTGAATTTTGGCCCATAATCGATAAATTTAGAGATCAACGCGTTTGGGGGAAAGATTTAGAGGATAAATGGCAATTAAAAGACTCTATTCTAAACCACAATTTTCCTGAAGATGACCGCATTAATGCAGTGCGCCTTACAAAAAAAGAAAATTGTAACTTTATCCTTACACCATCTAAAGATGTTTCCATTAAAGATAATACTTACGATCTCATTGGGCGTGGCTGGGTTGATAAGTGCAGCGCTTAGACATAGTTGCACTTTCAAGCAGTTCAATTGAACGCATAACAAAATTTTTTTGGGTAATCTCTTGTTTGTCTCTGATGCCTACTAAAAATTTTTCTAATGCTGCTTTGAAAGCAAAAAAAGCATCTTGAATAACTACGGTAGTCACATCATCTTCACTAAAGAAATGCAGTGTAGGCTTTACATTTGATGTTATAAACGTTTTGATTTGCAATGTTAACCCATTTGAAAATAAATAATTCGCTACTTTTTGCGTATTTGTTGTAATGACATCAACATGCTTAACAGATATGTCATGCCCTATTACTTTAATAATGGGCTCAATCAAATGTATAGCATATTTATTCCAATCATTTTTTATATGAGCATCAATGTGAATTATTTTTTTTGATGATAATTTTTTTTCAACTTCCATTAATTCACGTGCATATTGAAATGCTGAGCACGTAAAAATTTGACCGGGATATTTCTGCATGGAAAATAACAATTCCACATCTAAACATTTTAATACAAGTGGTTTATCAATATAAATTGGAAGACCTGCTTCTAAAAAAGGTTTTGCCATTGTTATGTGATTATCCGCATCATCTCTAGCGAGCAATACTGCATCAATTTCTGGGATCATTTGTTCCATGTGTTCAACCACATTAGGAATATACGTAGCGTCTGCAATATGTTGACTTAACTTTATCTCTTGAGTCCAAATATGTGTGACTTCAGCACCCGCAATTGCTGCTTCAGGGAATTTTTCTTTCGCGAGATATTGAGGAATCACAGGAAACGGACATTCTTGCATACGCTCAGCATTGTACCCGTTAATGATAGCTGACCATGAGTAAGGATGACCATTACCTGCGCTCATGCCTATCATACCTAATTTAATTTTTCTCATGCCTTAGCCCAATTCATAGGATTTATTAAGCTGAGATCTTCACACGCATAATTTTCAAATTGAATACGACTATGTGTGTCACTATTTCCAACATCAGCTATGATTTCACTTAGTTGTTTATGATTGTCAATTCCAAAAATATAATAATCAATTTCTTTAATACTCATTACAAATTCAATTAAGGCTAGTCTTATCTGTATACCCTTTTGATTACATTCTTCATCTAAGCGTTGAAGTAAAGGTATAGCATGAGTTAAATGCTTGGGAATGGTTATTTCATTCATTAATAGAAGGCCTTGTAAGAAAATAGACCTTGCATGCAGTTCTATATTTTCTTCTTTCAGTTTGGAAAGAAGTTTATTTTTTAAAAATCTCTGATCAAATAAATTTAATGGGAATTGAATTATGTCTAAAGTATAGCGATCAAGCAAAGCTTCTACTTGATCAGGAGAATAAACAGAAACACCAATTTTTTTTATTTTATTTTCTGTTTTCAATTCTGAAAGAACGGTGTAAAGCTCATCTCCTTTCTCGCCTAATAAATCATTGACATGATGCACAAGCAAGCCCTTGCAACTTTCTCTTCGCAATCTTTTCAATGATAGCGATAATTGCTTTCTAACGTAATGACCTAAATCATCAATTCCTTGATCAAGAGGCGATAATTTAGTAACAATTCGAAAATTTGAACTCGCAAGCTTTCCTAAAATTTCTTCACTTACACCATACGCTGATGCTGTATCAATATTAGAAATTTGTATAGAATCTGCTAATTGTAATATTTTAGAAATTTCCTGCTCTGCAACCTGACCATGCGAATTTGCAATGCCGTAATGCATCCCAAATTGCGCTCCGCCTAGCATGATTTTTTGAATGTTTTTCATTCTGCAGCCATTAAATCCCAAGATACTGGTGTTCCGCGCTTAATGTCTTTAACTACTTTTTTTCCTAAGACTATATCCATATAACGTGGCGCAAGCCCGTTTCCTGGGCGTATAGATTGAAGGTTTGATAATGAAAATGCTTCACCCTTCTTCATATCTTGCACTACAAATAAAGAACGTCTAAAACAAACATTTTTTTGTTCTTCAGCCGTTCGTTCGTAACTTATTTTTCCTAATGCTTTTTCAATAACTCGTATGTCTGTCACCATTTTCGCAAACTCATCAGGCTCTAATGAAAATGAGGAATCCGGTCCTCCATCACTACGCGCTAACGTAAAATGCTTTTCAATAACTGATGCGCCCAGTGCAACTGCAGCGACTGGAACAGCACTACCTAATGTATGATCTGATAGCCCAACAATAGTATTGAAAGTATCTCTAAGATGAGGGATAGATTTAAGATTCATGGACTCAGGTGAGGCAGGATAGGCACTAGTGCATTTTAATAAAATAAGCGGTCCTGCACCGGATTCTCGCAGGGTTTTAATGGCTTCAGCTATTTCACTTAAAGTGGCCATCCCTGTTGACATGATAACCGGTTTGCCTGTTTTTCCTATTTCTTTTAGTAAAGGCAAATCTACCACTTCAAATGAAGCTACCTTATAAACGGGTACATTTAAGTCTTCCAGTAAATCAATTGAAGTTTTATCAAATGGCGTTGAAAAACAGATCAATCCTTCTTCATGAGCAATATTAAAAAGTTCTGCATGCCATTCCCAAGGTGTATAAGCTTCCCCATATAATTCAAATAACGTTTTACCTGCCCATATACTGTTTGACGGAACTTGAAACCACTCCTGATGACTATCTATAGTCATAGTACTCGGTAAATACGTTTGAAATTTAACTGCATCCGCCCCAGCTTGTTTAGCAGCTTTAATAATCTCTTTAGCACGCGCAAAATCTTGATTATGATTTGCAGATAATTCAGCGATAATAAAACAAGGCTCAGCCTCACCAATATAACGATTATCAATGGAAATTTTATTCATACATTCTCATTCAATACCAAATTTTTAAGAATACTAGCATACCAAGTTAGGCGGTCAATAATATATTTAATATAGAGATAGTGCTACACTCGTCTTAGCGAAATTCAATCTGTACGTAGCCCGGATTGAGCGCTGCGAAAATCCGGGATTGTCGGCATGGATCTTTGAAATCCTACCCCGGATTTTCGCAGCGCTCAATCCGGGCTACAACACACGACCACAATCATAACACGGAAGAAATATGATGTTACTCAACAAAAAAAACTCTCTTACTCTAGTCAAATTTATATTTGCTGGAATGATACTTTCTTTACTCGTCAGATCATCGCAAATTAATTTTGATCTTTTTGTTAATATTTTGCATAACCCATTTTTTTTGGTTAAGTTAACCGGAATTCTTGTAGTCATAGTCCTCTTTGGCACTTGGCGTTGGTCTTTATTGAATAACGCTCAAAACATTACTCTAGGATTTAAAGCAAGCATTATACCAAGCTACATAGGGGCAGCTTTCAATACGTTGTTACCGGGTGCGGTGGGAGGGGATGCAATACGATGCTATTATGTTTTTAAATTATTTCCTGATCGTAAAAGCACTATTTTGCTTACCATATTTTTTGACCGTATTCTTGGATTGATGGGCATCATCACCACACTTTGCGTTATTGCTCTCACACATATCGCTTTTCTCTCTCAACAGAAAGAATTATTTTACCTGCTCTCAATGACGGTTTTTTTGTGTGTAGGAATGTTTGCTACATTCATGGCGGTTATGATATTTCCACAGCGTTTTGGTTTGCATTTTTGGCTGCAGAAAAAATTCCCTGACAACAAACTGGTTCAGTTTGTTGTGAAATACCTGGATACCTTTGTAAATTACCGTATACCCAGAATAGTCTTATTAAAATGCTTAGCTAGCTCTGTGATGATACAGGTTTTGATAGCCACTACATTGATGCTGATTGCACAAATGATGGATGTGCCCTCTATACCCTTTTCTCATTATGCCATTGCGGTGGGAATCACATTGCTCGTCAATTTAATTCCGGTGACGCCAGGAGGAATAGGCGTAGGTGAAATGGCGTTTGCTAAAATTTTATTGTTGTTAAATCCAAGTACTACCTTTGCGTACGCAACGATTTATTTATGCTATCGCATGCTGACTATATTGATTTATTTACCTGCTGTTATTTTCTATCTGCCTGGTTTCAAATTATTACGAACCAAAAGTCATGATGCTGCTGGAATTACCTGAATAAGTTTATGTAGCGTGGACTAAGGCGCGCGGCGCCGAGTCCGCGAGGTCTGCATTATACATTTCCCGGACACGCTTCGCTTTGTCCGGGCTACAAAAGAATAATACACAAAAAAATAATACCGAATACTTACGCTTCTAAATACGATTCCAGCTCTGCTATACCTGAAAATGAACCATTTTCATAAAATCGTTCATGGACTTCATAAGCTGCAAGTTGATCTATTTTAATGAGGTCTTGATAAATAGGTGTTAAATCACTTGCTTGGTTATCAGGTATATTAACAAAAACCTGTTTAGAAAATATTTCTAGACCATAATCTATGTGCAGCATTCTTGAATTTCGATTTTGCTTATCGTATGTAACAATTCGATCATTATCAAACTCAACATTACTGGTGTCCCATAAGCCTTCATTTTTAAATACAGTCATAAGAGCTAAACGGTTAGATTTAACAAATGCTTTTTGCACAGCTTGATAATCACATGGCAAATAGGAATCGCCGTTAAGTACAAAAAAGTGTTCAGGCAAATCTGCTATCGCATTCTTAATTGCACCAGCTGTGCCCAATAAAGTTGGACCATCAAATACATATGACACATTGAGTCCGTATTTCTCACCGTTTCCTACAAATTCAACTATCTGCTCACCCAAATAACCTAGGCACATGATCACATTACGTATACCATTTTTTTGTAATAAGCGTAGCTGATGTGTAACAAAGGGTTCGCCATTAATTTTTACCAATGCTTTTGGTATAGTCACTGTAACGGGGCGCAGTCTAGTCGCTAAACCGCCTGCAAGTATCACAACGGGAAATAATGTCATCGTTAAGCCTTCATTTCTATTTCGTATTTCACAGCCTCTGGCACAGTTACATTTAATAGTTTTAATAACCTTAAAGAAACCTCAGCTTGATTCAAAGTATAAAAATGCAATCCAGGTGCGCCGCCGGCAATTAATCGCTGGCATAAATCATAAACCACCTCTAAACCAAATGCCTGCACAGATTCTTCATCATCACCATAAGCGCTTAAGCGTTTAGCTATCCATTGCGGAATTTCAGCACCGCATAGTGCAGAAAAACGTGCTAACTTTTCAAAATGCGTAATCGGCATAATGCCAGGTATGATAGGAATATAAATACCGAGTTTTGCGCAGTAATCTATATAATTAAAATAAGCATCTGGGTTATAAAAATATTGTGTAATAGCATTCGTTGCGCCCGCTTCTACTTTCTTCTTAAAGTTAAGCACATCATCTAATGCATTTTGAGATTGTGGATGGAACTCAGGATAGGCACCCACTTCAATTTGAAAATAATCTTGAGTTGTATCACGAATCAAATGAATCAAATCACTCGCAAATTTTAATTCACCTGTATTTTGTACGCCTGCTGGAAGATCCCCTCTCAAAGCGACTATGCGCTTCACACCTAGACTTTTGTAGAGCGTGAGCAGCGATGATATTTCTTCGCGTGTTGAGTTAATACAAGTGAGATGAGGAGCAACGGGGACAGATAATGACTTTTGCAATTCTTTAACAACTGCTACTGTTCCATTTTGTAGTGAGCCGCCTGCACCATAGGTCACAGAGAAAAAATCAGGTTCGACTTTCGCTATGGCTAACGCTGCTTTTTGCAGGTTCTTATGTCCTTCATCGGTTTTGGGAGGATAAAATTCAAAACTGATGCGTAGTGAGTTATGTTTCATATTACTTCCTTTTCAAATCCAGGCAATTACGCTGTTGAATGGTGGATTAAGGCCCCTTGGGGGCCGAAAACACCCAACCGCCCCCACCGCCAAACAATTTTTTTTGGGTGGGTTTTTGCCCC
>JARLJN010000075.1 GCA_031291255.1 Gammaproteobacteria bacterium
GCATATTATGGTGAGGAAAAGGCAAAGCGGATGCGTTCCGAAATTAAGAAACTCCTTTCATTGCAGACAAATGAATCATTAAAAGGGATATACGAAAAACTAAAGGACCATCCCCTTATCCAATGGAAATGGCATATTAAAAAAGCAGTAGGTTTGCCACAGCCTGCTGGGCCAGAACAATGGCCAGAAGGTCCCATACCAGAAGCACCCATAAATTGAAGCAGGGGAAAAATCGATATGCGAGAATGCGTGAAACTGGAAAGTTCTATCAACTATTTGCATAATACTGAAAATGGTTGTTATCCAAAACTGCAAAATTTCTTTTTATGCACTAATTTTAAGGAGACCGAAATGTCAGACCAAGAAAACGACAAACCAGTCCTACTGAAAGCAATTGAACTAGTTCTTGCTGATCCAAAATCAATTAGAGAAGAGGCTTTAAGCCTAAAAAGAAAATACACACACAGGTACAAAGATGACCGTTCTATAGAGGAAATCGAAGAATACACCGCCGAGAAAATAATATCAAATTACTCCTATTACACGGCATTTATTGGTGCCTCGACAGCCCTTACTGGAGTCATTCCAGGATTAGGGACATTAATTTCTACATTTGGTGGTGCAACAGCTGATGCCGCGCTGTCAATGAAATATCAAATTGAAATGACCATGGCCCTTGCAACAGTTTATGGCCATGACATCACAAATAATGAGGAGCAGAGAATTTGTTTAATTGTAGCAGGTCTCGGTACAATTAACGAAGCTGGAAAGGAAGGGGGTAAAGAGATAAGCAAAAAAGCATTCATTAAAATGACTCAGAAATATCTTCAGGGAGCCACACTTACCGCCGTTAAAGAGATTTTCAAAAAGGTTGGGATAACTTTTACGAGAAAAGCGTTCGAAAAGTCAATCCCATTTGGAGTTGGCGTTATCATAGGCTTCTCAGCCAATAAAGGCCTCACTTGGTATGTTGGGACAAAGGCAAAAGATTTTTTCTCATTTAATGAAGAGTAAAGTTCCATATGACTAGTCGCTAAAGCTGAAATGCGGAGCAGGCGCTGTTTTTCATGTTCAACTCATTGGATGCAGGCCGCATAGCTCGTCGTTAGCCCATAAGAGAAATCATGAAATTTAATGAGATCATAAGCAGACTTACTGGAATTAGTTGCCCAGTATTTGGTGTTTCATGGAATCCACCAGAAACAGATCGAGCAATAGCTCAACGTCTTGTGACCTTCCTTGAAGATCGCCGGGTGCTATATACGCCATCGGAGATTGAAGTTCCTCATCATTGCGTCCAATCTGTTATAAAGATCAGAGAGTTTCTTACAATCGAACTTACAAAGGTTGATACAAAGGATGTGATTATTGAAAGTTGCCGGGCTATGAGATCCGCTTGCCGGAAATTTCTGAATACTGTTCAAGCAGAAAAAAATGGCAGAATTGTTCATTTCGCAAACAACCATGGTCATTATGCAAGCTGGGAATTTAACCAAGCGCTTGGTGAAATGCGCGGAATATTTGGTGTCCATATAGCCCGTATAGCCGCTCAATATGGCTTGGATATAGAGGATGATCTAGCAAAAATACTCCCTGAAGCTGACAATGAGGGGTAGCTCGCTCGGTACCTATAAAACTGGAGGAACCTATGACATCATGTCCTATGGCAAAATGTGAGAGAAAGAAGTTGTTATGATTAACGGAAAGCCAAATAATAGGTGAGCAGAAACGATATGTGCTCTCAGGGAAAATGAGTGGAATGATTTTAGAATTTATCACCAAAAATAAAGATTTAATTGGATTGATTGTTGTCTGTTTTACCGGCCTTCTTGGTTTTGTGAAATGGATAGATACAAGGCGCAGAGAACTTATAGAGAAACGTTATAAAACATATATGGATCTCATTGGAGTAATCTCTGGAAAAAGGGCAGACTCAACAACACCAAATATTACTGAGCAGATTGCTGCCACATGGTTTCTGTTGGAATACAAAGAATATTACGATATGACAAAAAGAATATTTTTAGACAGTGATCTTGAGAATATGGCAAATGAACCGTGGGTAAAACATGTTCTTCCCCATATTTATAGACTTGTAAAAAGAATTTCATGATAATGGCGCAGCACATAACTCCGGCGGCTTACCCAAATCGTTAGCCGTCAATAAAGGAACATCATGAATGATATCTTGGCGATTAATGCTCATCTGAAATATGTTGAATATTTACTGAACGTGTTTGATAATGATGGTGATGAGATGTCGCTTGGCAAGATAAGGAATAATTTTAGAGAAAAGTTCGGAACTCAGCATGTTCTTCTTAACCAGAATTTTGGCGTATATAGGTTGCTGCCACTCATCTTAATAAAAGAGGAATATAAGAATCAGAAGAAAGAACTAAATGGAGATGTAGAAAAAATCAAAATCATTCGTGATTCAATAGTTCATCATAACTTTGAGATTGACGAGAATGGATATTGTTTCAAAAATGATAAGGGCACACTATATTTTTCATTTGAAGAGTTTAATGGATTCCTGCATAGAGTAGAAAATGACTTTTACACTGAAAACATATGATGGTTTTTAATGAAAAACGGCTAAATTTTTTTGGAAAAAAATTATCCTGCTCCTATGCCGCGCCAAGTAGCCCTTCTCTTAAAGGGAAAATAACAAGCACCAATCCTCTCAATCCCTTTTGTACTTTGCATTACAGAAGATTTTAACCTCATCTGCCTGTCAAGTGCGATGATTGTATAGCAGTACAAATATACATCACCCAATCCAGTACCAACCACCCTAGCACCACCCTTTGCACCATGCACGCAGAAGGTTGTATTTGCCCCTCTGTGAGCCTCTTCATGCCATTGAGTACTTTGAGACTGCCTTTAACTTGTAATTGCAGCGTTGGGTCATTTTCTGCCTCTCTGGTTGATACAGGAAATATCTCATAACTTTCGGTCTCATTACTCTCTTTCATTTTCTGCGACCACAGGGATTCGGAGTCCTTGGCATCGTCCATACCGCCCAGACCGTCCAGAATTGAGATATCATATTTGTCGCCACGTCGAGCTGGGTTCATCGTGGTTACATGCAAATTTTTATTCGAAAGTGTTTTACGACCTCCCAGGGCGAGGCGTCTTGTTGATATTGTTTGAATATCAAATATAGCCCCCCTAGGGTACTGTTAGCCATTTGCGGCATGTGGCACAGAGTAGAGTACAGACAGTTGTTTTGTTCTGGTCCCATCGTTATTTTCGCCATGTTTTTTAGGGGTCCTGTTTTGATGAGAGATTTGCACGGTGCATCTCTAAAAACCATTACAGGAGGGTATCATTATGAATCGTCAATTATTGGAACAACCTTTCGCCCCGCAGGAAATTAAGCAACCGGACGGTAATTTCGGAAAAACCATCGAATATATTGAGGGGCATGCTGTTATTAAACGCCTCAATGATGCCTTTGATGGCTCATGGAGTTTCCAGGTGAAAAGTCATGAGATTCTGGAGTCAGAAGTTGTCGTTTTGGGAGA
>JARLJN010000076.1 GCA_031291255.1 Gammaproteobacteria bacterium
ATCAATAGCTTCTTTTTGAAATTGGTTGAAATCAAAATTATCTAAATTAATATCACGGTTGTTCATGTTGTTCAGCTCTCCAAAGTTATGGAATTATAACAATTTTAAGAAAGCTGACACAGTTATTTAAACACTACCTATAGGCCTTGCTGCGATTGTTGCAATATACATAGTTACAACTTCACGAATGAATGCATTACATTGCTCTACATCGTCTCCTTCTCTCTTCCAGCCTTTCGTTAATAATTCTTCGATAACGGCTAAGTCTTTTACTGCTTCTAATACTTCTGCAGATGGCTTAGGTATCTCATCTTCTGGTTGCGGAAGACATTGAAAAATATTATTCGCAGTAGAAACAACTCCGCCAGAAAAAAGACCACCGAATGCAGAAACCAAGAACAAAAAGAAACGATAACCGCCTTCATCCCAATTCTGATTTTCAACAAGATCTTGATGCCAGACATCATTTTTATTTAACAAATAAATCATTAACGTAAATACTGCTATAGCTGTTACTACTGAAGCAGATACTTTAGCTGTTTTTACATTATCGCTTTCAGGTCCATCTAGAGTTGCTTTGGTACATAAAGTACAACAAACACCAGCGGAACAAACACAGGCTATGCCACACGCAATTGCAAGTGTTTCTCCATTACAATCATTATTACTACTACCGCCACCACCGCCCATAGGCATACTACTGCTGCCATGGGAGTAGCCTGAATGATAGCCTAAGGCATACCACAATAATGGATCACGGTTACCAAAATAAAAAGGATCGTAGGAATATGAGCTAGAGACTGAAGAAGAAGTTGAGCTGCTATCTTGTCTAATGATAGCTCGTACATTAGCGTTTTGCCTTGCTGTTTTGGCGATCAGATAATGTAAAGCTTCGGTCAATATTTCTTTTGTGAATTTACTTTCTTTTACATCATCTTCAGCACTACTGATATCAAAACCAATCGCACTAATAATATCTGTTTTAGTTTCTGCACTTACTTTATTAAAGCGCTTGTCATCATATATTTTTTTAAATTCAGGCATGCTAACTCCAGTCGTCAAAAATGATTTTTCTAGGTAAATGATACCCTAGAATTTTAGATTTATTATCACTAATTTGTTATTTTAGGTCATATTTTAGACGAATAAATTCTAATTATATGATTATATTATATATTTACTATTTGCATAATTCAATCATACGCACATTTTTGGTGCAAATTGTTTACAATAATCGTCATCTTGCTGTATAATACTAAGCCACACAACTAATTTGTCAGAGAATAAAATGAGTTACAGCGAACTTTTAATGAATGTATTTGAAACTGAAAGTGAATTTAACGATTCATTTAAGGATATGTTGCAATGCCAAATGAAGTACCAAGAATTGTGTGCAATGGGTCATTTCACTATTCAACATCTATTAGCAAAAAAACAATTATTTAAGTTGAATCAAGATACGTTAAAGCGACAAAAAATAACGAAAAAATTTAATTTTACCAAAAAGAAAATTATTAAATTCAATGATCTTTATATGACAGTTTCTCAACAACTTGAATATGAATTTGATCTTCGTATTAGAAAATATTCTGAATTGGAAACTAAAAAACTTCATCTGGCAATATGTGAAAATAAATTTAAGTTGGCAAAAAAAGCGTTGAGTATATATTCAGAAGAATCAAAACCAACAGTAAATACAGTTAAGAAAAATTCTTCTAGTCAAAAATATGATGTTAAGGGGCTAAATGATTTTGTTGGAAGAAAAACAGAACCCAATAGATTATTTTCAAATACAAATATGAAAAACCAAGATCAAAAACAACAAAAATCTTGTTGTACCATAATGTAAATATGGATTTTTCATAGAGTGGCACGGCAAGCATCCCAAGGGCCGTAATCCACCCTACGAAATATAATTGAGTCTGAAAGATAAGCTTGTTATCATTGGGTAAATAATTATCAAAGGGAATTGATATGTTTGCACGTTTTATGGCTATATGCTCATGTCTTTTGATTTGTATTATCCCTGCAATGAGTCAAGCTGCATCTTGTAATTCGGTTGTTAGCCAAATTAAAAATGACATACAGAAATATAATACATCGATTGATAAACAAACCATGCCATGGATGAAGATGCCATGGTTGCTTAAAGCTTTGCAAGAAGTCACACCTAATACTGTATCTGAAGATAAACATGATTATAGGTGGCAATGTCCAGAAAATAATGAGAATTATTTATCTGTACAGTCAGACAATGATGGTAATGTTCTGAGTGTGCAAGGGGAATATAAAAGCGAAACTTTTTCAGCAATGCTTACACCAAAAATTTCTAAACCCTCGACGGTAACAACAGTCACAACGGTTATTCCCGAAACCTCGAAACCTGAGGCTATCACTGCAGAAGAAAAAATTATTCCAGCAACATCTAAACCTACAACCATCACTACGGAAACAAAAATTATTCCTGTAGCGCCTAAACCTAAAATTCTCATAACTGAAAAAAAAGTTATTCCAGTAATCTCTAAACCTAAAATTGTAAAAACAGTAACTCAAGTTATCCCTGTAACATCCAAACCTAAGACTGTAATGATAGGAAAAAAAGAAATATCAAAGAGAGCACCCACGCCCTACTCTAGGTTTGGCAATTTAGAAAAAAATCAAAGTGAAGAAGAAAAACAAATGGAACAAATGATGGTTCCTATTGTTAAACACACAGAAGAACAATTTAAAACTTGGTTTAATGCTTCTTTCAAAACGGATAATCAATCTTTAGGGCAGCAAGTAGTGCTGTTACAAAAAGTTTCTCTGCAAAAAACAATCGATTTTTTTGCAAAATTAAGAGCATGTACTCCAGGAACATATAATGTTCCGGCTGAACATAAGGTGCTGCCTGCGGTTAATATTAATGGTAAAGCACAGTCTCTTTATTATTTAACAAAGGCGACAATTTCGGGTTATCAAGACAAAAAATGCATAGTGAAGACGAGTACTGTACTTAGCGATGATGTTAATAGAAATTCAACCTGTCACTTAACACCAGACAGTTTACAATTTTATACAGAGAAGAATGCTAAAATTGGCTTAAAGGCTGATACTGTAAATCAGATTGATGCACAAGATAAGGAAAGACTTAAACATATTATGACTGATGAATGTCAATATCAATTTGTCGTAAATCCTGATGCACAAAAACGCATTACAGTTTATTTAGATAAGTTAAAGCAGTGTACACCAGGAACTTACAAGTTAATTGAAAGAACAGCGCTTATCACTGGATATAAAAATGGAAAATGTTCAGTCGATATTTATTTAATGCTAGACGATAAAAAAGTAGAACAGAAATGTGCGTTTTCACCTGAGAGTGTAAATTTTATTATTGATAACAAATTCGCTGAATTAACGGCAAGTGATTATGAGTCAGCTCCTAAGGAACATGACAAATTGATTAAGCTCTACAAGGAATGTCAATAAACCTTGTCATCCACTCCCGGACACGCTGCGCTTTGTCCGGGCTACAAAAGCCACACCACTAATAATTTACGCTGTATCGTAGCGTGGACAAAGGCGTTCTGCGCCGTGTCCGCGAGCTCATTACAGTAATTCTTTTAACGCAGGCCATACATTATTTAACAAAATAATTTGTGCCTCAGTTACCGGGTGTAACCCATCAGCTTGCATGAGTTTAGGTTTGTCATCTACATTTTTCAAAAATAATGGTACAACTTTAATATCATGAGTGGATTTTATTTTTTGAAAAACGCGTTGAAACTCATTTGAATAAACCTCACCGTAATTAGGCGGCAAGCGCACACCTAGAACCAACACTTTGCTACCTGATTTTGTTGCTAACAAAATTAAACTATCTAAGTTTTTCTTGATAAGCTCTGGTGATAAACCACGTAAAGCATCATTAGCGCCCAACTCAATTATCGTGATGTTAGGCTTATATTTTGTGAGTGCATCGGGTAACCGTGATAAACCATTACTTAGCGTATCACCCGATATGCTGGCGTTAACAACTTGGTAATTGTATTTTAAATCTTTTAAGCGTTGCTTTAACAACATGACCCACCCCGTTGCGGGGTCTATACCGTATCCAGCACTTAAGCTATCACCCACAATTAATATTGTATTTTCTGCCAGCGCTGGTAGAGTAAAAAATAATATCATTATAGCAATGAGGAATTTTTTCATGAAAATGGACGCCTCAGCATTTCTAGAAGTCTCCCATCTTAACAAACAGGTGCCCAGTGGCGATAGTCAAATCACCATTTTAAAAGACGTAAATCTCACTATAAAAAACAGTGAGACCGTCGCGATACTAGGCGCATCTGGTTCTGGCAAAACCACCTTATTAACGTTGCTTGCAGGCTTAGATCTACCCACACAAGGTGATATATATTTTCAGCAACATCATTTAAATGCGTTAGACGAAGAACAGCGAGCATTGATTAGAGGAGCATCTGTAGGGTTCATATTTCAATCGTTTCATCTGTTACCTACTTTAACTGCACTTGAAAATGTCATGCTGCCACTGGAGATACAATATGTCTCCTATGAACGTTGTAAGAAAGAAGCGACAGAATGGTTACACAGAGTTGGCTTGAGCGATAGACTCAATCATTATCCATCAAAATTATCAGGTGGAGAACAGCAACGCGTTGCGATTGCACGTGCATTTATCAATAACCCTAAAATTGTTTTTGCAGATGAGATGACAGGTAATCTTGATACGCACACAGGACATTTGATCTCTGACATTTTATTTTCACTCAACACACTTCAAGCCACAACATTGGTATTAGTTACGCATGATGAAACCTTAGCATCACGCTGTCAAAGACGTTTATTATTAAATGAAGGTGTTTTGCAGCCATGCTAAAGAATTTCTTGTTAGCAGCAAAATTATTATGGCGTGAATGGCGATCTGGTGAATGGTTTGTTGTGTTCTTCGCCCTGCTCTTTGCGATTACAGCGATAACCTCTATTCATTTTTTTACGGATAGATTAGTGCGTGGACTTGAACAACAAGGCGCAAAATTTCTGGGTGGTGATCTTGTCGTTAGTAGTTCATCTGCCATACCAGCACTCTGGATAGAGCAAGCTAAGAAACTGCAATTACAAACTGCAGAGGTATGGTCCTATCCTTCTGTTGTTAGCACTCAAAATCATTTGCAGTTAGTTAATTTACAAGCTGTATCGGATAATTATCCTCTCTTGGGTGAGACAAACATGCACCCTGCTCTATCGGCTGTTTGGGTAGAGCCACGATTATTACCGTTACTAGCAGCTAGCATCAATGATGCCATCACCATAGGCACAAAAAAATTTAAAATAGAAAAAATTCTGACACCCGATATAGATATGTTAAATACAGGTTGGGCGATTGCTCCACGTTTGTTGATGAGATTAGATGATGTACCGGCTACGAAAACAGTATTGCCAGGTAGTCGTGTAGATTATCGTTTATTACTCGTCGGTGAAAAAGAAAAGTTACTACAATTTCGTGAGTGGATTACGCCTCAATTGCAAGCCAGTCAAACATTACTAGACGTTCACAATCAAAATTTTGCTTTGCTTAATGTGCTTCAGCGCACTGAAAATTATTTGCAGTTAGTTTTATTGTCTTGTTTAATTATGAGCGGTGTTGCGATTGCACTGAGTGTTCAACAATATTTGCGACGTCATTATGCCTATGTTGCTTTATGGCGATGCCTGGGTGCTAAACAACAACAAATCACTCTCATCATTCTTTTTCAATTGAAAATAATTGCGATAGTAGCTGGCTGCACAGGTATTATTATAGGCTATTTTGCTCAAGTTCTATTTGCGAATTTATTTAAAAATTTTTTAGCGTTTACATTGCCGGCATCAAGTTTTTCTCCTGTTATATTGGGATTTATAACTAGTATTTTTTTATTATTTACATTTTCTTATCCTATTATTTACGTGTTGCCGCGAACTTCACCTCTATATATTTGGCGAAATGAAATCACGCCAAGCTTTTTGCGTGGACCATTGCTTTCCATTATTTCAATTTTATTCATTTCACTTTTTATTTATTGGTTTATGAATTTTTCATTATTAACTTTTTATTTTCTTGGGACGTTAATCATCAGTGTTATTATTTTATATGGTATAGGTTTGCTATTGTTAAAGCTGTTAGACATTATAATTTCATACACAGAAGGACCTATCAGAAGAGGTTTAAGCCAGCTGGTACAGCATCCTAAAACTGTCTTATTGCAATTTATAGGTTTTAACTTAATTTTAATATCATTAGTTGTAGTCGGTTTAATACGAACAAACATGTTAACAACATGGCAGCAATCATTATCAAGTACAGCACCCAATTATTTTGCAATCAATATCGCGCCTACAGACATAAATAACTTACAACATTTTTTTCAACAAAATAAAGTGAGTGTTGAAGGTATATATCCTATGATCAGGGGGCGCTTAGTTGCATTGAATGGGAAACCCATTTTAACTGCAGTACCTCAATCAGCAAGCAACAACAATGCCTTACATAGAGAATTAAATTTAAGTTGGATGTTACAAATTCCTTCGGATAATAAAATCGTTAAAGGAAATAACTTAACAACAAATGATACAAATAAACCAGTCGTCTCGGTAGAAAAAAAATTAGCAGATGACTTGCAGTTACAACTGGGAGAAACATTAACTTTTCAAATAGGCGAACAAAGAATTTCTGCTGTGATTGCTAATTTTAGAACGGTAGATTGGTCTTCCTTTCATCCCAATTTCTTTATGATATTTCCACCGGGATTACTAGATCAATTACCCACAACGTATATTACTAGCTTTCATTTAGCAGCTAATCAAACTCTGTTACTGAATCAATTAGTGCAGCAATTTCCTAACATTACTGTGATTGATGTAGCCAGTTTGCTGACCCAAGTTCAAGACTTGGTGGGTAAGATTACCTTAGCGGTGCAATATTTATTTTTATTTACCTTAGGCGCAGGTATTTTAATTTTCATCACCAGCTTGCAAGCGAGTATGGATGAAAGACATCAAACCTATAATTTATTACATGTGTTAGGTGCAAGTAGAAAATATATACGTCAGAGTGTGATTGTTGAGTTTTTTTGTTTATTCGTTCTTATCATCATTTCAGCGAGTTCATTTTCATATTTAATTGTTTATTTGCTAGAGCATAAGGTTTTCAATATAGTTTGATGCTGACACTTGACCCCTATCACATTTAATCTTTAGCACGAGGACACCTAAATAATCCCGATCGGTATTATTTTATTCAAGTTGGAACTAAAATTTCCTAAATCACCCCGAACGGGTTGATTCAGCTTAAAAAAGAGTTATAATAATAAAAACACACCGATCAGGACGATTTATGAAAATCACTAATTCAATAGACATGGGCAAACTCATTCTAGCCACTCGAAAAAAAGCCAAATTAACTCAAGCAGAACTTGCTGCCGCATCCGGCATAGGTGAGCGATTCATTCGTGAATTAGAAAAAGGAAAACCTAGCTGCCAACTTGAAAAGGCTTTGCTAGTGATGCAAATGCTAGGCATAAAACTCGATGCACAATTACCTCCTTCTGATGAGCAATAGACATGAATAAAAATCAACTTTCAGTGCGATTAAATGGGAAACCAGTAGGAATACTCGAACAAACTCCTAATGGTAATATGGCCTTTTCTTATGACGCATCTGCCACACAAATGATTTCAGTAGCAATGCCTCTTCGAGAAGAGCCTTATGGTGACATCCAAACTGAAGCCTATTTCGGTGGTCTGTTGCCAGAGAGTGAAACGGTAAAAAAAATAATAGGCAAACGATATGGGATTAGCCCAAACAATAATTTTTCATTGTTGAAAGCAATAGGCTATGACTGTGCAGGCGCAATTTCTTGCAATGAAATAAATAAGCCTATAGTCACTCAGGGCCCTCACCTTCTGACAGGAAGAATTATTACTGATGATGAACTCTATCAACATATAGTTGAACTTCCGCAAAAGCCATTATTTATGGATGATATTGAGGGGTTGCGATTATCACTTGCAGGAGTCCAGGATAAAGCAGCCGTTTGTCTTATCGATAATCAAATTGCGCTTGCTGAAAATGGATGCCCAACAACACATATATTAAAGCCCCCATCACATCATTTTGAAGGACTCGTTGAAAATGAATATTTTTGCTTAAGAATGGCGAAACGAATTGGATTACCGGTTCCTGATATTCAATTACGACAAGTGAAAGACATCACATATTTGTTAATTGAGCGTTATGACAGACGCATAAAAGATAAACATGTTGAACGTGTACATCAAGAAGATTTTTGCCAAGCACTTGGAACACTGACATCAAAAAAATATCAGAATGAAGGTGGTCCTGGTTTTAAAGAGTGTTTTGAATTATTGAAAAGTACAACACAACCAGCGATAGATCGTAATTACTTAGCATCAGCACTCGTATTTAATTATCTTATAGGTAACATGGATGCTCATGGGAAAAACTTTTCATTACTACACTATACGCAATCTAATATTAGACTAGCACCGTTTTACGATATGATTTGCACCCGTGTTTATCCAACATTAACATCTAAAATGGCGATGAAAATAGGCAGTCAATATGATGCTGATAATTTGTTTGCACGACATTGGGAACAACTTTGCAAGGATATAAATTATAGATACATAGCAATGAAAGATATTATTAAAAATCATGCTGAATTCATTTTAAAAATAGCGGATGAAGAAAAGGAGATTTTAATATCCACCGGACAATATAGGCCGATTATTGATAACATAATAAATGTTACCAAAAACAATATTAAACGGACTTTGGATAGATTTGATAATGGATGAAAGGCATCAAACGTATGACTTATTGCATGTATTAGGTGCAAGTAAAAAATATATACGCCAGAGTGTGATTGTTGAGTTTTCTTGTTTATTCATTCTTATTGTCATCTCAGCGTGTTCATTTTCATATTTAATTGTTTATTTGCTAGAGCATAAGATTTTCAATATAGTTTGATGCTGACACTTGACCCCTATCACACCATCGTAAATTACTGCTATACTATGAGTATGTGTGCATGAGGTAGCTATCATGTCTCAAACAGTCACAACAACATCCTGGTCTAGTCGATTAGTTAACTCACTTATTGGTATGCTTTTTGGATTTGCATTAGTGGCAGGTTCATTTTGGTTTATTTTTTGGAATGAAAAAAATGGATTACATCAAGCTCAATCACTCCATCAAACTCAACAAGTTGTCATATCAATTCCTATTAAGCCCATAGATAAAAATAACGAATTGAAAGTGATTTATTTAAGCGGTCTTGCGACTACTGAAGATATATTAAGTGATGATATTCTTAATTTTAAAATGAATGCAATTAGACTAAACCGTGATGTTAAAATGTTTCAATGGAAACAAAATAAAGAAACTACAACAGAAAAAAATACAGGCGGATCTGAAACACAAACCACAACTTACACCTATGAAACTGTATGGTCGAATGATCTCATCAGCAGTAAAAATTTCCAAGATCCTGAAGGTCATCAAAATCCTGCTACTAAGCCTTTTAACTCTAAACAAAAAGATGCAAGTAAGGTCACTATAGGTGACTTTATAATCCCTTATGATTTAGTTTCGAAAATGACTCTTGCAACGCCCATTGATTTAGCCGGTATTGATACCTCAAACATACAAAAATATACTGATTTAAAAATCAGTCACAATGATACTGATATTTATTTAGGGGAAAATTCCAAATCTCCTCAGGTTGGAGATGTGCGTATACATGTGACTGCAGTGCTGCCTCAGACAGTCAGTATCATTGCACAACAAATCGGTAATACTATGCAGCCCTATATGGCTCCTGCGGGGCTTCCTATAGCGTTATTATATCCTGGGCAATTATCCTCAGCGCAAATCATACGTAATGCGGAAATTGAAAATCAAAAGTTGATTTGGTTATACAGAGGGCTCTCTTTGTTAGCTATGATAATAGCTATCGCGTTAATATTAGCTCCCGTTTCAGTGCTTGCAGATGTTATTCCTTTCTTCGGAAATATAGTTGAATTTGGATCATTTCTTATTGCAGTCGTTGTGGGTACAGTATTGTGGACTATCGGTTTTGCAATTGCGTGGTTTGTCGTAAGACCTCTGCTCGCGGTTGGTATGGTTGTAGCAGTCATAGTGATAGGCTATGGACTACTACATCGCAAAAAACAAAATTTAAATAACGCAGGTTAGAATATTTGGTGAGAGTGTTCATCTAACTGTGTCAGCATAAATTATCTCAGCTCCAAATTTAAACGCCCATCAAAATAAATTTGTAGTTGAGAAATTATCAGCGCCCAATTGTGCATGGGTTGGTTCCATTTTTCTATAATTTTCTGACA
>JARLJN010000077.1 GCA_031291255.1 Gammaproteobacteria bacterium
CTAAATGAGCATGTAACAAATCGGTGATCGACATCTTCTTTCCTTAGAGTTCGAAGTTATGTCGATCTTTTTAAATAATTTCGCCAGAAAAGTCATCAAATTTCGTGGGGATATTTCAGGTCCCGAGTACGTGGCGTTCATGGGAACGTCTAACATCATTTGATTTGTCACTTGTGTCGTCCCGGACAAGCGCCGTCCATAGAACTTGAAAGTATAACTGGCCTTGCACGGCGCGCGATCCGGGATCCAGTTCTTTAGCAGGATTGAGAGAAGCTCATTCATGTTACTGAATGTTAATCGAGTAATCATTCCAACTGTGTCTTTTGTAATAACTTGTCGAAAGTCTGGCATTTTAACTTATTAGAACACCGTTAAAAAACTAGATCCCGGATCGCGCGCCGTGCAAGGCCAGTTATACTTTCAAGTTCTATGGACGGCGCTTGTCCGGGACGACATAGGTTACAAACCAAATGACAACGTTTTATTTTTAACAAGAATATTATTTTTTAAGATTCTCTTAATGCTGCTAAAAAAACTGGATCCCGGATCGCGCGCCGTACTAGGCCAGTTATACTTTCAAGTTCTGTAGACGGCGCTTGTCCGGGACGACAGTGAAATGTGTCTATGCTAATTCTAGAATCGTTTTTTTGGAGGAGACACTTCAAGTACTTGTTCAGCATCAATCTTTGGTTTAGTACTTGGTGTCGATGGATTTTTTTCTTCAACAGGTTTTATATTTTCCGGCATAGATGCTGCAATTCCATTCGCTATTTGTTGTACGCCTGTTAATAATCCTTTATTTGAAGAAATCATAGCAGCTGTTGAAGACACACGCGATTTTGTGGGCGACACATTCCAATTAAAATCCGAATCTGATTCGGGTGAAATGGGTGAACTTGAAGAGGACGATGCGTATCCTGGGGAGTCCGTAAAAATTGAAGACGGTGATGGCGAGCGTGTAGAGGCTGTCAGTTCAGGGCTCGTGTTTCTTAATTGTTTTTCATGGTTATTTAAAACAAATGCAGCAAAATTGTTTTGTTCAAGAATAATTATTTTCAGTAACTGATTGGCATATTCAGACTGAGGAGATTTTTCTTCATAGTTAGATTGCCATTTTTTAATTGTAGATGATATGTCGCTTAACATCTCTTGCAATCCCGACATATTTTTTTCTGTTAAATGGTCACGATTTTGTAACATCAAAAAATTATAATCTTGGATATTATCTTGAATCAATGCGCCTATTTCAAATTTTCCATGACGAATTTTACTTATAGTGCTTTGCGCTGGTATGTTAGGAATTTGTAAATTTAATATATTTGATGTGAATCGCTGTGAAAAATAATTACTAAGCTCCTTTGCATTATATAATGGTTTTGCATGCTCCATTATGCGTTGATATTTCTCTTCGCTTTTTTGAAATTGTGTCATAAATGGAACAAGATAATTTAATATCGCCGTCAACTTAGCAAATCGTGTCATGACAAAATTATCAATTTCTTTTGCTGCATACCGTTTGCTAATCGTTTCTTTTACCGAATCAGATGTGTTATCCAATAAAGGATAAGGATCATCTCGTATCATACCCAAAGAGACATTTAAATTTGCAGCGAATTGTTCTACTTTATCTGCAGGCTCTTGTAATAATTTATCGTTATAGAGTTTTTCAATTAAAGTGGAATAGAAAATTAAAAACGTTTCTTGTTCTCCCTCGTAGTGATTATTCGACATGACATCTTCGATTTGTTGATTTAGATGTTCTATAGCCATTAAAAATTGTGGCTGATACTGAGGATTTTTTTCTGCATTTTCGAGTGCGTCAAAAACTTGAGTGCATTCAAATAATAAATTATTTTTATGCTCATCAATAATCTCTGCTATGGATTTTTTTCTCGCCCAACACTCATGACGCCCCCTTTTGGCTCACTTTCAGAGGCAGTGTTCTTTATTTGAGTATAGTCGAGAATTATGATTTTGCTGGGTGGGCGATTATTGGGTTTATTAGCTCGAGAATTCTTTAGGTCATTGAATTTTAGGTTTATACTTAAAAGATCAACCTAAAAGGTTATATGAATATGGCAGAATCTCCTCAGCCTCCGGTTTTAACGACACCCGTGCCACTGATAGCGGCTCAGGAAAATGTCATTTTAGAACCTATCGATTTAATTGATTATATCCAAGCAGATGAAGACAGCGCAGATCTCATTTTTACAGCGACTACTGATAGTGGTGATGTATTACCGCAAGGTTTATTTT
The DNA here is from genome assembly GCA_031291255.1 of Gammaproteobacteria bacterium. Lineage (GTDB taxonomy): Bacteria > Pseudomonadota > Gammaproteobacteria > DSM-16500 > DSM-16500 > UBA5158. The sequence continues at coordinate 2,257 of JARLJN010000077.1, forward strand.
GCACCGCAGATGGTTTTATCACAGGCATAGCTGAGCCTGGCACTGCAGGTAATTACACTATTGTGGTCAATGTTAAAGGTCAAGCTGAACAACCGCTGATTATCAATGTATCGTTAACGATAGCAGCACAACCGCAACCCGTGGCAGATGTTGATGTTACTCTTGCTAATCCCCCTTTTTTAGCAGCACCGATTCCACCTTTACATACGCATGTAGGGGCTGCATTTGGTCCTATAGATTTGTGGGAATATGTCAAAGCGGATGATAACAGCGGAGACTTAACCTTTGTTGCAGGTCTTGCTAATGGAAATGGTTTACCGCAAGGTGTAATTTGTACACGCGATGGTTTTTTAACGGGAATTCCCGCTAAGGACACGGAAGGTACACATAATGTAGTACTTGAAGTAAAAAGTCTGGCCCCTGAAGTCTTAAAAGTCGAATGCACGTTAACCATTAACGCCCGCCCTGAAGTCGGAGAAGTAACACCTTTAGGCGAGATTAAAGCGCAGATATGGGATGCTGTAGGGCACAATTTGCCGCTGCCTGATTTGGCAGATATTGTGAATAGGCCTGTTACTTCAGCTGAAGTGTATTACTTGCTGCAGCGTTTTGCCGTGTTGACTATATGGGATATTTATAACCTCGAACCTGCAGGCGAAAAAACGCTATTAACACTCAAGGGAGCGAGTGAGCATTACAATGTTTATGACAGAGGCAGCTGCCTGGTGGCGGCTCCTAAAGACCTTTTTTCTCATGAGCGCACTCTGGAAGATGCCCTTAAAACAGCTCGCGCTATGGCTGGAGAAGTGTACAAAAGAGGTTGGACTATAGAGTTTTCTGGGTTTAATAAAATGGCTAGGGCGGCCTGGGTTGAGGTACAAATTCTAGGTGATAAGCATGGTAAGCCTTTGGAAGTACTGCATTATGATGCTACGTCAGAAGACATAAGAGTCTATGCTGCACAAGCTCAATCTAGAGCACAAGATTTACCTTCTCCTCCCTAATAATATAAAAACTATCTTATTGAAAACACAAGAATCTTCAAATAAGAAATATAAAATTCAGCATTTTGGCTTCCAAAGGATCATTTTTTGAACCCTTGGTATATAATAGAACTATGTAAATTCGGATTCCGAGGGGTATTGTGATGGGCGACAGTAGAGCGACTAATGATGCGCTGACAAAAGCACAGCGAGCCTTGGCTGATTATGTATCAGCAACTAAAGAGTGCATTACAAAAGGGATCGACGACAAGACAGTTCAGTATTTTAAGTCTATAGGACAGACCAATCAGGATGTGCTTCTAAGGGATAATGAAGAGTTAAAAAAGGATGCGTTCAATCAAGCATTAGTGGGACTGCCCCAAAATGAAGTTCAAGCAATGCAGGCACGCTACAAAGCACAAGTAGCCTTAGCTGAATATTTATCAGCAACTCAAGAAAAGGACAAATCGTTATCTTCAGGATTAGCAGAAGCGATGATGAGAGAAAGGTACGGTGATAACCATAATCAGCCAAAATCTGCATATACGATTGCACAAGAAAAAGAGAAACAAAAAGAAAGAGCATTCAACGAAGCAGTCGCGCAACTACCTCAGGAAGAAGCTCCAGCAATGAAGCAACGGTACGTTACTGAAATTGAAGCCATAAATAAAGCTCAAAGTGATGCATTAAAAGCCAAGGTAGATGCAGAAATGGCTAAAAAACTGGAGGCTTTAGATCCGTATTTAGACCGGTATGTAGATGCAAGCATAAGCTTCCTTGAAGCAAAAAAGAAAAACAACAACTATGACGCCACATTCGATGCATTGCAAAAGTATGATGCAGCACGTATGGAGCTTGATAAAAAGGTATATGTACATGATTATACTTTACACTCTAAACTTAAAGATAAGTACAAAGAAAAAATAGAAGCACGAACAAAGGCAGACCAAAGCCTGCCGGTGCACTTCGTTCTTGATGAGCGGTTTTCTAAATTAGATCCTAGTGTAATAGCCAACGTGGAATTTAATCCAGATCCTCAAAACTATACTCCTCCAAAGCCTGTTTCACCGGCTGGGGCAGCTCCACTTGGTGCAGGGGTATCACAACTTACCGCCGCAACCGCACCTGGGGTAGACGTTGCTGTCAGACAGTCTGCTGAGGCCAACGCCAAACAAAAACAAGACATCCATAAGTTGCGTAAAGAGGTTGTAGCTCTTCATACAGCTATTCGCCATCGAACTTTAAAAGATACGGGTAGAGAACCTGTGATTAATTTTAAGGAAGGAACTGATTTTAAGAAAGGGAAAGCAGTAGGAAAGTTAGGAGATTTAAGGCAAGGTGAAAATAACACGACGGCACCTATTTATGACCGTATAGAAAGGCTTTTGCAAGATCAGATGAAGGATGTTTCTAGCTTTGATCCCGCAAAGTTTGACCAAGAAGTAAAACAAGCTGCAGCAGAATTAAAAACATTAGGTGTTGCCAATGCCGATAAGTTCGCAGAGGGATGTAAAAAAGTGGTGGAGAAAGATTTAGAGACTATAAAAAACGCATTAGAAAGAAAAAGAATAAATGAACATTATGCCAATATGAATAGAGATTTGGGCTTTGTTACGCAATGGAGGAAAATGGGACAAGCTCCTGAAGAGGTACCTGGAAACACTATGGCTGGTAACTTAGGAAATGGGGATTATACGAAATTAGGACCAGGCATTTATGAAGCTGTCACGAATGCTAAATATGGAGAGGCTCGTGAAAAGGGTTATTTAGTTAAAAATCAGGACGCCATAGCGCACAGTAATCGCTATAACATTTCATTGGATGAGCAAGGGGTCGCTAGACCTGTACCGCCTCCTACTAATCCGACAGAGTTTGGTAAAGCACAAAGTGATGCTATGGATTTTTTACTCCAAAATGGTTCTACCAATTTGACAATTACGCACAACAATCCAACTGGGAATGATGGATATTACCTCAAAGAAGGCGGGTATTTTGATAATCATTTTGATGCGATGTTAACAAAAAAGAGTGCGCGTATCGATGTTGATGAAAAAATTATGCATGAGCTTAGCATAAGACGTCCTGACAAGTTTAAAGACGTTAAAGACAAGATAACAAAACATAATGCTAAATATGACAAGTCTAAGCAAGCAGAGGTCGACTTTGCTGAAAAGGTCGATGCTGCCAAAAATGACACTAGTCGAAAATTATCGACGGCAGATAAAGCAAAGAGCGATTTGGCAAAAGTAAGTTTTAAGGCTGATATGGGGCTTGCCAAAGCTGTGGATGAGCGTCGTATTAATGAGGGAGTGATGACTCAAGTTAGTGACTACGTAGCTAAGGAAATGAGAGAAGGTCGGAAGCCAACAAATGAGAGTATTAAAGCGAAAATTGCTAGTCATTATACGGGTGCAGAAAAAAATACAAATCTTGCTTCTCACGAGATGGCTGAGAACCGAGCGAAATTTGAAGAGAAACCTTGGGTGCAGGGTGCGGCTAAGTTAGGTGCGTTACAAGTTGAAGCCATTTTATATGTTAATCAACAAGATTTGTTAAAAGAACCCATAACTGAAAAGAAGTTGACTGCCCACTTAGTAGAAAGCCTGGGCGATGTGTTGGGAAAGGATGGCCATAAAGATGCGCGAAAGGCCGCGGAGTATTTTATGAGCCAATTAGAGCTTGCACAGAAAAATCAATTGGCAGCTGCTAAAAGCCCCGAGGCGGCGCCTACTCATGGTGTCGCGGGTGGGATAAAAGAGGCAAAGCCAGTTGCCCCTACCGGCGCAGCTGACGCACCTTCTTTAAGCAGTCTTACAGTAGAGCGAGATACTGCACAACCTTCTGCGGGTGGGGAAAAACCTGGGCAAGATCCTGCTGTTCTAGGTAGTCTTATAACTGAAAAAGAAATATCTGTAGAAGAAGCAGCTGAACTTAAGGCATTAGAGCAATCTGTTAAAGTTGCTAACCAACAGGTTGCGGGTGCGCAACGTAGTTATGATACCTTAGCAGCCCTGGCCAAATCCCCTGACCAAACTGCTGGAGGAGCTAAGGAACTAGCTACTGAAATTCGCTCAGCGCAATCGAAGTTTGACGAAGCACAAGCAGCTCTGAAGGCAGCACAAGCAGCATACACAGAAGCAGCAGGCAAAGCTACAGTCCCAGTACGTTACGTGAAAGATGAATTTGGTATACCCCAAATAGCTGTTCACAGACAGTCTGAAGAAGCAAAGAGAGAGGAAGTTCATAAGTGGGAGAAGTGGGGTGAGTCCAATAGTGCAGGATTAGCTCTTTTAGCAGAAAAACTTGCTGCAGCAGAGGCGCAAGCAGCTGCACCTGAAAGTAAGGAAGGTTCTCCAGATGAAAAACTGGTGGGGTACTTTAGCAATGAAGCTGGCAAGCAAGACTTATCACTGGAGCAGCGTCTTGAAAAGTTACAAGATGCTTATAACATGCTTAAAGATGATGAATCCTATGCTGCTATACCTATAGGTGATAGAACTGATTTATTTTCCAACATTGAAGCAGAGGTGCGTGCTGTTGAAAATAAAATTAATATAAATAATAGGAAGGGCTCTGGAAATGAGGATCATAACAGTGCCATTGCAAGTTTATCGGTTGATATTGAAAAATCTATAAAAGCTAGAGAAGAAGAGGTTGTTCCTAAGCCTAGGCAGTCGTCTTGATTTAGGATGTAGTATCCATATGTTAATTGATATAAATAGCTGACTTCTGCAGCTTGTAACTTTTCCCTCTCTTCGTTACAATCACCGCCACTTTAATACAGGCGGTGATAGTCTATGCGCAAACCCATGGTAGCAGGCAATTGGAAAATGCATGGTACTCGCGCAGCCGCTAAATCATTATTAGAATCTATTTCGCAAGGTGCAGCAAAACTATCTGACGTTGATGTCGTGGTTCTCCCAAGTTTTGTGCATTTAGCATTAGCAGAAGAATTGTTAAGTCACACCAATGTAGCCTGGGGTGCTCAAAACCTTTATTTAGGCGAGTCCGGTGCATTTACCGGTGAAGTCTCAGGACTGATGTTGAAAGAGTATGGCTGTGAGTATGTTTTAGTCGGTCACTCAGAACGCAGACATGTATTTCACGAAGGCTTGGCTTTAGTTGCGGATAAATTAAAAGCAGCATTGGCAGCAAATTTAACACCTATTTTGTGCTTAGGTGAAACACTCGCACAACGTGAAAATGGCGAAACAGAAGCTGTGGTTGCTGAGCAATTGACCACTGCTATGGCAGCGGTTGGGATCAAAGCATTTGAAAAAGTCGTGTTGGCTTATGAGCCTGTTTGGGCTATAGGCACAGGTTTAACGGCGTCTCCTGAGCAAGCGCAAGCTGTACATGCGTTTATACGCCAAAAAATAGCGCAACAAGATGTTGCCCTTGCGGATACAAGGCGTATACTTTACGGCGGCAGTGTGAAAGCGGATAATGCGTCAGGCTTGTTTTCCATGTCGGATATAGATGGTGCTTTAGTGGGCGGTGCTTCGTTAGACCCCAAGAGTTTTTTGGCTATTTGCCAAGCGGCAAGTTGATTAATGTGTTAAGTACGAAAAAGGTTACGAAATGTATCAATTTATTTTAATTTTACATATGTTCGCCTGCCTTTGCATAGTGGCCTTAGTGCTAGTGCAGCAAGGTAAAGGTGCGACTATGGGTGCTGCTTTTGGCAGCGGCGCATCACAAACTGTGTTTGGCAGCCGTGGTTCCGGTTCATTTTTATTACGCGTCACCGTTGCTTTTGTCGCAATCTTTTTTTCGACTAGCATCACATTGAATTACATGGCAACTAAAGCATCTCGCCAAGAACCCAATATCGTGTTACCTATAGCGCCTGATAAAGTTGATCATGCTGCGTCAGTAACACCGAATAGTCTCCCGACTCCAACGGGATCAACAACAAATAATCCTCAGCAATAAAAGTAATGCCGAAGTGGTGGAATTGGTAGACACGCCATCTTGAGGGGGTGGTGGCGAAAGCCGTGTCGGTTCGAGTCCGATCTTCGGTACCAAATAAATATGCTATTAAATGTCGAGTAGTCGTAAAGTCATTGGAAAAGTAATGACATAGGAGAAACACCCATGTTACAGAATTACGTACCTATCCTGATTTTTATGATTATCGGTATGCTACTGGGCGTGATAGTCCCAACCTTAGGTTATCTTCTAGGCCCCAAGCGGCCTGATTCCGCAAAACTTTCTTCGTATGAGTGTGGCTTTGATTCGTTCAGTGATGCGCGTATGCCTTTTGATGTGCGTTTTTATTTAGTCGCAATTCTTTTTATTATTTTTGATTTAGAAACGGCATTTTTAGTGCCGTGGGCTGTTGCCTTTCGCCAATTAGGTTGGTTTGGAATTATTGCGATGGGAATTTTTCTCGGTATTTTAGTCGTAGGCTTTATCTACGAATGGAAAAAAGGGGCGCTAGAATGGGAGTAACAAGTGTCGAAAAACAAGGGTTTTTTACCACTACCCTAGACACCATTGTGAATTGGGCTCATACCGGTTCGTTGTGGCCTATGACATTTGGTTTGGCCTGTTGCGCTGTTGAAATGATGCATGCAGCAGCATCACGATACGATATGGATAGATTCGGTGTGATCTTTCGTGCCAGTCCGCGTCAATCGGATGTGATGATAGTCGCAGGCACACTCTGCAATAAAATGGCACCAGCATTACGTAAAGTTTACGATCAAATGGCAGAACCTCGCTGGGTGATCTCTATGGGATCTTGTGCAAATGGGGGTGGTTATTACCATTACTCTTATTCTGTTGTGCGAGGCTGTGACCGCATAGTGCCTGTTGATATTTATGTTCCTGGATGTCCGCCTACTGCAGAAGCCTTATTGTATGGTGTGATACAACTCCAAAATAAAATTAAACGAAATAAAATCATAGAGCGATAAAGGAAGCCATGTCTGACATAGCCGCATTGCTAGTTAATATCACCGAACGTTTTTCAGAAACGGTTCCAGCTATCGATTTTGCGTTCGGAGAAATAACCTTAGTTGTCGCGAAAGAACAATTGTTAGGTGTTGCAACCATTTTGCGAGATGAATTTTTATTTAATCAATTGATAGATGTATGCGGCGTAGATTATTTGCATTATGGGTTATCCGAATGGGAAACCACGACGGCAACGACAAATGGTTTTGAACGTGGACGTGATACACGTGCCATTGAAGATGCAAACAAAACAGAAAACTTACATTCTAAATCACGCTTTGCAGTGGTTTATCATTTTTTATCTCTTACACAAAATTATCGCATACGTGTACGTGTTTTATTGGATGAAAATGATTTAACAATTCCAACCTTAGTTGACTTATGGCCTTCAGCAAATTGGTTTGAGCGCGAAGCATTTGATTTGTTCGGTATTATTTTTGAAGCACATCCTGATCTTAGACGAATTTTAACTGACTATGGTTTCATAGGTCATCCATTCCGCAAAGATTTCCCATTAATTGGAAATGTGGAAGTACGTTATGATGCTGCACTTAAACGTGTGGTTTATGAACCCGTCAGCATACAACCTCGCATACTCGAACCTAAAGTGATACGGCATGACAACCGTTATGAAACGGGAGAACAATAATGGAAAAACTCCCAGAAATTCGCAATTACACATTTAACTTTGGTCCTCAGCATCCTGCAGCACATGGTGTGTTACGTTTAATTTTGGAAGTCGATGGTGAAACCATTTTACGTGCAGATCCTCACGTAGGTTTGTTACACAGAGCCACAGAAAAATTAGCAGAAAGCAAACCCTATAATCAGAGTATTGGTTATATGGACAGATTAGATTATGTTTCCATGATGTGTAACGAACACGGTTATGTGTTGGCTATCGAAAAATTATTGGGAATAGAAGCACCAGTACGCGCGCAGTACATACGCGTCATGTTTGATGAAATCACCCGTATTTTAAATCACTTGTTATGGTTAGGCGCACATGGATTAGATGTGGGCGCAATGTCTATGTTTTTATATTGCTTTCGTGAACGAGAAGAGTTGCTTGATTGTTATGAAGCAGTTTGCGGAACACGTATGCATGCAACGTATTACAGACCCGGCGGAGTGTATCGTGATTTGCCTGCAAAAATGCCGTTATACAAAGCATCACGTTGGCACACAGATAAAGAAGTCGCAGAGTTAAATGAAAATAGACAAGGCTCTTTGTTAGATTTTATTTGGGATTTCACAGAACGTTTTCCTAAACGCGTAGATGAATACGAAACATTATTAACAGATAACCGAATTTGGAAACAACGTACAGTCGATATAGGTGTTGTTTCACCTGAGCGCGCTATCGCGTTAGGTTTTACAGGTCCTATGTTGCGTGGTTCTGGTGTTGAATGGGACTTACGAAAAAAACAACCTTATGAAGTGTATGACAAATTAGATTTCGCAATTCCAATTGGTAAAACAGGCGATTGTTACGATAGATATTTAGTCCGTGTAGAAGAGATGCGTCAGTCTAATCATATCATTCGACAATGCATAGAATGGTTACGCAATAATCCTGGCCCAGTTATTTTAGGCAATAACAAAGTCGCACCGCCCAAGCGCGTGGACATGAAAGAAGATATGGAATCGCTGATTCATCACTTTAAATTAGCGACAGAAGGTTATTGCTTACCAGTAGGTGAAGCGTATGCCGCCATCGAACATCCCAAAGGTGAGTTTGGTGTGTATCTTGTTTCAGACGGTGCAAACAAACCCTATCGTTTAAAAATTCGTGCTGCAGGCTTTGCACATTTAGCTTCACTAGGTGAACTGGTGCATGGTCACATGCTTGCTGATGTTGTGACTATTTTATCAAGTTTAGATATCGTATTTGGGGAGATAGACCGTTAATGTCAGAGAAAATAAAAACGCTGCTTAATGATACGGTACGCGAAAAAATAGATCATTGGATGAAGCGTTATCCTGCAGAACAAAAACGTTCAGCAGTGATGGCAGCATTGCATTTTACTCAGGAAGAAAATAACGGCTGGTTGTCAGATGAATTGTTAGAAGCGGTAGCAGACTATTTAGATATGTCTAAGATTGCTGTTTACGAAGTCGCAACATTTTATACCATGTATAACTTGAAACCTGTAGGCAAGCATATTATTGAAGTGTGCACCAGTATTTCTTGTATGTTGTGTGGCTGTGACAAGATAGTGGATCATTTACAAAAAAAATTAAATATAGATTTTGATGAAACAACGCCGGATGGGAAATTCACTTTGCGCCGCGTTGAGTGCCTCGCTTCTTGTACGACAGCACCTATGTTACAAGTTGGAAAAAAATATTACGAAAGTCTCACACCAGAAAAAGTGGATACTCTCTTGGCTGAGTTGGAGTAATTCTGTGACGAATGAAGTTTGTTTTCGGACATTGCATTTAGAAAAACCGTGGACACTAGCGACTTATGAAAGTGCTGGTGGTTATCAACAATTAAGAAAAATTCTTGATGAAAAAATTCCACCCGAAAAAATTCTTGATGCATTAAAATTATCAGCATTGCGTGGACGCGGCGGTGCAGGATTTCCTACAGGCTTAAAGTGGAGCTTCATTAAACACGATATGCCAGGACAAAAATATGTTTTGTGTAATGCCGATGAAAGTGAACCCGGCACCTGCAAAGACCGCGATATTTTACGGTATAACCCGCATCAAATTATAGAAGGCATTATTATTGGTGCTTATGCCATGGGTGCTACTGTTGCTTATTGTTATATACGCGGAGAATTTTTTGGTGAACCTTACGAAAGATTCGAGTCTGCATTAAACGAAGCTTATGAGGCAGGATTGCTGGGTAAAAATATTTTAGGTTCACATGTTAACGTTGATCTCTATACGCATTTAGGTGCAGGCGCTTATATTTGCGGTGAAGAAACCGCAATGATGGAATCTTTAGAAGGCAAGCGCGGTATGCCGCGTTTTAAGCCGCCATTTCCTGCAGCGAAAGGAATTTATGGCCGTCCAACCACAATTAACAATGTTGAAACTTTTGCATCAGTCCCTGTGATTTTGGAACGCGGTGCTGAATGGTTTTTAAATTTAGGCAAACCTAACAACGGCGGTTCTAAAATATTTAGTGTATCGGGTCATGTAAACAATCCAGGTAATTTTGAAATTCCATTAGGGACACCCTTTAAAGATTTATTAGCAATGGCTGGCGGTGTACGCACAGGTCGCACATTAAAAGCCGTGATTCCTGGTGGTTCATCCATGCCAGTGATTCCTGCAGAATTAATGATGACGCTAGACATGGATTATGACTGTATTCAAAAAGCAGGATCGGGTTTAGGATCAGGTGCTGTGATAGTCATGGATGACAGTGTTTGCATGGTCAAAGCATTGGAACGTATTTCGTATTTTTATATGGAAGAATCCTGTGGGCAATGCACACCTTGTCGTGAAGGAACAGGTTGGATTTATCGTTTAGTGCATCGCATAGAACAAGGCATAGGGACATTAGACGATATAGAAACATTAAAGCGTGCTGCAAAAAATATAGAAGGCCGAACTATTTGTGCGTTTGGTGAAGCAGCAGCGTGGCCAGTGGGCGGATTCTTAAAACATTTTTATGATGAGTTTGTGCATCACGTAACACATAAAAAATGTTTGGTGAACGAATAACTATTTGTCGAGTGTAGGTTGGGTTGAGTGCTTTTTACGAAACCCAACATAATGTCTCACCGGATTTGAAAGGTAAATTTTTAAAACCTTTAATAGGTAACTAAATGTCAGACATAGAAATTGAAATTGATGGTCAAAAATGCTTAGCCAAACCGAATGCGATGGTAATTCAAGTCGCTGATGAGGCAGGAATTTATATTCCGCGTTTTTGTTATCATAAACATTTATCTGTCGCAGCCAATTGCCGCATGTGTTTAGTTGAAGTTGAAAAATCTCCAAAAACATTACCCGCATGTGCAACACCCGTAATGCCTGGCATGAAAGTATTTACTAAAACGCCAAAAGCATTAGCAGCACAAAAAGCGGTAATGGAATTTTTACTTATCAATCATCCATTAGATTGTCCCATCTGCGATCAAGGTGGCGAATGTGAATTACAAGATTTAAGTTTAGGCTATGGTGCTGCAAATTCATTTTATTTAGAAGGCAAGCGTTCAGTTGCAGATAAAGACATAGGCCCATTGATAGAAACAGAAATGACACGCTGCATACAATGCACGCGCTGTGTGCGTTTCGGTGCTGAAATTGCAGGCATGCGCGAGTTAGGTGCGACGGGTCGCGGCGAACACATGGAAATAGGCACCTACATAGATCATGCTATGAAGTCTGAAGTGTCGGCAAACGTTATTGATATTTGTCCTGTAGGTGCATTAACCTCTAAACCATTTCGTTTTACTGCACGTGCTTGGGAGTTGCAACAATTCCCTAGTATTAGCGCGCATGATTGCTTAGGTTCGAATACGTATACGCAAACACGTACCGGTGTAGTGATGCGTGTAGTGCCGCATGAAAATGCAAAAATTAATGAAACATGGATTTCAGATCGTGATCGTTTTAGTTATGAAGCGCTTTATCATGTGGACCGTATCAACACGCCTTTAATAAAAATAAATGGTTCATGGCAAGAAGTGGAATGGCCAGTTGCTTTAGAGTTTGCAGTGAAGGGATTACAAAAAGTATTAGAAAAACACGGTCCTGAACAAATAGGTGCATTAGCGTCACCTAATTCTACGTTAGAAGAATTTTATTTATTACAAAAATTAATGCGTGCTTTAGGCACGTCGAATGTAGACCATCGTTTACGTCAAACAGATTTTTCAGATCAAGAAAACACAGACATTTTTACTAAAATAGATTTTAACATTTCAGAGCTGCAACACAGCAATGCCATTTTATTAGTTGGCTCTAATATACAAAAAGAACAACCTATAGCTGGATTGCATGTACGTAAAGCTGCGCTTAACAATGCAAAAGTGATGGCAATCAATTTGATGGATTATCCATTTAATTTTTCTGTTGCTGAAAAAAGTATAGTTGCAAGTGATGAAATAGTTTTTCGATTAGCAGGTATTACTAAAGCGTTAATGACCAGCACTGATTCTGCTGTAGAACATATGGCAGTAACACTGGCAAATGTTGTGAGTTCGGATAACGATGTTTTAATGGCGCAGCATTTACTTGCGGGAGAAAAGGCCTGCATTATATTAGGGAATATTGCATTTAATCATCCTCAATCAGCCACCATACGATCGCTTGCTCACACCATTGCAAAACTATCTTCTTCAAGAGTGGCTTTTCTCACAGAAGGTGCAAATGCTGCAGGTGCTTGGTTAGTGGGTGCTGTACCTAATGCAACAAGCACAGTGAAAAAAGGATTAGATGCACAAGCGCAACTTTCTGAAAAATTAAAAGCCTATATCTTAATGAATGTAGAGCCCGATGGAGATTGTGCTAATCCAGTGATGGCGCGTAAGGCTTTAAAATCAGCTGATTTTGTTGTGTCTTTATCTTTGTTTAGTGATGCAATGATAAATGATGATGCTGATGTTATTTTACCTATGACGCCTGCGACAGAAACGTCAGGCACATTTGTGAATGCGGCAGGTACATGGCAAACCTTCAACGGTGTTGCTACACCATTTGCATCCTCAAGACCTGCATGGAAAATATTACGTGTGCTGGGTAATTTATTGCATTGCCAAGGATTTGATTTTAATTCCAGTGAAGAAGTGCAAGCAGAGATTAAATTAAATTTAGAAGAAAATTTTTCTTCTCAAACGGTTGCTCATAGCTTGAGTGCAAAAGATTTTGTAAAACCGTCAGCTGAAAAGTTATATAGAGTAGGTGGCATTCCTATTTACTCCGTGGATAGTTTAGTTCGCCGTGCACATGCGTTGCAAATAGCACAATCTGTGATTGAAGGTGATGTTGCTGTTGTGCGTTTGCATACTAAAACAGCTGAACGTTTACAATTAAAAGAAGGCATGAAAGTAAGAGTGAAACAAAAAGTAGGTGAAGAAATATTGCCTGTGATGTTTGATGATAGCTTGCATGAACGTAATGTGTATATTGCTGGTGGCATATCGGCAAGTGCGGGATTAAGTGAATTGTTCGGTGAAGTTGAAATTAATAAATTGTAGCAACCACGCGGACACGGCGCAGAACGCCTTTGTCCACGCTACAAAAAGCGAGCAATGCCCAAAAGTTTTGGTGGGGATACAAAATGCGAGCAATGCCCGAAAGTTTTGGTGGGGATACAAAATGCGAGCAATGCCCGAAAGTTTTTGTAGCCCGGATTAAGCGCAGCGAATCCGGGAAAGTATCGTAGGGTGGGTTAGATGAACCAGCATCGTAACCCACCATTTATAACTTGATGAGATATTTTAAGAAATGACAGACTTATTATTAGTAGCCATGATAGTCGTAAAAATTATTGTGCTTGTTGTCGCGCTGCTTTTGTCAGTTGCGTATCTCACATTCATTGAGCGTAAGGTCATAGGGTATATGCAGCTGCGTATAGGTCCTAATCGCGTAGGCCCATGGGGTTTAGCTCAGCCTTTTGCAGATGTCATTAAATTAATATTAAAAGAAATTATTGTACCGACAGCATCGAATCGATATTTATTTATTATTGCTCCTATGATTAGTTTAGCAACCGCGATGGCGGGTTGGGCAGTTATTCCATTTGGAAAATCTGCAGTGCTCGCCAATATTAACGCCGGTGTTTTATATTCCTTAGCCTTATCATCATTAGGTATTTACGGTGTATTGATTGCAGGTTGGGCTTCTAATTCTAAATACGCTTTGTTTGGCGCACTGCGTGCAACAGCTCAATCTATTTCATATGAAATTGCGATGGGATTTGCGTTGGTCGGTGTGATGATGGCAGCAGGCTCATTAAATTTTCAAACAATTATTAATGCACAAAGCGGCGGCATTTGGCATTGGTATTTTCTGCCTTTATTTCCTTTGTTTATGGTGTATTGGATTTCAGGTGTAGCAGAAACCAATCGTGCGCCATTTGACGTTGCAGAAGGTGAAACAGAAATCGTTGCAGGTTTCCACGTAGAATATTCAGGCACAGCATTCGCTTTATTCTTTTTAGGAGAATACGCGAGCATGATTTTAATTTCAGCTTTGATTGCCATTATGTTTTTAGGCGGTTGGTTATCACCTTTTCAAGGCATACCAGGTCTAGAAAGTTTATTTGATTTTGTACCGGGTGCATTTTGGCTGCTGGCTAAGACATCTATATTCATATTTTTCTATTTGTGGATACGTGCAACGTTTCCACGTTATCGATATGACCAGATTATGTATTTAGGTTGGAAAGTATTAATTCCGGTGACTATAGTCTGGATAGCCGTACTGACGCTTGCGATTCAGTTTAAATTGGCACCATGGTTTGTTTAATTTTGGGTTGGGGTCAGGCCTGCATTGTGCGCTAAATCTTGAGGTCAGGCCTGACCCAAGATTTAGCGCACAATGCAGGCCTGACCCCAGACCCTAAACGAGATGATTTTATGCAAAAGCTAAAACAATTCATTAAAAGTTTTTCTCTCTGGGAATTACTAAAGGGCTTGAAGCTCACGGGGCGTTTCTTTTTTTCTAGAAAAGTGACTATACAATACCCCGAAGAAAAAACGCCTATGTCGCCTCGCTTCAGAGGAATACATGCGCAACGTCGTTATCCTAATGGCGAAGAACGTTGTATTGCTTGTAAATTATGTGAAGCTGTTTGTCCTGCTTTAGCAATTACTATAGAAGCAGAACCGCGTGAAGATGGATCACGTCGTACTACACTTTATGATATCGATTTATTTAAGTGCGTGTATTGCGGCTTGTGTGAAGAAGTGTGTCCAGTCGATGCTATCGTATTAACTGGAGCGCATGATTACCACATGGAAAATCGCGGCGAAAATATTTTAACGAAAGAAAAATTATTGGCGATAGGCGATAAATACGAAGCAGAGATTGCAAAAGCACGCGCGGAAGATGCGCCGTATAGATGATTTTAACCTCCCCTCCCTAACCCTCCCCTCCAGCAAAAAGCGCTGGAGGGGAGGGGACTAAAAACAAAATGGCGGAGTAGATATTCCCGCCCTTCCCATGATTTTGGTGGGATGAGAGGAGAGGGGACTAAAAGCATAATGGCGGAGTAGATATTCCCGCCCTTCCCATGATGTTGGTGGGACGAGAGGAGAGGGGAATAAAAGCATAATGGCGCATGGGCTGAAGTAGATATTCTCCCTCTCTTCCCACGCTTTTGGTGGGAGGAGAGGGCCGGGGAGAGGAGGGTAAGATTTCATCCTCTCTCCCTAATAGGTTTAAAAATATAAATAAAGGTTTTTTATGACAGCACTACAAATTATATTTTACATACTCTCAAGCTTTGCAGTGTTTTCTGCATTAATGGTAGTGGCCTCAAGCAATCCAGTGCGAGGCGCATTATTTTTAGTCCTCACATTTTTTTGCATGGCAGGCATATGGTTATTACTGCACGCAGAATTCCTCGCGCTCATTTTAATGTTGGTCTATGTAGGCGCAGTGATGACCTTATTTTTATTTGTGGTCATGATGTTAAGTGTGAGCCGTTTAAGTTTGAAAGAAGGCTTTGTGCGTTTCTTACCAATAAACGTATTGATAGTTCTGCTCATTGTGGGTTTAGCGATTATGGTATTAAGTCCTGAGCGCTTCGGTCTTTTACAAATGCCCATTCCTATGGATAAAGGAGTAGATTATAGCAACACCATGAGCTTAGGCATGCAGCTCTACACAGAATACGCTTACCCCTTTGAAATTGCTGCTGTCTTATTGCTGACTGCAATTATTGCTGCGATTACGTTAACGCATGGTGACAGAAAGAAACATAAGTCACAAAAGATCAGCGCGCAAATTGCCGTACGTGCTAAAGACAGAGTGCGTTTAGTGAAAATGAATTCGGAACCTAAATTGAAACCAAATAATAGTGCGGGACAATAATATGATTTCACTTTCACAATACTTGATCGTTGCAGCCTTATTATTCGGTATAGGAATGGCAGGTATTATCATTAACCGAAAAAATATTATCATTTTGTTAATGTCTATTGAATTAATTCTGTTAGCAGTGAATACCAATTTTATTGCTTTCTCTTATTTTTTAGACAACGTAGTCGGACAAATTTTTGTATTTTTTATTTTAACGGTTGCTGCAGCAGAAGCGGCAATTGGTTTAGCGATTATGGTTGTTTTATTTCGTAAACGCGGCACGCTTGAAGTGCAAGATCTTGATTTGTTAAAAGGATAAAGAAGTGGAAAATAATTTATTATCCATCGCGCTCATCATTATAGCGTTGCCTTTAACCGGTGCTATTATTGCCGGGCTATTTGGTAAGTTAATTGGTCGTAGTGCAACACACACAGTGACTATTTCACTGGTTGGAATTTCATTTTTGTTAGCGTGTTATCTTTTTAAATTAATTGTGTTGGATGGTCAGCCTGCAGTTGATGGTATAGTTTATCAATGGATACAGTCAGGCTCGTTTAGTTTAAACATAGGGTTATTGGTTGATAGATTAAGTGCGACTTTAGTTTTTGTAGTCACCTTTGTGTCATTGATGGTGCATATCTACACCATAGGTTACATGGCAGATGATCCAGGATATCAACGATTTTTTTCTTATGTTTCCTTGTTTACTTTCGCGATGTTGACTTTAGTGTTAGCGAATAACTTTTTATTATTATTTTTTGGTTGGGAAGGTGTAGGTTTAGTTTCTTATTTATTAATCGGTTTTTGGTTTAAACGTGAAGCCGCAGTATTTGGCAGCTTGAAAGCATTTTTAGTCAACCGCATAGGTGATATAGGATTTGTGTTAGCCATTGCCGCCATACTCATGTTGTTTGGACAGTTAGATTATGCACATGTCTTTAATAATGTGAATTCTATTTTAGATAAAACAATACATGTATTTCCAGGCGTGACTCCGCCAGCAATCACTGTGATTTGCGTATTATTATTTATAGGCGCTATGGCAAAATCAGCGCAAGTGCCATTACATGTGTGGCTGCCTGAATCCATGGAAGGTCCTACACCTATTTCTGCATTAATCCATGCGGCAACCATGGTAACAGCAGGTATTTATATGGTGGCGCGCATGTCACCCTTATTCGAATATTCAGAAGTCACATTGAGTTTAGTCATAGCAATAGGCGCGACCACTTGTTTTTTCATGGGGCTGCTCGCTGTATTTCATCATGATATTAAACGCGTGATTGCTTATTCTACTTTATCGCAGTTAGGTTATATGACAGTGGCATTAGGTGCTTCTGCTTATGATGCAGCGATTTTTCATTTACTGACACATGCATTTTTTAAAGCGTTATTATTCTTAGCTGCAGGTTCTGTGATTATTGCTTTGCATCACGAACAAGATATGCGAAAAATGGGCGGCTTAGCAAGTTACATGCCGATTACTTATTTGACATTTGGTATAGGCGCATTAGCACTCGCTGCGATTCCGCCTTTTGCTGGATTTTATTCTAAAGATGCGATTATTGAAGCTGTGAAGTTGTCATCCATTCCAGGTGCAGGCTATGCTTATTTTTGTGTTGTAGCGGGTGCTTTTATTACGCCGCTTTATATTTTTCGCGCCTTCTTTTTAACATTTCATGGAGAAGAGCATCTCGATCCCGAAGCAAAAAAACATTTACAAGAATCGCCTTGGGTCGTGTTAATTCCTTTGATTGCTTTAGCTGTGCCTAGCATTATTGCAGGCGGAATATTGATAGGGCCTATGTTGTTTAGTGATCCTAAATTGTTAGGCGACAGTATTTTTGTTTTACCACAGCATGATGTGTTAACTAAACTTGCGGTGGATTATCAGGGTGCAACAGCGATGGCTGTACATGCCAGTCATACCTGGACTTTTTGGTTAGCGATTTCGGGTATAGTTGCTGCATGGATGTTTAATATGCGCTTTACAGACTTTGCTGAAAAACTAAAGCAGCGTTTCTCTTGGGTTTATAAAATCATGGTAAGCAAATACGGTTTTGATGATTTTAATCAAATTGTGTTTGTACGCGGCACGCGACGTATAGGCAGCTTTTTTTATAAAGTCAGTGACTTGATGATGATAGACGGCATTTTTGTTAATGGCTCTGGTCGATTGATAGTGTGGTTTTCGCAAGTTTCTAAGCGTGTACAGTCTGGTTATCTTTATCAGTATGCTTTGGTAATGATTGCTGGATTATTATTTTTTCTAGGTTGGTTATTGTTAGGATTTTGATTTATGTTTGCAAATCACATGTTGTCATGTTTAATTTGGCTGCCCGTTCTAGGAGCCGTACTCGTTTTAATGACGGGAGGAGACAAGAACGCTAACACAGCTCGTGTCATTGCTGTGTTCTTCAGTGTGATTAATCTCGCAATTTGTGTTCCTTTGTATCTCAGTTTTGATAGTTCTAGCTACGCTATGCAATTTTTAGAAAATACATTATGGATACGTGTTTATAAAATTCATTATGCTGTAGGCGTAGATGGTATTTCTCTTGCAATGATTATTCTGACTAACTTTACTGGCTTGTTAGTGATACTTGCAGGTTGTCAGGCGATTAAGCTGCGTGTTGCACAATACATGGCAACATTCCTGACTATGCAAGGCATGATGATAGGTGTGTTTGCTGCAACAGATGCGATTTTATTTTATGTATTCTGGGAAGGTATGCTCATTCCTATGTATTTAAGTATAGGTATGTGGGGAAGTGCTAATCGTTCTTATGCATCGATTAAGTTTTTTCTTTATACCTTTTTAGGTTCGATTTTAATGTTGATTGCCTTGTTGTATTTATACAATGCCACGGGCACATTCGAAATTTCACAATTTTATAATCTAAAAAATCTTTCACTGCATAAACAAGAATTATTATTCTTCGCTTTCTTCTTAGCCTTTGCAGTTAAGGTACCCATGTGGCCTGTGCACACTTGGCTGCCTGATGCACACACAGAAGCGCCTTCTGGCGGTTCAGTCGTGTTGGCAGCATTAATGTTAAAATTAGGCATTTATGGATTCTTGCGTTTCAGTATGCCCATCGTTCCAGAGGCTTGCTCTGAGCTTGCGTGGTTTATGATAGTGCTGTCTCTAATTGCAATTGTCTACATAGGATTAGTTGCGATTGTACAAACCGATATGAAAAAACTGATTGCATACTCTTCCATTGCACACATGGGATTTGCAACGCTGGGTTGTTTTATGATTTACGATATTTATGGTCATACCTTTTCTTATCAAGATGCTTATATGAGTTTGGAAGGTGCAGTGATACAGATGATCGCGCATGCATTCGGTTCTGGCGCCATGTTTTTAGGTGTAGGGATGTTGGCAGATCGATTTTACAATCACAGTAGAAATATAAAAGATTATGGCGGCATAGCAAATCGTATGCCTATTTTTGCAGCGTTTTTTATGTTGTTTGCTATGTCGAATATAGGGTTGCCAGGCACCGCTGGATTTGTGGGCGAATTCATGGTGATTATGAGTGCGTTTCAAGCGCACTTCACAGTCGCATTGGTTGCTGCGTTAACATTAATTTTAGCGGCATCTTATACTTTGTGGATGTATAAACGAGTGTTCTTTGGCCCTATTGCAAATGAACATGTTGCTGTGTTTGAAGATCTCACTTTGTTAGAAATAACAAATTATACGTTGTTGGCAGTGGGTGTATTTTTTCTTGGATTGTATCCAGCGCCTGTGGTGAATGTGTTGCATGCGACTGTTGGGCATTTGCTGCAATTAAGCATACCGAGTGTTGTTGTCTAACACACATTTGTAGCGTATAGAAAAAGCTGAACTTTATTGTAGGTTGGGTTGTGTGGGGGGGTTTTGTGGGCCCCCCACACACATGAATTTTTTTTTTTTAAAAAAACAAAAAAACAAAAAA
>JARLJN010000078.1 GCA_031291255.1 Gammaproteobacteria bacterium
AACTGCCTATTCCAGAACAGATCATCTGGCGTAGGCCAAAAGAAAGTCTTTTGATTGTGAGAAGTGCAGCCAATAAACAATGTATCAGATTGTCAGGAATGCCACGGCCTCTTATATTGTTATTTTTCAAGGTTCCCTTAATACAAAATCATACGGGAAAGCCATTACCGCAAAGTTGAGTACCCTGCCTATCCAATTTGAAAACAAAAAAGTAACCTCAATTCCAGCAGTACATAATTTAGCAAGAGCAGGTGCATTACGACGTAAATTAAGTATTCCAAATCCGACCAACTTTTTCAGACTTTCCAGCTTTATCGTCGAACACAGGAAAGAGTTATACAAACTTGCAAGAAGATCAAAATTTTCACTCACTTCCCCAGGTTCACAAAGAAAACCACGAGCAATAAATCCTCGTAGTACTCTTGACGCAGCCCCCTTAGAACGGGCGAGGCTACGATCAACTTCTAGATTTATTCTCAAAGCTGATATATCTCGTTTCTACCCATCGATATATTCTCACAGTATTCCATGGGCTATTCATACTAAACCTGTTGCAAAAGCAAATCATTCCCCGGCTCTATTTGGTAATGCTTTGGATCAATTAATTAGAAATTCACAGGATGGGCAAACCATAGGTCTGCAAATTGGCCCAGATCCATCATTGCTTATATCTGAAATTATCCTTAGTGCTGTTGATGAAAAGATTAGATCTAATGGCGACCTTAAGGGCTTTAGATACATTGACGACTATGAGTTTGGATTTAAAACATTTGCTGAAGCAGAAAATATACTTGGTGTTCTTCAAGAGGAATTGAACTTATTTGAATTGTCATTGAATCCAAGAAAAACCGCAATATTCAAACTTCCAATTCGTATTGAAAAGTCATGGGTTTCAGAGCTGAGGTCATTTTCATTCAGAAAAACAGACAAAGGCCAAGAGTCAGATTTATTGAAATATTTTGATTGCGCTTTCGAGTTTTCAGCTCAAAATCCTGATGAGGGTGTTTTAAAGTATGCAATAAGCAGATTGAACGGCCTGAAGGTATTAAAAAATAATTGGCATATGTATCAACATCTTCTTTCTCAATGTTGTTTGACTGAGCCTGGAGTAATAAAATTTGCCATAGACCAACTTGCAAGATATGCCACATCATTTGTAATAAAAAAAGATACATACGAAGAATGCCTCAATGAACTAATATTTTCCCATGCACCTCTAGGGCATGGGAGCGAAGTCGCATGGGCAATATTTTCGTTAATTCTCCTTAAGTTACCTATTCATAGAAAAGCACTAAATGTTGTATCAATTATGGAAGACCCTATAGTGGCTATTTTAGCGCTAGATGCCAAATCAAAAAATCTAATTTCTAAAAGCTATACTTTCGACCACTTTGCTACCCATATGACGACCGATGATTTGTATGGAGATCATTGGTTG
The DNA here is from genome assembly GCA_031291255.1 of Gammaproteobacteria bacterium. GTDB lineage: Bacteria > Pseudomonadota > Gammaproteobacteria > DSM-16500 > DSM-16500 > UBA5158. The sequence goes on from JARLJN010000078.1 coordinate 1,439, forward strand.
CTTTCCTATGAAGCCAACATTAAAGGGTGGCTTCCACCTGTTGGACCAAGTGATAACGTGGAAAAAGATCCATGTTTTAAGTTTTTCAAAAAACAAAAAGTTACATTCTACAATAACTCATTAACTTTGGATCATATAATAACAAGACCATTCCCTCCAATTGCCGACGATGGGACTGGTGGGGGTGGAGTTGGTGGAATATATTAATAACAGACCAACAATGCTATTAAATGCACCGGATACCGCAAACAGCACCCAACCTAGTCAAAGAACCATAATATCTATGGATCGGGTCAGAACAATTGGAAGTATTGACCAATAAATTGCAATTCCGAAATTATTCCATCTTTCTTTACCACTTAGGTTGGAGCAGAACAGTGCAGCCCATAAAGTTATTTATTATACATTCTGCTATATACAGGAGTGATTATTGAAGATTCAACGGATTCCGTTAACAAATGCTCTTCTACTTAAAATGGGTCCTCAAGAACGTTCGTTATTCCTGCTCTCAGGACACATTCAAAATGAACTGAACTCCCTCAACAAGGTGTTCACAGGGTGTTTGAATCCTAGCAATTCTATCAGTTCATCAGAGATAGAAAACTTAGCTGATGGTGTACAAGCTCAGATCTACGCCCGTCTCCTGGCTGGCAAACTACTCGAAGCATGGAATGCGCTCAAATCAGCTTACTTTGGCACGAGGATTTCTCAAAGGCTTGATGAAAAATTGCATATTCATTCCCAAGAAGCTCTCAAAGAGATCAAGACCTATTTCCAAAAAACAAACACAATTTTTAAAATCAGGAATTCATTCGCCTTCCACTATTCGGCTGAAGAGTTCGAAGCTAATTGGGGCGAACCCTCGAAAGGGAAAGCCTTTGAATTGATTTTGGGAGGCACTGTTGGCAACAATCTTCACTTAGCATCTGAATTGGTAGTCAATTCTGCCCTATTTAATTTGATTAACCCAGACGATTGGGCAGTTGCCTTGCAGACCTTCCATAAAGAGGTTCAATCTCTTTCTCAGTGCTTTACAATCTTTCTTGAGGGAGTGATTTTGGCAATTTTTGAAGAGGCATCTGGAAAACCGGTCAATAACCAAGGGCGTTACGAGGAAATTGCACCACGGAAAAGCCTTGAGGATATCGCAATTCCTCATTTTTATAACCATGGTTTACAATAATGAAGGCGAATAATCACCCAACTACAAATCTCGTTTACCAAAAGTACCGATATCTCCTATTAATCTTCACCGAACCGCTCCTTTCAAACTACATTTAAGGGATATTTAGGACGACAAACCCGGGTAAGATTTTGCGGCCTGTCCCGGTCATTTTTAGGCTACAAATGCGGCTTCAAACCTTGCGTCAAATGGTTTCAAACCTTGCGACGCGCTACACCTGTCTCGGTCATTTTTAGGATCCAAACGCGGCTTCAAACCTCGCGTCAAATGGTGTCAAACCTTGCGACGCGCTACAACAGTCTTGGAAATTCCGAGATTGAGGCAGTGATGACTCTTGAACGAGCAAGACTAAATTCTCACACAGAGTCTCACACAAACGAAAAAAGGGGTTAAGCCAAAATGACCTAACCCCTTGAATTTACTGGTGCACCAGGAGGGATTCGAACCCCCGACCTACGGATTCGTAGTCCGTTGCTCTATCCAGCTGAGCCACTGGTGCCGATGAAGAACTGTTTATATACTTCAGTTTTGTCCT
>JARLJN010000079.1 GCA_031291255.1 Gammaproteobacteria bacterium
GATGCAAGTTTATTAAATATCAATGCAGCAGGTGTTGTGTCCTTAAAAACAGGTGTCACAAACAACTTAGCAAAATCCAGTTACAGTTTTAATGTCGTTGCAACGGATAATGCAGGGACGAATGTTGCAACACAAGCTGTGGCTGTCACGATTACCGATGTAATTCCAACTATCACTTCGGCAACTATAGTTACGGTTCCTGAAGGCACAGATATAAGCGCAACAGTTTATACTGCAACTGCTAGCGACGTAGCTGGAACCACGATAAGATATGGTTTGACAGGTACCGACGCCAGTTTACTTACGATTGATGAATTAACCGGTGTTGTTAGGTTTATAAGTATTCCTAATGCACAATTAAAAAATGTGTATAACTTTAATATCACATCCAGTGATAGCATTTTAACAAGTACGCAAGCAGTAACAGTCAACATCAGTGATGTTGCGCCCAACATTACATCAGGTATAACAGTCACTGTTCCAGAAAGTACAACAACCGCTACCACAGTTTATACTGCAGCAGCATCTGACATAGCTGGCACCACTTTAACATATGGTATGACAGGAACAGACGCAGCATTATTTACAATTGATGCAAGTACGGGTGTGGTGAAATTTATCGATGCACCTAATGCTCAATTAAAGAGTGTCTACAACTTTAATGTCACATCTAGCGATGGCATCTTAACAAGTACGCAAGCAGTGACAGTAAACATTGGTGATGTCGCACCAGTCGTTACATCACCAAATTCTGTCGCTGTCCCTAAAGCTGTACCTGAAGCTGCACCTGTTACCAATACAAATAATACTGCTACTACAGACGCTACGATACAAGCCGCTGCATTGGTTTTACCAGCAGTATCAGTGAGTGGACAAAATGTACAGACATTTTTTAACAGCTCAAATGTTCACGCTCAATTTGAAAGCCCATATGCTGATTCATCCTACGCACAAACTGCAAGAAGCAGTGCTAATTCAGCAGAATATGTTAACAAAAACCCTATAAAAACCTTGCTCGCAAGTTCTGATCATATACCTAGTTGGGGATGGGAAAATACACCAGGATTTATTGAATTGACACCTATAGTAAGAGGCTTGTCAGCAACAATTTCAACATTGCAAGAAAACCAAATGTCTAGAGTCAGTGAACTACAAAGTTTAACCTATCGAGTTGGTGAAACAAATAATTCATCTAGCTATCAACAACAAGCATTTAACGTAATTTCAAAAGTTAATATTAAAGATGAAACTAAAATTGCACTCAATACAGATGCGAAATCAGAATATATAGAAAAGCAAAATATTAAATTAGCAAAAAATCAAACCTTTAAAGACCGAGTTAAAAAATTATTAGATGACTTTGGTTTAGGTGATGATGATGTTTAATTTCAGGTTGTGTCACAAATTCTACTCTTGACTGCTGCTAATACATAAAACTGCTCGAATGCTGTTAGATATTTTGTTGCTGTGTGTTTGCCTTTTTTCAACATGCGGAAAAGTAAACTGTGTGGGATTTTTTTATATTTTTATTTTCTAGCTGCTCTATACACACCTTGGCAAGTTGTATTAGTATTGCCGCACTTAAAAAATAACTAAAGTAGTAGTTAAAACTCATATGATCAGAAAAGTTCTCTTATCTTTTTTTAGCTTTGCTATATTGTTAAATAGTGAAATAGTTACGGCATCTGTAGTGTCGAATCTACACCCTTCCTTGATAGTCAGCTCCGGATACACAAGAATGGGTGGCGCACAGAGTGTGTGGTTAGCCGATACTCCCGAACCTGGACTTGAAAACACTTATTCCACTGGTGGGAAGCAACAAGGTACTTTTTTACTGGGTCTCGCTCTTGAAAAGACCTTCACAACCCCTGTGAATAACTTCGAAACTGCCATGGGCGTTGAGGTCGATTATTTGAAAAATGCCTCTATGACTGGAGGGATTGTTCAACCGATGGTTAATGTGGATCCAAACTTTGATACACTCAATTATGCTTATAGTATGAAATCTTATCTGTTACTAGCGACTGCTAGAGCAAGCAAGCTAAATATATTACCTAAGCTGGGCGCATATCTTCAGGGCGGTGTGGGCGCTGCACTAAATAAATTAACCCATTATACTGAAACATCGCCAGATGGATCCTCATCTGCACCCATGCTCGCTCCGTTTGGTGATGGATCCAATAAGAAATTTGCTTACTCCATCGGAGCTGGCGTTGTATGTCAGGTTGGCAAATCTTCGCAGGTTTTGATTGGGTACCGATATATCAATTCTGGCATGGGCGGCTTTAAAACCTCGCCGGTGCAGCAGACAAACAACACGCTTCATTTCTCACCAATTACCCATCATTTTTTGACACTGACCTTGTCAGTTTAATTTGTCACCCATGTAAAACTTTATAAATAGTATTTATTAATTAGCAGGAGCTCTAATGAGACGGATTTCACAATGTTTATTCATGATTATTTTGATTCTTATCACGTGTAATTCATTTGCCAATAAAACAAAACCCGGTTTTGTGGTGGCTCCCTATGCCAGAAGCGTTACCTTAGCTCCAAACAGCACCTTAAATGTCCTTGTCGTGGCTCAGAATATGACTGGCGTGAGTCAAACGATCACTAATATGGTTCCACAAATTCCATCGGACAGCGGGATTAGCGGAACCGTGACGGCGAATACTTGCGGGCTTCTCAGTCCTGGGGCTAGTTGTGCTGCACTCGTTAAATTACAAAGCGGCAGTCAACCCAGTTTAGGAAATTTGAATATTTCTGTATGCGCTTTTAATGGAGCATTTTGTTCTCGCATTGTAAAACCGATTGATTTTAGCAATAATCAGCCTGTCAGAATTTTTGTTACACCCACCAATCCTTCCATTGCTAATAGTACTACAAAACAATTTAACGCTATTGGTCTATTCGCAAATAGCACTATCCAGGACATTACTGACTCTGTCAGATGGAGCTCTTCAAATACCTCAAATGCAACCATTTCGAATGCAAGCGGCTCTCAAGGGCTGGCGACAGCTATAGCAGCTGGCACTAGCGCTATATCAGCAACAATCGATGGTCTTTCGGACTCGTCGATACTAACTGTTACCAGTGCGACACTCACATCCATTACGATTACACCCACTAGCCCATCCGTTGCTAATGGCAATACTGAGCAGTTTACCGCAACAGGAATATTTTCAGATAATTCTAATCAAGATTTAACATCGCAAGTTACGTGGAGCTCTTCGAATACAGCGGTGGCAACAATATCCAATGTCAGCGGCCAAAATGGTATAGCAACGACCAAAAGCCTCGGCTCAACAACGATCACCGCAACATTTGGGGCCATCTCTGGGTCAACCACATTACATGTGACGTCAGCAGCTTTAACCTCAATTTCTGTTACACCAACCAACCCAACTTCTACTATTTTTACAACTCAGCAGTTTGCGGCAACTGGCCTTTATTCAGATAATTCAGTTAAAGATTTAACAAATAATGTTACCTGGAGCACACAATCAGCATTGGTTGCAATTATATCAAATCAAGCAGGCTCCAAGGGTAAAGCGGAAGGTGTAGGCGTTGGATCAACCAGCGTCATAGCGACACTGGGTGGTGTTACTGGTTCAACAAACCTGCAGGTAACTCAAGCAGTCTTAACTGGAATAGATGTTACGCCAATTAACATGAACCTACCCGCAGGTTCACAACAATTATATACAGCAACAGGGACCTATAATAATGGCCACAACCAGGATATAACAACGTCTGCTACATGGCAGTCATCAGATTCAACTATAGCTACTATATCGAATGCCCCGGGATCTGAAGGTTTAGCATATGGAATTCAAGTAGGAAGCGTTACCATTTCTGCCACATCAGGCAATGTTGTTGGTAGCACGCATTTAACTGTCGCTAATCCTGTATTGCAAACAATCACTGTGACACCCACCACACCGACGATAGCCAATGGGACAGAACAACAATTTACTGCAACAGGAAATTACTCAGACTCTTCAACCCAAGATTTAACTTCTGCGGCAACATGGATTTCAAATACTCCATCTGTTGCCGTGATCTCAAACGCAGCAGGATCATATGGGTTAGCCTCCACTATAGCGACAGGATCAACTTCAATTATAGCGATATTTAAAGGCGTGAGCGGAAATACAACGTTAACGGTGTCTGCAGCAACACTAACCTCCATTTCAGTGACACCCGCAAACACTTCAATTCCAAATGGTACGGATGAACAATTTACTTCAACAGGTACTTATAGTGACTCCTCAACAAAAAATATTACAACTGAAACAACCTGGACTACTACTAATAATTCAATCGCAACCGTTTCAAATGCAGCGGGTTCACAAGGCTTGGTGACTGGTGTTAATGCCGGTGCAACTACAATCAATGCATCGTTTGGAGGTGTAATAGGTGGCGCCTCACTAACAGTAACAAGTTTTAACATTGGTGATAATATCGAAGGCGGTAAGATTGCCTGTCTTAATGGTGGTTTAAATAATTTAATTGCTGCTAATGCCGACAACTCTCCAGGATTAGCATGGGACAGTGCGGGAACAGGAGCTATCACTAATGCGCAAAGTAATGTGGATGGCTCGGCTAACACTATTAAAATCGTGAATGTTTTAGGTGTCTCTACTGCTTACGCGGCTAGATTGTGTGAAACCTATGAGATAGATTCTGCTGGTAATACACCTTGTGTTGGGGGTAATACCTGTTATAACGATTGGTTTTTACCTGCCATAAATCAACTTTCTTGTCTGATTACAAATAAAAATGCCATCGGCGGCTTTAATGCAGTGTTTTACTGGAGTTCAACAGAATACTCCTCAATCCCTAACTTTAGTGCCTGGTTCATGAGCACATATGATGGATCTCAAGCAGCTGGAAATAAAATTGATCCACACGCTGTAAGATGCGTGCGATTAATGAATGCAACGCCATAAAACTAATCTACGGTTGGGTTCACAACAGGAAACTGTTGTGAACCGCCCTCAATTCCTGCGCCTGTGTAGAGAATATTATTAATAACGCACACTGCAAGCCTGACCGTAAATTTTCCTGCTATACCTATGGGACAATATTATTGCTGATTCCAATGTCCTGTTTTATAGTACCCCAAATTAACTCGCTGCACTGAAACAACTTAACGAAAATGGCTGTATAAAAAAACTAAACTTTAAAGGAATCTTATGTTTTCACATGAAACCGCATCAAGCTCAGTAGACAAGCAAGAAATATCTGAACAATTCGTTGAAGAGTTAATAGGGAAATTTGCTCAACTTATTCATGATGATCCTAAGCTTCTAGCAAAAGCTCAAATTTTCAAACAGAAAATTTTATCTGGAGAAGCTCAACCCTTGGATGAAGTTGATCCAAGTCCCACAGTGACATTTGGATTACATAATCGTAAAAAACCCAATTTAAATAAAAATAAAATGACCGCTTATGTAGATAATAACGGACAATCTTTACCTACTCCTAATGACCTTCGCAGAAAGCAACTTGCTCAAACAGCTGAAGATCCAAGCTTTATTCAACACGTCGGTAAGTTGCTTTTGCAATCCTCATTGGGCCTGCCAGGCTTAGCACTTGCGGGTGTAGCTGGCATGGCAAGCTCGGTTGCTGCACTGCCTGTAGGAGTGTCTTTGCAAACCGGTTCTGCGGGTGGTGATGACCTTTGCAGTAGCATGGTTTGGTGCATTCAAAGCGCATTAAAAAACACGACTACGGGCTCTATATTAGCGCAATTCAGTCGTGATTTTGGTTTATCTGGAAACGGTGGTTCAGTTTTTACTGAGATGGCGTTAGGTATCTGCTTTGATCAAACAACTCTGCGTGGTGTCATTGATGAAGTTGTAGCCTCAACCCCGGATTGGCAGGGCACAATGACAGCTTCTGCTGAATCTTCAATCTGGCAGGGCGTTCAAACGACGGGGAAAGCGACTCATCTTTCTGCAACAGCCTCCAGTCAATTTACTAATGCGTTAAACAATGCCGCGGCTAGCTGTTACAGCACAAAGACTAGCGCGACAGGGTTTGGTATAGGCTTAGGTGTTGTATTAGGCGGAATTGTTGCCCTGGGATTGTTAGGCGCCTGTTGTGTCGGTACTTATGCTTGTTATGATAAGTATAGCTCCAGAAAGAATAATAGATTTGTAGTTTAATATAAAAACCGAGCTGTCTTGTGTATTCGTCTTAATAGGGTTCGACTTTTTTCGTGGAACCCTATCATGAACAAGCGGCACTACAATTAAATAAAGGTCCTATCATGTACTCACGCAATGCTTCAAATCAACAAGAAATCGAACCAGGCCAACCTTCATCAGTAGCGCCGCCTGCCTATGATGATAGTTCATCAAGTAGTCAAAAAGCGCCTCCAGCTTTAACGTATGGCAGTACCGTTGCAAATTTACTGCAAAATGTCCCCACAGAACTGCAAGCGGATTACATCTCTGGCTATGAATCAAAAAAAGTAGGCATGTTAAATCATGAAGCGCGAGTTTGTTTAATTCTTGATGTTTCAGCCTCTATGCAAAATCCTAATGAATTTTTTGAGCATAGGGTGAAAGGTAATCAAGTACAAAGATTAATTAATAAAGCTTTAACGTTAGGATTTTTATTTGATGATAATCAAACAATAGAATTATTTCCGTTTGGCGACAAAGTTTATCCTCCTCTCTTGATCGATCGTAATAATTTTATGAATGCCACCCAATTAGTATTGGCCTCAATAGGCGGACTAAAAAGTTCCACTAATTATGCAAGCCCCGTTGAAGCTGTACGTCAACATTATTTTAAACAATCGGGAGTGCTTACACAGCCACAGAAATGTAGTGATGCCCCAGTATTTGCAATATTTATTACTGACGGTGAACCTACTACTGCTAAAGTTGAAGCAATGAATCAATTTAAATCTGCTTCGCATCAAGCGATCTTTTTTAAATTTATTGCGTTAAAAGGAAAACAAGAAGATCAACAATTTTTGTATTTAAACAGCATTGATGATGCAGACGTTAAAGAAAAGACAGAAGATGATGGCTTTTATATAGATAATTGCGATTTAGTTGTTTTGAATAATCCAGATGAATTAACGATGAATAAACTGATTCATGAATATCGACCTTGGTTAGTTGAAGCATATAAAGTAAAACATTTGTTATCGCACAATGCTGGCATAACGGATGTGAGTCTGAATTCTGAAGGTCGTGTCGTTTCACGTGCTTCATCTAACAGAAATGCTTTATTTAATGAGATGAAACAGGATCACCATAATGCGAATGAGGGTATAGTACCACCTCATCAAAATGCATGTTGCATTATACTGTAACTTAAACATGACCCATCTGCACAGTTGTCGGCGTCAGACACCAACACTCTTCTGCTACCACAGAAGCTACGATACAAGCCGCTGCATTGGTTTTACCAGCAGTAACTAAAATTGCACTCAATACAGATGCGAAATCAGTATATATGGAAAAACAAAATATTAAATTAGCAAAAAATCAAACCGTTAAAGACCGAGTTAAAAAACTATTAACAGTTGGTTATGCGCCTGTAGTGCAAGCTGATAAAGTGGTAGCAATCAATCATTCCAGGATAGAGTGAAGAAATTACTTAATGACTTTGGTTTCTATGGTAAAAGTTAATTTAAATGGTTGTTAGAGACATCTAACAACCATTTATAGATTTTTCTTAGTTTGAGCAGGGCAGTGTTGAATAACCACTTTGAGCATTCGTTACAACATTATTGCATAAGACTATATTGCCTGTAACATTGTTTTGAAACCAAAAACCGTAGCCAGGGCCATTTACCTCAGCAGTGTTATTGCTAAAGGTATTAAAATTGCCCCAGTTTCCGTTAGTTTTTAGTTGATTGCCGTGATCTTGGAAACCATCCTGTTTACCATTCTTACCTCTATTGTCAGAGACATTCCAATAATTACCTTTCATATCAATCCATGAGTCAGCAAAACTGCCAGTCATGCCAGCACCGTCAAAGATATTCCCTTTGATAACGCCATATGAGGTGCCTTCTTTGATATCGATATTTTCCGCACCGGTCGCATAAATTGTATTTGATAAAATTTGATTTCTATCAGATTTGTCAGGTAAGCCATTGGTGTAAGTGCCCCAATTAGAATTGGCAGACCCCACATAAATACCTTCACCATAACCCGCATTTTTCTTACCTGTATCGTGTACGATACAATTTTGAATCGTGCTGTCGGTTGTGATAGCGCGTAGGTGTATGCCTTCAGCACCAATGTTATAGACCTCCACGCCATCAATAACAAAGTTTTTCCCACCATCGATAATAAAACCTTTGCTTGCATTCGTAACGGAAATGCCTTTAATAACCCAATGTGAAGCATTCACAAAATACAAACCATACTGTCTCCCTGTACCGCCGCCATCTATCACTGCATTTTTAGAACCTACAAGATAAATCGGTTGCGTCACAGTGCCTGATACAGTAGCAGTAAACGAAGCTGTATAGGTTTTGCCGCCAACAGGAATAGGTGAAGGCATACCATTGGTTGTGTAAACACCATCAGCAAGAGTGATAGTATCCCCAGGTCGTGCATCTAAAATGGCAGCTTTTAGTTGATCAGAATTAGCCACATTAACACGCCTACCTTCTGGCTTTGGGGGAACGGGTGGTGTAGGCGGAATAGGTGGTGGTGGAGGTGTGGGTGTATCCGTTGTAGGATCTGGCACAGGATTGAGGATAGTACCTTGACCTTCTACAATAAAATTATCAAATTGCGCTAACCCATTACGTGAACCCAGTCCTGTCAGGCTAGATGCAAAGGGCACAAAAGCAACTTTGCTTAAGAAGGTTGTTCCGGCATAAGCTTTAACGTTGCCATCTCTCATTCGCAATTCTAAAGTATATTTCTTTCCAACTAACAATGTGCTGGGAAAGCTTGAAAGCTTGGTTTGCACACCATTACTTACTTTAAAAAAACCATTTAAATTATTACTTGTTGTATCACTGAAATTAGCAAAGTAGTAATTATCTTTGTCAAAATAATCGAAAATGATAGACGTATCATTTGTTTTGCCACCTGTATTGAGCGTGGCATCAACATCTAAAATCCATTCACCCACTTTTATTGGTGTTGCCTGATATAAACTTAAGTTTGCGTTTCCAGCAGTCGAATCAGGAAATGAACTGGCGTTAGTTAAGTAATAAGTACCGTTAGCAATAGTCCAAGTGCTTGTGCCTAAAGTATGAAAATTTTGTACGTCAGTTGCTTGACTAAATGTTTCATTAAAAATGGTAGGCAACAACTTGCCAGCATATAAAGGCATTGCAGTACACAATGTCACTATAATTCCCGAAGAGCCAATAAGGCGTGAAAGTTTCATATATATGCGTTCTCCAATTAGAGTAAGGTAAAATTGATGTTCATAACGTTAAAGATAAAAAAAACGCGCAATAGAAATAAATCTTACTTGAACAAAAGAGGTAATAAAAGTAATTAAAAATAAAGTGATGTAGCCTGGGATGTCGATGTCAGACGCCAACACTTCCATTAAAATATCGGTGTCAGACACCAATTCTGCTAACTTAAGCATTTTTTGCAAATTCTTGATAGTAAAATGCTCGTGGTTTTACCAAAAGAGGATAAGATTTTGGCCTATGCTTAACACGTCTAGGCTCCTGTCTACCAGGTTTGTGATTTAACTTTTTTTGTGCGATCGCTTTAAGCAATGACGCATAATATTTATCATTTTTTAATATTTCAATCTGTCGAAACGCCTCACTAATTTGTATAGCCCGCTTAAAACTTAACTCTCTTGGTTTTTTATTATGTATGCTTGCTGCTTGCGCCATGATTTTTCTAATTAGATTATATGCAAGAACATGAGACCAAATTTCTTTACGAACCATCGCTGGC